>NZ_JBJGXV010000014.1:0-151505 GCF_045447295.1 Pseudomonas sp. O39
GATCGTCATCGCAGCTACATCTACGAGCCGGACAGTTTTAGGCCTCTGGCACTGCTGGAAGGCTTTGGTCCAAAAGACACCCAGCCCTTCCACTACCAACTCGACCACCTCGGAACACCGCAGGAACTGACCGCGCCTGACGGCGAAATCGTCTGGTCGGCGCACTACCGCGCCTACGGCGAGATTGCCCGCCTCGATATCAGCAAAATCGACAATCCGCTGCGCTTCCAAGGCCAATACTTCGACCCGGAAAGCGGGCTGCACTACAACCGCCATCGCTACTACAATCCGGACAGTGGTCGCTACCTGACGCCTGACCCGGTGAAGTTGGCGGGTGGGATCAACGCGTACCAGTACGTGCCGAACCCTACGGGGTGGGTAGATCCGCTAGGACTCAGTAAATGTCCTGGTAATTGCGGTCCCTTTGAGGACGTCGAAAATCCGGCAAACAGTGCAATAGTCAAAGGTAGCCAGCCGACGCTGCCTGCACCTGAAGAAATCGAGTGGACAGCTCATGGGTATAAGCACAGCCCCTCAAAAAAAATGCCTTGGAAAGATATTTTGGCTACAACAAAGTCCGGCCCAGCCAAGTACAAGCCAGGCATAAATATTGAAAATCTGGAAAGAGAAGCCTATAAAAATGGCAGAACAGTTACTAATGGAAAAACGTGGAAAGTGATGGAGTATCCTGAGAGCATTGGCGCCAGCGAAGGAGTATCTAGCCGTTGGATACGTATTGAATTAAGCGCGAAAACAATCCACGGCCACCCTATATCAGAGCAAGAATTCCGGAGACTAACTAAATGATTTCGTTAGATTTTCTACAAGGCAAAGTAACTTACGACGAGCTCTCGATGTTGCAGGAATCAGGGATTGAGCATCAAGCCCACCATCTGAAAGAGGACTTGCTTCAAGTGGAGTATCCACACGGCTTCCTAATTGACGTAGGTTGGTATCCTTCATTCGACGCAAAAGGGCACTTCCAAATAAAGGTCGTTAAAGACTATGAATGGGAATCTCCCACTTTAACGCTTACCGCGCAGTCAATTGATTCGCTAATCGAGCAACTGCTGCTCGCTCAAGTTTCGATTAGCGCAGAACTTCAAAAAACGCCAATTCATTGATCGATTGAAAACATCTAATGAAGCGTGTTCCCCCAAGCTGGTACCTGCGACGAGCACACTCGCTCGCCAAAGGACCACGGACCGGAAAATGATCGCGCAACGGCAGAGTTAGCAATATCAAACGTATTAGATGACAACAAAGCCAAGATTAGCAACTTTTTCAAAGGGCAAAACAATCAAGTTGTCATTGTCCAAAAAGTCAAACACCCTATAGGCACCAGCTTTAAAAAGAACACCACGACTTCCGTTCCCGGAACGGAAATTCACCTTGTCATTCGCAGAGATAACAACATGCATAATGGCTACCGAATTCATACTGGATTTCCAAACCCATGAACCAAGACTATCCCGAACTACAGCAATTCCTTGCAGGCTATTTTAATCAAGATTGGGTGCACGACTACAAGAACGCAGATGATGTAATTGACTTTTTCATCTCCGATGTTTCTGCGGACGTACTATTCGAAGTACAGTCAGAATTAGACAGATTAATAATGACCAACAAGACGGAGCAAGAGCTTCAAGACTATTTATTCGCCGACATTGGATGCTACTACTATTATCTTAACGAATGGAAGGACGCTCGAACGTGGTTGAAACATGTGGCTTCAACCCTGAAAAAACAAAGCTTCAAATAAAAAACAAATAAGGCAGCAGAAAACCTTGTAGTGAGCGAGCTTGCGTTGAGCTGCGAAGCAGCCCCAATAGGAGCGGACGAGGTACCACCACTACGATCCCCTCGCCCGTCTGACTCGGGCCGATCACTCACAAGACGCACATGAACGCTTCGGCCACGACCCGGCAGGCAACCTGCTAATGCAGGATCGACCCGGACATCGTTGCCGGTAATCGCCTGATGATCCAGGGCGATCATCAGTACGACTATGACGCGTTCGGCAACCTCATCCGCCAACGACGCTGTAAGGGTCACCAACTTGTCACCGAATATCGCTATGACTGCCAGCATCGGCTGATCGGCATTACCCAGCCGAACGGGAGAACGGCCAGCTATCGCTATGACCCGTTTGGTCGACGGATCAGCAAAACCGTCGACGACACAACCACAGAGTTTTTTTGGCAAGGCGACAAGCTGATTGCCGAGCATCACGCGGATCGCCATCGCAGCTACATCTACGAACCGGACAGTTTTAGGCCTCTGGCAATGCTGGAAGGCTTTGGTCCAAAAGACACCCAGCCCTTCCACTACCAACTCGACCACCTCGGAACACCTCGGAACACCGCAGGAACTGACCGCGCCTGACGGTGAAATCGTCTGGTCGGCGCACTACCGTGCCTACGGTGAGATTGCCCGACTCGACATCGGAAAAATCGACAACCCGCTGCGCTTCCAAGGCCAATACTTCGACCCGGAGAGCGGGCTGCACTACAACCGCCATCGCTACTACAATCCGGATATTGGCCGCTACCTGACGCCTGACCCGGTGAAGCTGGCGGGTGGAATCAATGCGTACCAGTACGTGCCCAACCCGACCGGATGGGTAGACCCGCTGGGATTGAGCACCTGTCCAGGTGGAGATGGTTGCAAGCCAAGTGCTAACGTTCAAAACCCATCTCGTATATTTCAACGGCACTTTAAATATTCGACCTTGAACAAATCAAAGGTAAAGCGTTGTGGAACTACGACCCTAACAATGAAAAATACAGCGAAAAAATCATTGTTCTTTTTTTTGAAAGACCTTATGTATCCAACGTTCAATCCTTCGATGAATGGTGCCGAGATGAAATTCCGTGAAGACGGCACGCCTTTTACTCTGTTTCCGATCAAGGAATAAAAATGCTATTTCACCCATTTTCCGAGCACATACCTTTTGATGCGAGCTTGTATTATTTCGTAGGAGTTTTTGACATTTACGACAGAGAGGAAACCATGGGAGCAGAGCTTCACGCCTATGACCCCAACGACAAAAAAGATAGAGAAAATCTAATTCTCAAATATTGCCTGGATCCATACAACAAGCTTTCCTATCGCCACCGATACAAATTAATGGAAAACCTGGACGCCGCATTAAATACAGAAAACTTTGATTTTCATTGTTTTTTTGAGGATGACCCAGATAAATATTCAACGATGGCCTGGGACGAAACAGAAATAGTTGACCCTCAAAGCTTTTTTGCCGACATCTACCGATTAGCCAACGAGGTTTGGAAAGACGACCTCCAAAGAGCCAGTCTCGAAGACCCATCCACATGGTAAGAACACCACTTGCCTCACTGACAACCCCAACCCTGTGGCGAGCGAGCTTGCTCGCGTTGGGTTGCGCAGCGGTCACAATAAGCCAGCTGGCCAGAGAATCGGGCTCACCGGAATGAGTGAGCCCTGCAATCAAATCACCGCTTGGAAAGCTCCATAATCATCCGACTAAGCAGATAAATACGCGGCGCCACACTCTCCACCTCGGCATATTCCTCCGGCGTATGAATATTCCCGCCCACGATCCCAAACCCATCCAACGTCGGCGTCCCAACCCCGGCGGACAAGCTCGCATCCGCCGCCCCGCCGCTGCCTTCAACCGTCAACTTACGCCCCAGCTCCCCATAAATCCCCTGGGCAATGGCGACCAACTTGTCCGATTCCGGCGTTTGCGGCATGGGTGGCAGGCCTCGCAGCAAGCTGGTCTTCACTTCGGTTTCGGGGATCAACTTATTCGCTGAAACACGCGCCAGGTCTTTCTCGATTCGATCAAACTCCTCCGGCAACGCCGCGCGTACATCCGCCTTGGCGGTGGCTTGGTCGGGGATGACGTTGGTGCGGTCACCGGCCTTGATGACCGTGAAGTTGATGGTGGTTTTCTTTTCTTCATCGCCCAGTTTGCCCAGTTGAAGGATCTGGTGCGCCGCTTCCATGGCGGCGTTGCGGCCCAGTTCCGGGGCGACGCCGGCGTGGGCGGCTTTGCCTTTGACTTCGACCACGGCGGTGGCGCTGCCTTTGCGCCATACCACCAGGCCGTCGGCTGGGCGGCCGGGTTCGAGGTTCAGGGTAACGTCGTGGCCTTTGGCGGTGTTGCGGATCAGCTCGGACGCGGCCTCGGAGCCGGTTTCTTCGCTGGCGTCGAGTAGGAAGGTGATTTGTGCGTAGTCCTTGAAGCCCTGGTTTTTCAGGACTTTCAGCGCGTAGATGCCGGCGACGATGCCGCCCTTGTCGTCCATCACGCCAGGGCCATAAGCGCGACCGTCCTTGATGTGGAACGGGCGTTCGGCGGCCGAGCCTTCCTTGAACACGGTGTCCATGTGGGCCATCAGCAGGATCCTGGCTTTACCGGTGCCCTTGAGGGTGGCGATCACATGGCTGTTATTGGCGGCCTTGTCCGGCACCAGTTCGATGCTGAAACCGAGCTGTTTCAATTCATCGACGGCGATGTCGCGCACTTGGGTCAGGCCGGGCTCGTAGCCGGAGCCCGAATCAATATTCACCAGGCGCTCCAACAGTTTCAGGGCCTCGGCCTTGTACTGCTCGGAATCCGCCTGGATCTGTTTGTGGGGTTCGGCGCTGTAGGCCGGCATTGCGAAGGACAAGGCCAGGGTCGCGGCCAGGAGGGTACGGGAGAAGGAAAAGAGCATGGACCGATCCTTGTTTTTTGTTGGGAGGGGCTGCGACACCCTACCCCACTAAACCGACCGCAACCAACTCCCCTGCACTGAGCTGACCCGGTTACGCCCGCTGCTCTTGGCTTCATACAAGGCCTGGTCGGCGTCGTTGAGCCAACTGGTGGAATCGGCGTGGGCCGCTTGATACGGTGCCAGGCCGATGCTCAAGCTGGCGCGCAGGGTTGGGTCCTGCGCATACGCTAGCGCACTGAAGCGATCGCGCAAGGCATCCATCACTTCTGTAGCGCGATTGAGTGGCATATCCGGCAGAATCACACAAAACTCATCGCCGCCATAACGCCCGGCCAGGTCGGAGGTCCGCAGGTTCTGGCGCAGGACTTTACTCAATTGGCGCAGCACGATGTCGCCAGTGACATGGCCGTAGGTATCGTTGATGGTCTTGAAATGGTCAATGTCGATCAGCGCAATGGCCGCGCCCACCTGCTCGCGGCGGCAGCGCTGAAACTCGATTTCCAGTTGGTCTTTCCAGGCACCGTGGTTGAGCAGGCCGGACAGGCTGTCCGTGCGGCTCAACGCCAGCAACTCGCGTTTGTGTCGGGCCAGGGTCACGGCCTGGCGATAGCAGATCCAACCCAGCGCCAGGGGATACAGCATGAGGATCGGCAGGCACGCATACAGCTGGATCTCGGTCGTCACGGCGATAAACGCCGGACCAAACATCAGCAACGACAGGCCAATACCCAACCCCTGCGCGACCCAACCGGCCAACATAAAGCGAAACCCGCCGATGGCGACGTTGTTCATGGTCATCATCGACACGGTGGTGACGCTGGGCAGCGGGTTGAAGTGCATGGCGCCGACCCAGAACCCGCCGCAAAAGGAGTCGAACAGCAGGTTGCGGCGTTCGCTGCGCAGTGAATTGCTCACGCGGCGCGACCATTGATAGGCGAGGTGCGGCCAGACAAAGGCGTTGATCACCATCCACACCCACACCCACGCCGGTGGGTGTAGGGGATACATACCAAACACCACGCACACGAAGCCGAGCGTCAGCCCCAGTGCACGTGATTTATACAACCGTGAAGCGAGCGGAAGTCCTTTTCCTCCGGCAGCTGACATGGTCGGGTGTAATCCTGGATGAATGCCTGGAGTCTATCAGGGCAACGGCAAATCGCCACTACCGCTCATAAGGCTGTAGATCAGGCCATTCAGTGCGAAAAACCGCGCGCCAGCATCAACGCCACACCCAGTAGCAACACCGCCGTGACCCGCTGCAACAACACCCGGCGCTTGGGGTTTTCCAGTACGTGCTTGATGCGCTGGCCGAAATAGCAGTACAGGCAACCGCTGGCAAATTGCAGCGTCAGAAAGGTTAACCCCAGGATCGCGATATCCGCCGATGAGCTGTGCTCACCTGACCCGGCAAACTGCGGGAACACCGCGCTGAACATGATGATGGTCTTGGGGTTGGAAAACCCGGTCAGCAAGCCTTTGCCGAACAGGCTGCGCGAGCCCTCCACGGCACCGTCCTTGTTGATCGCGACGCCGCTGCTGGTCCACTGCTTGTAGGCCAGGTAAAGAATGTAGGCCACGCCGACAAACTGGATGGTCTGGGTAATGGCGAGGTTGCCCTTGATCAATTCCGAAAAGCCCACGGCAAAGATCAGGATCGAAATCAGATAGGACACCGTGGCGCCGATCTGCGCCGGGATCGAGCTGCGCAGGCCGTCTTTCAAACCCAGGCTCAAGAGCAGCAGGGTCATCGGGCCGGGGCTGAAGGTCATGGTGGCGCAAAACAGCAGAAAGTAGAGAAACGAAGACAGCGTTAACGCAGTTGTCATGGTCCGGGACCTTGGATTGAAAAAAACAACGGGGCGGGCCACGCAAGCGCCCGCCCCTGGGCCCATCAGGCGACCGCGATTTCGGTCGTCAGGGATTCGCGGTACATCAGCGCCAGGTCAGCCAGGGCAGCTTTGGCGGTCTGGTTGCGGGTTTCAAAGGCCACCAGGCCTTTCCAATTGGTTTCGACGATGGCCTGCATCACGTCGGCGTAGTCACAGTTGCCGTCATGAATGCCGAAGTGCTGGTCTTGCACGCCGTTGTTGTTGCTGAAGGAAATGCCCTTGATGAGGTGGTGATACTTGCGCACCACTTCCGCCGGCAGCCCGTTTTCGATGTTGGCGTGGCCGGCATCCAGGAAGAAGTACACGTTGCTGTGCGCTTGCAGGCGCTCGAATACAAAGGCGTATTCGGCTTCATGGGTGAAGATGTAGTGGAACGGCCGGTAGTTGACGTAGTTGGACAGGTTCTCCAGGTAGATATCCGTGCCCTTGGCCTCGGCGTAACTTGCCAGTTCCTGTACCGACTTGAGGTAGTGCTCCAGGGCAACCTTCTTGGCCATCAGCACCATTTTCGGCTCGACGATGCAGCCACCGTGAATGATCAACGGCGCGCCCAAACGGCTGGCGATGTCGATCTCTTTTTTCACGTACTCCACGGCCGCCACACGGAACGCCTCGACGTCACTGCCCAGTGGCGCCTTGAAGTTGCCGTGGAATATTGGCTTAACACCGGTCGCCTCGATGTGCGCCTGCAGGCTGACGATGCGTGCCTCGGTCCAGTCGTCGACCATTTCACCAAACAGGCTGCCGTCGATGTACCAGTGGGTGCAGTCGCCTTCGACAGCGGTTTGCAGGCCTTTTTCGGCGCCGAGGTATTTCTGGTGAGCCACACCGGTACAGAACGGCACGGTGGGGTTGATCAGTTTGCTGTCCATGGAGCGATTCCTTTCGTTGATGGAGGGTTAAAGTTCGATGGCCATGAAGTCGGCCTTGGTCACGCCGCAATCGGGGCATGTCCAGTCTTCAGGCACCTCTTCCCAAGGGGTGCCTGCCGGGATTCCGTCCTCCGGAATGCCCAATTCTTCTACGTACATAAAGCCGCAGGGTGCGCACATATAAGTCTTCATAAGGATGCGAAATCCATTGCTCGCCTGTAGGGAATGTCGCCAACTCCTGGCGAGATGGCGCGCAGTCTAGGGGAGCGGCATTGCACAAGGCAGGTAAAGTGATGCCTAATCCGGCCTAACTTCACCGGTAAAAGCACCGGCAAAGACAAGGAAGGTTTATGTTTGTATCCGCCATCGCCTTTGTGGAAGGCACACCCAAGGTCCAGCAGATCGTCGCGGCGTTCAGCCAGGCCATCGAGAGCGGTGAATGGGCGCCCGGCAGCAAGTTGCCATCGGTGCGTGAGTTGACCCAGACCCTGGGTGTGAGCAAATTCACCCTCAATGAGGCACTGGACCGTCTGCGCGGGCGCAACCTGCTGACCTCAAGCCAGGGGCGCGGCTACTTTGTGGCGATGGAAACCGCCCACCCGACTTCGGCGACCTGGGTCGACCTGCTGCCCCAGGACCTGCTCAGCGTGTTGCGGCGCCCGCTGGTCACCGTCAGCGGCGAACTGCGCCCCGGTGGCGGCCACTTGCCGGAGGAATGGCTGAACGGCGAAGCCATCCGCCAAACCCTGCGCAGCGTGGTGCGCGCGCCGTCGTTGCGCATCGCCGGGCTGGGCACGCCGGCCGGGCTGTTACCGTTGCGCCAAGCCCTGCAACAGAAACTGCACGCCGAAGGCCTGTCGGTGCCGGTCGAGCAAATCATCACCACCCCCAACACCGTGCAGGGCCTGGACATGCTGATGCGCCTGCTCGCACGCCCCGGCGACACCGTGCTGCTGGACGCGCCGTGTTACTTCAACTTCCACGCCAACCTGGCCCTGCACGGCGTCAAAGTGGTGACTATCCAGCGCCGCCCCGACGGCTTTGACTTCACCGCCCTCGAACAGCTGCTGGCCGAGCACCGCCCCAGCCTGTATCTCACCACCAGCGTGCTGCATAACCCCACCGGCCACTCGTTCAGCCCCAGCCAGGCGTTTCGCCTGCTGCAACTGACCCAGCAGTACCACTGCCATATTGTCGAGGATGACCTCTACGGCGACTTGCACCCCAACCCGCCGCCCCGACTGGCCACCCTGGCGGGCCTGAACCAGGTCACCTACCTGTCGGGGTTCTCCAAGATCCTGAGCGCCAACACGCGCGTCAGCTATGTGGTGGCCGCGCCGCAACTGGCCGCCAACCTGACCAACATGAAGTTGATGAGCGGCGGCGTGACCTCGGAGCTGTTCGAACAGATCGTCTATCGCATGCTCAGCGAAGGCAGCTACGCCAAACACCGCAAGCGCATGGTGCAGCGGTTGATGGAATCGGGTGGGCGCGTCGAGCAATGGCTCAAGCGCTGCGGCTGCGAATTGCCGATGGCCTATGAAGGCGGCATGTTTATCTGGGCGCGCCTGCCAGCGGGCGTAAATGGCGAGCTACTGGCCCAGGAGGCGTTGAAACGCAGCATGGTGTTGGCGCCGGGTGCGCTGTTCGGCTATGACCCCGCTCACCTCAACTCGATGCGCTTCAATGTGGCCCACAGTGATGAGCCACGCGCGCAGCGGGTGTTCGAGGCGCTGCTGCTCAAGGCCGTGCGCGCCCCTTGACCCGCTGCAAACCGATCACGTTTAGCGACGATGCGCCAACGACCTCACACAGCGATCCCCCAGGCTTTGCACGCCCTGCACCAGCACCACCAACACGATGACCGTCACCACCATGATCTGATTGTTGAAACGCTGGTAGCCATACCGTATCGCCAAGTCGCCGAGGCCACCGCCGCCGATCACGCCGGCCATGGACGAAAAGCCGATCAGCATCACCAACGTCAACGTCACCCCGGCCACCAGCGCCGGCAAGGCTTCGGGCAGCAGGACTTTTAGAATCACGTGGCGGATATCACCGCCCATGGCCACGATGGCCTCGATGCGGCCCTTGTCCACTTCATCCAGGGCGTTCTCGACGATGCGCGCAAAAAATGGAAAGGCGCCGATGGTAATCGGCACGACCGCCGCCGTGCTGCCCAGCGTCGTGCCGACGATCAAGCGTGTCAGCGGAATCAACGCAATCAACATCACCACAAAGGGCAATGAACGCCCCAGGTTGATCACCCCGCCCAACACACGGTTGAGCCGTGGCAGGGGGAACAGGCCACCGCGTCGGCTGATAAACAGCACCACGCCCAGCGGCAGGCCGATCAACAGTGTGAACCACCCCGCCAGCAGCACCATGTAGAGGGTTTCGCCTGTTGCATTGAGCAACAATTGAAGCACGTCGTTCCAGTCGGTTTTCATACGGCCCGCACCACTTGCAGGCTGGGCGCCAGCGAGCGGCCCAGGCGCGATGCCGGGTCAGCCTGCAATTGCAGCAAGGTGCCGCTTTCTACTACGCGGCCCTGCGCCAGGGACACCGCGCTGTCGCAGATGGCCTTGACCACCTCCAGTTCGTGGGTGATCAACACGATGGTCACCCCCAGCTGTCGGTTGATGTCGCGCAACAGCTCAAGGATCGACGCGGTGGTTTCCGGGTCAAGGGCGCTGGTGGCCTCATCCGACAGCAAATACGCCGGGCGCGCCGCCAACGCGCGGGCAATACCCACCCGTTGTTTTTGCCCGCCCGACAATTGCGAAGGAAACGCCTGGGCCTTGTCGCCGAGCCCTACCAATGCCAGCAACTCGGCCACCCGCGCCGCTCGCTCAGCCTTGGGCACCTTGGCGATTTCCAGCGGCACGGCCACGTTATCCGCCACGTTGCGCGAATGCAGCAGGTTGAAGCCCTGGAAGATCATGCCGATGCGCTGGCGTTGCTCGCGCAATTGCTTGTCGCTCAGTTGGGTCAGGTCCTGACCATCCAGCAGGATGCGCCCGCTGGTTGGCCGCTCCAGCAAATTGAGGCAGCGCAGCAAGGTGCTTTTGCCCGCCCCGCTGCGGCCGACGATGCCGAAGATCGACCCATCGGCAATCTGCAGCGACACGTTATCCAGCGCCGCCGGCTGGCCACCGGCGTAGGTTTTGCTGACCCCTTCGACGACGATCATTCGACCGCCACCGGGATCACCGAGCCGGCATATTTTTCGCTGATGAACTGGGCAACTTGCGGCGAACGCAGGTCCTTGGCGAGCTGCTTGATACGCGGGTCGTCCGCCAACCTGGGCGTGGTCACGAGGATATTCGCGTAGGGGTTGCCCTCGGCCTTTTCCAACCCCAAGGCATCTTTGGCCGGCACCAACCCGGCCTCCAGCGCGAAGTTGCCATTGATCACCGCCAGGTCCACATCGTCCAACGCACGGGGGATTTGCGGCGATTCGATTTCCAGGATCTTCAGGTGCCTGGGGTTCTCGGCAATGTCCTTGGGCGTGGCCTGGTCCTTGGACGCATCATTGAAACCTGGCTTGAGTGTTATCAGGCCATTGGCTTGCAGCAGGTAGAGCGCGCGGCTGAGGTTGGTGACGTTGTTCGGCACGGCCACGGTGCCTTTATCCGGCACCTGGGCGAGGCTGGTATGGCGATGGGAATAGATGCCCAACGGTTCGATATGCACGGTGGCCGCCACGGCGAATTTCTGCCCGAGGGCCTGCTCCTGTGAGTTGAGATACGGCAGGTGCTGGAAGTAATTGGCGTCCACATCACCGTGGGCCAGCAACTCGTTGGAGTTCACGCCGCTGGGGATCTCGATGATTTTCAGGTTCAGGCTCGGGTCAAGCTTCTGCACGTATTCGAGGATCTGTGCATGGGGAATCGGGTCGGCGGCGACGCGCAACGCATCGGCGGCCGACACACTGAATGAGGCCAGCAACGCCGCCAGGGTAAGTGCGGTGGTTTTCAATATCGTGATCTCCTGATCAGGCGGACAGTGCTTGGGGAAGTGTGGCGTCGGCGTAAAAACGTTGGGCGACATCAGGGTGCGAACGCAGGCGGCCCTTGAGGTAATTCCAGCCGACATCGCGCAGCAGCGGGTTACGCGGGTCGCTGGCCGGGCCATGTGCATCACGCAGCAGTTCCGGCGCCAATGGGTACACCGGCACCACCGCATCCAGCTGTGCGCCGAGGAAAAACGCCAGGGACAAGCGCTCGCTGCCCACCGGCGGCGAGACCACCCGGTGCACGGTGGCGCGCAGATAGCCGTTGCTGGCCAACTCAAGCAATTCGCCGATATTGACCACCAGCGTACCGGGGCGCGGCGCGGCGTCGATCCAACGGCCCTCCTCCACTTCCACCTGCAAACCGGCTTGCTGGTCTTGCAGCAGGAAGCTCAGGAAGCCGGAGTCCTTGTGCGCACCTACGCCCTGGCGACTTTGTTGTGCATGACGACCGGGGTAGCGGATCAGCTTGATGTGTTCGTTGGGTGTGCTGCCGTACAGCGCGTCAAACGCATTCTCGGGCAGCGACAGCGCCTGGGCGAAGGCGCGCAGCAGGCGCAACGACATCTGCGTCATCGCTTGCTGCCAGGCCAGCACCCGAGGCTTGAGCTCGGGCAAAGCGGCCGGCCATTGGTTCGGACCTTGCAGGCGCGCCCAGGCGGCCGGGTATTGTTCTGCATCCAGGGGCTCGCGCTCGGCGCCGACGTCGAACTGTTCGCGCAGGTCCGGCTGGCCCCGGGTGATCTCCGAAGCGGCGCGGTTGTAACCGCGAAAGTGCGGGGAGTTGAGCATGCCGACCGCGCGTTTATCGGCGTCGGGCAAGGCGAAAAATGCGCGTGCCTGCTGCTGCACCTGGCTCAACAGCGCCGGGTCGATCCCGTGCCCCGTGAGGTAGAAAAACCCGATATGCCGCGCGGCAGATCGCAGCTCATCAAGGAACTTGCCGCGCTGCTGCGGGCTGCCGTCGAGCTGTGACAGGTCCAGCAACGGCAACGTGGTAATTGATTGCAGCATCAAAGGCTCACTCCATGAACGTCTTGGGTTGGAGCGACCAAGCTAAACGATCTTAAAAACGCGTAATAAATACCTTTTTAGAATTAGCTTAGGCGCTGGGGTGAACGATCCCCGCACGCGTGCCTGTCGGTTTTTTTGCATCGCCGTGTATCTCGTTATCGCCAGATACACTGCAATACAAAGGGCACAAGGCAAAGCCGGCGCCGATGGCTAGACTGCGGCTCATGAGCATTTAACGAGGAAGGCAGCATGGATCATGTCGATCACATCCTGATCGTCGATGACGACCGGGAGATCCGCGAACTTTTGGGTAATTACCTGAAGAAAAACGGCATGCGCACTACCGTGGTTGCTGACGGCCGCCAGATGCGCAGCTTCCTCGACACCACCCCGGTTGACCTGATCGTGCTCGACATCATGATGCCCGGCGACGACGGCTTGCAGTTGTGCCGCGAGCTGCGGGTGGGCAAGCACAAGGCTACGCCGGTGCTGATGCTCACCGCGCGTAACGATGAAACCGATCGCATCATCGGCCTGGAAATGGGCGCCGATGATTACCTGGTCAAACCCTTCGCCGCCCGTGAATTGCTGGCGCGGATCAACGCAGTGTTACGCCGCACGCGCATGCTGCCGCCGAACCTGGTGGTGAGTGAGAGCGGGCGACTGATTCGTTTTGGGCGCTGGCGCCTGGACACGACTGCCCGCCACCTGCTCGACGAAGACGACACCCTGGTGGCCCTGAGCGGCGCGGAATACCGCCTGTTGCGGGTGTTTCTCGACCATCCGCAGCGCGTGCTCAACCGCGACCAATTGCTCAACCTGACCCAGGGCCGCGACGCCGATTTGTTCGACCGCTCCATTGACCTGTTGGTCAGCCGTCTGCGCCAACGCCTGCTGGATGATGCCCGCGAACCGGCCTATATCAAGACCGTACGCAGCGAAGGGTATGTGTTCTCCCTGGCCGTGGAAGTCCTCGGGGCCACGCAATGAAATGGCGGTTCGGCTGGCCGCGCACCCTGGCGTCGCAGTTGTCGCTGATCTTCCTGATCAGCCTGGTGTGTGCCAATGGTTTGTCCTTCAGCGCGCAGTTCTACGAACGCTATATCAGCGCGCGCACGGCCATGCTGGGCAACCTGGAGAACGATGTCTCCACCTCGGTGGCCATCCTCGACCGACTGCCCGCCAACGAGCGCGCCAGTTGGTTGCCGCGTATCGACCGGCAGAACTACCGCTACCTGCTCAATGCCGGCGAGGCCGGTGAGCCGATGAACAGCGATGACGTGCCGATGGCCGCCACCTCGATTTCACAGGCGCTGGGTGAGCAGTACGCGTTGACCTTGCGCAACATTCCCGGCATGCAGAAACACTTCCAGGTGCACCTGACCCTGGCCGATGGCAACCCGATAACCCTCGATGTGCGCCCAGCCGCCTTGCCCGTCGCCTATTGGTTGCCCGTGGTGCTGGTGCTGCAACTGGTGCTGTTGCTCGGCTGTACCTGGTTTGCCGTGCGCCTGGCCATCCGCCCGCTGACTCGCCTGGCACGCGCCGTCGAAACCCTTGACCCCAACGCACACCCCACGCCTCTGGACGAGAAAGGCCCAGCCGAGGTTGCGCATGCGGCGATAGCGTTCAATGCCATGCAAACGCGCATCGCCGAATACCTCAAGGAACGCATGCAGATCCTTGCGGCGATTTCCCACGACCTGCAAACACCGATTACCCGCATGAAACTGCGCGCCGAGTTTATGCAAGACTCCGCCGATCGCGACAAGCTGTGGAGCGACCTGGGCGAAATGGAGCACCTGGTGCGTGAAGGAGTGGCCTACGCCCGCAGCGTCCACGGTGCCACCGAGGCCAGTCACCGCATTGATCTGGACGCCTTTCTCGACAGCCTGGTGTTTGATTACCAGGACATGAACAAGCCTGTCAGCCTCACCGGCAAAAGCGCCCTCGTCCTCGACACCCGCCCCCATGCACTGCGCCGCGTGCTGGTGAACCTGCTGGACAATGCCCTGAAATTCGCCGGCAGCGCGGAACTGGAAGTCGGCTCGACCGCGTCCGGGGAGTTGTCCATCACCGTGTCAGACCGTGGGCCTGGCATTGCCGAAGATGAATTGGTGCAGGTGATGCAGCCCTTTTACCGGGTGGAGAGCTCACGCAATCGAGGCACAGGCGGCACCGGGTTGGGGCTGGCGATCGCGCAGCAGTTGGCGGTGGCGATGGGCGGCTCGCTGATCTTGAGTAACCGAGTAGGCGGCGGGTTGTGTGCGGAGGTTCGGTTGCGTCTTTAGTGCGGCCTTTAATGCACATTACTGATAGCTAAAATAGAAAATGATTCAGTATTTTAATAATTAGGTTAGAACCAACAGGCATTTTACAGACCCGCCCGCTGCCCTTACTTTTGACCCGAGTGACCGACCCCACGCCCGGAGGAGGTGTCAATCCCGTCATTAGCAAGGACAGACCATGAGCATTGAATTCATCGGCTATATCGGTGGTCACCACGCCTCCGAGATCCACCCGCGCAGCGGCCCTACCCTGCAACCGGACTACGTCGAAAGCGTGGCCCGCGCCCACGAAGCCGCAGGGTTCGACCGCGCCCTGGTGGCCTTCCACTCCAACAGCCCGGACAGTACGCTGATCGCCGCACATGCCGCCAGCGTGACCCAAAAACTGCAATTCCTGATCGCCCATCGCCCAGGCTTTACCCAACCCACGCTGGCTGCACGCCAATTCGCCACCCTGGACGTATTCAACGGTGGCCGAACCGCCGTGCACATCATTACCGGTGGCGACGACCGTGAACTGCGCGCCGATGGCAGCCATATCGGCAAGGACGAACGCTACGCGCGCACCGACGAATACCTCAGTGTGGTACGCCAGGAATGGACCAGCGAACAGCCCTTCGATTTCGACGGCACCTACTATCAGGTAGAGGGCGCACACTCGACGGTGAAATCGCCGCAGCAGCCGCATATTCCTGTGTATTTCGGTGGTTCCTCCAAGGCCGCCATTGAGGTCGCGGGCAAGCATGCCGACGTGTATGCGCTGTGGGGTGAAACCTACGAGCAGGTACGCGAAACCGTGACCCAGGTGCGTGCGGAAGCGGCCAGGCACGGGCGTACAATTCGCTTCAGCTTGTCGTTGCGACCGATCCTCGCCGAAACCGAGGAGCTGGCATGGGCGCGGGCCGAAACGATCTTGCAACAGGCGACCGCACTGGCCGAAAAGAATGGCTTTGTGCGCCATGAACCGCCGAATGAAGGCTCGCGTCGGTTGCTGGCAGCAGCGGCGCAGGGGTCGCGGCTGGATAAGCGTTTGTGGACCGGGATTGCCGGGTTGCTCGGCGCGCAGGGCAATTCCACTTCGCTGGTAGGCACCGCCGAACAAGTCGCTGAAGCGTTGTTGGATTACTACGACTTGGGCATCACCACCTTCCTGATCCGTGGATTCGACCCGCTCAATGATGCGATCGACTATGGCAAACAGCTGATCCCGCTGACCCGCCAGTGGGTCGCAGAGCGCGAGCAGGCCAAACAGGTCGCTTAAGCCCCCAAAAAACCCAGTGTGGGAGCGGGCTTGCTCGCGAAAGCGGTGGATCAGTCGATATTTCCGTTGACTGACACTCCGCATTCGCGAGCAAGCCCGCTCCCACATTTTTTACTTGTTCAGTGATTTCAAACTCAGTTTTTGTAATCGGTATCGGTGCGTTCCAATTGCCGAATCAACGCATTCCAATGCCGTGCCACGCCCGGCCCTTCGCCATTGCTGAATACCTTGGCCTGCTCTTCCACCTTGGCCACCACCTCTGCCGGCGGGAAGATCAACTCAGCATTGCCGCCCGCCTGCGCCGCAATCTGGATAGTGCACGCGCGCTCCAACCCTTGCAGCTGCTGGAACGCATGCTCCACGCTGACGCCAGCCGTCAACAGCCCATGGTTACGCAAGATCATCACACTCTTGTCACCCAAATCCGCCACCAGCCGCTCACGCTCATCCAAGTCCAGGGCCACGCCCTCATAGCCGTGATAGGCCACTCGCCCGGAGAACGCGATGGAATGTTGGGAGATCGGCAACAGGCCGTCTTTTTGCGCCGACACCGCAATACCGTCACGGGTGTGGGTGTGCAGCACCGCCTGCAGGTCGTGGCGGGCACCGTGAATAGCGCTATGGATCACATAACCGGCGTAATTGATGCCCAGGCCGGTCGGGTCATCGACCAGGGTGCCGTCGAGGTCGACCTTGACCAGGTTGGAGGCGCTGATTTCATCGAACAAAAGCCCGAAGGCGTTGATCAGAAAGTGCTCCTGCGGCCCCGGCACACGGGCGGAAAAGTGCGTGTAGATGTGGTCGGTCCACTTGTACAACGCCGCCAGTCGATAGGCCGCGGCCAGTTTGACGCGCACCTCCCACTCTTCTGGCGTGACGCGCTGGCGAACGTTGCTGGAAACGCTGGAGATCGGGGTGACGCTGCTCATGGCAAAACTTCCTGGATAGCCTTAAGGACTTCCAGTCAGCCTATGGGATGGCAAAAAATAATAAAAAGCACATTTTAATCTAAGCTAATTATTATTTTTTTTCATAACCATAATGCTCAGGCCGCGTCCCGCAGCTTGTGCAACGACGCCGCCACCCACTGGCCAAACGCATCCACCGGGCCTTGCAGGTTGCCCAGGAAGTGCGGGTAGATCAGCCACAAATCCAGCACCGGTTTGAAGTCCTTGAGCTGCATCACCGCCAGTTGCTCACGATGGGCGCTGCGCTCCAACAGCGGGCGTGGCACCAGGCCCAATCCCAGGCCGTCAGCCACAAGCCCCAATTGCAGCTCGGTGCCGAAGGTTTCCAGGTTCACCCGCAATGCCAAACCTTGATCGGACAGCGTGCGCTGCAAACCGGCACGGAAACCGCAGCCATCCGGGTTGAGAATCCAGCCATTCTGGTACACGTCCGCCAACTTGCACGGTTTCTTCGGTAACTGTGCCTTGGCGCACACCACCACCAGCTCCATCTTGCCGATGGACTCACCGACAATGTTGTCCGGGAATATCTTGCCGGCCGGGAATAAGGCCGCCGCCGCATCCAGCTCGCCGCGCTCGATCTTGCCCACCAACTGGCTGTCCCAGCCGGTGGCGACTTGGGCGCGCAGGTCCGGGTATTCGGTACGCAGCTGCTTGAGCGCATCCAGCAGCACCACATCGCCGATGGTTTGCGGCACGCCCAGGCGCAGCACGCCGGTGGGCGGCGCGTCCGTGGCCACCAGTTCACGCAGTGCGTCCATCTCACGCAGGATCAGGCGGCATTGCTCATAGACCCGGGTGCCAATCAGCGTAGGCTTCAGAGGCTTGGTATTGCGGTCGAACAGCTCCACACCCAGCGCCTGCTCGAAGTTCTGCACACGGCGGGTGATGGCCGGCTGGGTCAGCTGCAACGACTCGGCTGCGTGGCTGATGGACTGGCAACGAATCACTTCGACAAAGGCATCGATATCGTCAATTTTCATTTGGGCCGCACATAGAGAACAGTCATTAAGATGTGTGCGAAGCATAGTTGCCGCAACGCTGCCTGGATAGTCCATGCTGGGATCGATAACGTCTAACGCTATTCAGACCGGTTCTAAATTACCTAAAGCTATAAGCTAATCATTAAAAAATAGCATATTAAATATAAACATTATGCTTATATAAAACCATCAACAGCACGATGGAATTGCCATGACCCAGGCCCCGCACCCCGAGAGACTCAGAGCCTTTATAGGCGCCCTGGCGGAATTGATCGACGGCAATCCACGCGAAGGCGACCTGCTGCACCGTGGCGGCAAGTTACTGGCGCAACTGGTCAGCCACGATGACTGGCTGCCCGACGAATACGCCCAGCCCGACCCGCAGCGCTACCAGCAATTTTTGTTGCATGCCGATTCCCGCCAGCGTTTCAGCATCGTCAGCTTTGTGTGGGGGCCGGGGCAAAGCACACCGATTCATGACCATCGGGTGTGGGGGCTGATTGGCATGTTGCGTGGCGCGGAGTTTTCCCAGGGTTTCGAACGCGCGCCTGACGGCAGCCTGGTGGCCGAAGGCAGGCCTGTTCACTTGGTGCCGGGCCAGGTCGAGGCCGTGTCGCCCAAGGTGGGGGATATTCATCAGGTCAGCAATGCACACAGCGACCAGGTGTCTATCAGCATCCATGTGTACGGCGCCAACATCGGTGCCGTGCGCCGCGCGGTGTACCAGCCCGACGGCAGCGAAAAACTGTTTATCTCCGGTTATTCCAACGCCTACCTCCCGAACATCTGGGATGTGTCCAAAGAAAAGAGTCCTGCCCTATGACCACCGTATCGACCCGCAGCTTTGCCCAGATTCGCCAGGCCTTGTTGGACCGTGAGGAAGTCGCTCTGGTCGACGTGCGCGAAGAAGCGCCGTTTGCCGAGTCTCACCCGCTGTTCGCTGCGAACATCCCGCTGTCCAAGCTGGAACTGGAGGTGTATTCGCGCATTCCACGCCGTGATACGCAGGTCACCGTCTACGACAACGGCGAGGGGCTGGCGCAGCGTGCCGTTGAGCGCCTGGTTGCGCTGGGCTACACCCAGGTCAGCCAGTTGGAAGGTGGGCTAGACGGTTGGCGCCGAGCCGGTGGCGAGCTGTTTATCGACGTCAACGTGCCAAGCAAGGCCTTTGGCGAACTGGTCGAAAGCGAACGACATACGCCGTCCCTGGCGGCTGAACAGGTGCAGGCCTTGCTCGACAGCCAGGCCGATGTGGTGGTGCTCGACGCGCGCCGTTTCGACGAATACCAGACCATGAGCATCCCCACCGGCATCAGCGTGCCGGGTGCTGAACTGGTGTTGCGCGCCCGTGAACTGGCGCCGGACCCGGCCACCCGTATCATCGTCAACTGCGCCGGGCGTACCCGCAGCATTATTGGCACCCAGTCACTGATCAATGCCGGCATCGCCAACCCGGTGTCGGCCTTGCGCAACGGCACCATCGGCTGGACCTTGGCCGGGCAGAAACTCGCCCATGGCCAGTCGCGCCGCTTTGCACCAACCTCCGAAGAACACCGCCGGATCGCCGCCCAGGACGCGCGTCGCGTTGCCGACAAGGCCCGCGTCGGCCGCGCCACGCTGGCAGATCTGCAACGCTGGCAGCAGGAACCGACCCGCACCACCTACCTGTTCGATGTGCGCACGCCGGAAGAATTCGAAGCCGGCCACTTGCCCGGCGCGCGCTCCACGCCGGGGGGCCAACTGGTCCAGGAAACCGACCACGTCGCCAGCGTGCGCGGTGCGCGACTGGTGCTGGCGGATGACGATGGCGTGCGGGCTAATATGTCGGCGTCCTGGCTGGCCCAGCTTGGCTGGGAAGTGCATGTGCTGGACGCTCTGCAACCGGCGCATTTCAGTGAACACGACGCCTGGGTTGCCCCGGTTCCCGCGCCGCCCCAAGCCGAACTCATCAGCCCACACACCCTCGCAGACTGGCTGGGACATGGCGACACGGTCGTGTTGGACTTCACCGCCAGCGCCAACTACGTGAAACGCCATATCCCGGGGGCCTGGTGGGCGCTGCGCGCGCAATTGCCCGAGGCCCTGGCCAAAGTGCCGGCTGCCCAGCGTTACGTGCTGACCTGCGGCAGCAGCCAACTGGCGCGCCTGGCGGTGCCCGAGGTCGAAGCCATTACCGGCAAACAGGTGTTCCTGCTGCAAGACGGCACGGCCGGCTGGATCAAGGCGCAACTGCCGCTGCAAGAAGGTGAAACCCACCTGGCCTCGCCGCGCATCGACCGTTACCGCCGCCCCTACGAAGGCACCGACAACCCCAAGGAAGCCATGCAGGCTTACCTGGATTGGGAGTTCGGCCTGGTCGACCAACTGGCCCACGACGCCACCCACGGTTTCCATGTGATCTGACCCATCATCTGACCCTACAGCTGCACCGCGAGCGGTGCAGCGCCCCAGGACATCCGACCCCTTCTCCAGGCGGAGGTATCCGTACCCCTTTAACAAACGCCTGGAGTTTGTCCCATGCTGTTCACCACACCGTTCAAGCGCCTTCTGCTGGGCGCCGCCCTCGCCTTGGGCCTGGTCACCACCGCCCACGCCGCTGACCTGCAACCCCTGCGAGTGGCCAATCAAAAATCCACGATCAAGGCGCTGCTGGAAGCTTCCGGCGAAACCAAAAACGTCCCGTATGAAATCAAGTGGTCGGAGTTCCCGTCCGCCTCGCCGTTGGGCGAAGCCTTGAATGCCGGCGCCGTCGATATCGGTGCGTTGGGCGATGCACCGTATGTGTTCGCCGTGGGTGCAGGGGCATCGCTCAAGGTGGTCAGCATCATCCACGCCGAAGGGCGCAACACCACTGCGCTGTTGGTGCCCAAGGACTCACCGATCAAGACCGTGGCCGACCTCAAGGGTAAAAAAATCGTCACCGGGCGCGGCTCCATCGGCCATTACCTGGCGATCAAGGCCCTGGCCAGCGCTGGCCTGACGACCCAGGATGTGCAGTTCATTTTCCTGCTGCCCAGCGAATCGCGCCTGGTACTGGATAACGGTACGGTCGACGCCTGGGCCACATGGGACCCCTACACCACCGTGGTCACCTCACAGAGCCAGGCCCGCGTGTTGATCAGTGGCAACCAGTTGCTGAGCAATCACCTGTACTTCGCCGCCACCCGCCAGGCCATCGCCGAAAAACGCGCGCAACTGAATGACTTTGTCGCCCGCGTCGATCGCGCCTACGCATGGGCCAACGTGCACCCCGATGAGTACGCCGCCGCCCAGGCCAGGATCACCGGCCTGCCGTTAGCCGTGCACGTGGAGGTGGCCAAAGACACCCATCTGTCCCCCGTGCTGATCGACGACGCCGTCATCAGCGGCCTTCAAGCCACAGCCGACACCTATCAAAAAGAAGGCCTGCTGCCCAAGCACATCGACGTGTCGCAGGGCTTCGACAAGAGCTTTAACGCCGAGCGTGTCCCCAATTCCCAAGCATCGCGCTAAAAGGAGCAGCACATGAGCAAGCCAGGTCAATTGAAGCCACGCCATTTGAAACTGGGCGCCATGGTCCACGGTGTCGGTCACGGCTGGGGCGAATGGCGCCATCCGCAGGCGCAAGCCAATGCCAGTACTCACTTTGGCTTCTACAAACAGCAGACTGAACTGGCCGAAAGCGCCAAATTCGACTTCGTGTTTATCGCCGACAGCCTGCACATTCACGCCAAATCCAGCCCGCACTACCTCAACCGTTTCGAGCCGCTGACGATCCTCTCGGCCCTCGCCGCATTGACCACTCATATCGGCCTGGTGGCGACGGTGACGGTGAGCTACACCGAGCCTTACCAGGTGGCGCGCCAGTTTGCCTCCCTGGACCATATCAGCGGCGGCCGCGCCGGGTGGAACGTGGTGACCTCCTGGCTGAGCGGCACCGCCGATAACTTCGGCAAGGCCGAGCACCCGCCACACGCCGTGCGCTACCGTATCGCCAAGGAACACTTGAATGTGGTCCAGGGCCTGTGGGACTCCTGGGAAGACGACGCCTTTGCCTACGACAAACAGAGCGGCGAGTTTTTCACCCCGCACAAGCTGCATGCCCTGAATCACAAAGGTGAGTTTTTTTCGGTGAAGGGCCCGCTGAATATCGCCCGCTCGCGCCAGGGCCAGCCGGTGATTTTCCAGGCGGGCACCTCGGAAGATGGGCGTAACTTTGCCGCCGAAAATTCCGATGCGATTTTCGTGCACGTCGAGAACATTGAAGAGGCCAAGGCCTACAGCGCCGACTTGAAGCGCCGCGCCAAGGGCTTTGGCCGTGACGCCGACAGCCTGTCGATCTTGCCCGGCATCCGCCCGATTGTCGGGCGCGATGCAGCGGAGGTGGAACGCCGCTATCAGCAGGCCGTGGACCTGGTGACCGTAGAGGACGCCATTGTGGCGCTGGGCCGTCCCTTCAACGACCACGACTTCAGCCAATACCCGCTGGATGAACCGTTCCCGGAACTCGGCGACCTGGGCGCCAACAGTCAAAAAGGCGGCTCCGACCGCATCAAGCAATTGGCCAGGGACGAAGGCCTGACATTGCGCGAAGTGGCCCTGCGTTTTTCGCGGCCCAAACGCGATTTTGTCGGCACCCCGGAGCAAGTCGCCGATGCGATCCAGACCTGGTTTGAAGCCGGCGCCAGTGACGGCTTCATCATCAACTCGGTGCTGCCGGACGGCTTGCAGTTCTTCACCGAGTTGGTGGTGCCGGTGCTGCAACAGCGCGGGCTGTTTCGCACCGAGTACAGCGGCCATACCTTGCGCGACAACCTCGGGCTGCACGTGCCGGCCAACCGTTACAGCGTGGCTGAAGCGCCCCTCAAGGCCCTGGCTTGAACGATGCGGCTGGCTCCCGATAACGCTGTGTCAGGCAGCCTATTCATTGGCTGAACCACCGCCATCGCGAGCCAGCCCGCGCCCACATTTGACTGAGTACAGACTCATGACTCAACCGTCTTTACGCTCCGTGGAAGTCGCCAACTTCGAAGCCCTGCTCGAACGCCTCAGCGCTGAATTGGCCAGCAACGCGCATTTGTATGATGAGAGCGGCGCCTTTCCCCATGACAATTTCAAGCGCTTGCATGAGCATGGATTGGTCGCCTTCACCGTGCCCAAAGCCCTGGGTGGAGGCGGCGCCAACCTGCCCCAGGCGCGCAAAGCCATCAGCGCGATTGCCAAGGGCGAACCCTCTACCGCACTGATCCTGGTGATGCAGTACCTGCAACACACACGCCTGCAAGACAGCAAAACCTGGCCCCGCCACCTGCGCGTGCACGTCGCCGAAGACGCGGTGCGCAACGGTGCGCTGATCAACGCCCTGCGCGTCGAACCCGACCTCGGCACCCCGGCCCGTGGCGGCCTGCCGGCAACCACGGCGGTGCGTACCACCGAGGGTTGGCGCATCAGCGGGCGCAAAATCTACTCCACCGGCAGCCATGGGCTGAGCTGGTTCAGCGTGTGGGCGCGCAGTGACGACGCCGACCCGTTGGTCGGTGCCTGGCTGGTGCCCAAAAACAGCCCGGGTGTGAGCATCATCGACACCTGGGACCACTTGGGCATGCGGGCTACCTGCAGCCATGAAGTGGTGCTCGATAACGTGTTGGTGCCGCTGGACCACGCCGTCAGTGTGAGCCCCTGGAGCGCGCCGCAGCCGGAACTCGATGGCGATGCGTTCCTGTGGATGTCGGTGTTGCTGTCGTCGGTGTATGACGCCGTGGCCCAGGCTGCGCGGGACTGGCTGGTGAATTGGCTGGAGCAACGCAAGCCGTCCAATCTCGGCGCAGCGCTGTCGAGCTTGCCGCGTTTTCAGGAAACGGTCGGGCATATCGACACCCTGCTGTTTGCCAACCGCAGCCTGCTCGATGCAGCCGCTGAAGGTCACACGCCTGCCGCCAATGCCGCGCAGCTTAAATACCTGGTGACCGGCAATGCGATTCGCGCCGTGGAGCTGGCCATCGAAGCCTCGGGCAACCCTGGCCTGTCGCGCCACAGTCCGCTGCAACGGCACTACCGCGACGTGCTGTGCAGTCGCGTGCATACGCCACAGAACGACGCCGTGCTGCAAGGCGTCGGCAAAGCTGTCTTCGCCCAACGTGCCCCAATCTGAAGAAGGAACGCTCATGAGTCAGGTGATTATCGCCAGCCAACTGGACGAAGACTATAACGATGTGATTCGCGAACGCCTCGCCTCGATCCACCCGCAGGCCCAAGTGATCGGCGTGCCCGCCGGCGTACCGAGTGACCTGCCGCCCCAGGCCAATATCCTGCTGCTGCGCCCGATCAACGTGCGTGGTTACACCGCGCCGGACACCCCGCCGCCCGGCTGGCCCTATGGCGCGCAGTGGGTGCACCTGGTGTCATCGGGCATCGACTTTTATCCGCAATGGCTGTTCAACGGCCCGCCGGTCAGCACCTCCCGGGGCAGCGCCGCCGATAACCTCGCCGAGTTCGCCCTGGCGACGATCTTTGCCGCGTCCAAGCATTTGCCGGACATCTGGGTGAAGGACGCCCAGTGGCATTTCACCGCACTGCGCCCGCTCAAGGGCACCACCCTGGGCCTGCTCGGCTTCGGTGCCATCGGCGAAGCCCTCGCGCACAAGGCGCTGGCCCTTGGGATCAACGTGGTCGCATTGCGCCAACGCGCGGCGCCCATTGCGGTGGAAGGCGTCGAAACCGCACGGGATATCCACGACCTGTTCGCCCGCGCAGACCACCTGGTGCTGGCCGCGCCACTCACCGAGGCCACGCGGCATATCGTTAACCGTGATGTGCTGGGCAGCGCCAAGCCGGGGTTGCACCTGATCAACATTGCGCGTGGTGGCCTGCTGGACCAGGCGGCGTTGCTGGAAGCGTTGGACAACGGCCAGATCGGCTTGGCCTCGCTGGACGTGACCGAACCGGAGCCGTTGCCGGACGGGCACCCGCTGTATACCCATCCGCGTGTGCGCTTGTCGCCCCATACCTCAGCCATTTCGACTAACAGCAAGCAGGAAATTGCCGATACGTTCCTGGCCAATCTGGAGCGTTATGTAGGCGGTTCGACGCTGGCCAACCTGGTTAATCGCTAAGCCGAACGCCTACAAAAATGAGCAGGCTTGTTTGCGAAGGCGGCGTATCAGAACCAATATAGTCACTGCCCCAGCGCTTTCGGGAGCAAGCCCCCTCCCACAGGGGTTCTGTGTTGTGTCAGTTGTTCAGCAGCCGCCAGCCAGGCGTTCGCGTAGAAACTCCACCAGTGCCTGCACCGGCCTTGAGCTTTGCCGGTGCTGCGGGTAAACCGCAGACAAGGTCAGCGCTTCGGGGGTGAAGTCTTCCAAGACCGTGACCAGGCGCCCGTCCTGCAAGGCATCGGCGACGATAAACGTCGGCAGGTACGTGACGCCCAACCCGGCAATGGCCGTGTCGCGCAGCAGCTCGCCGTTATTGACGCGCATGCGTCCGCTGACATTCACCGACTGCACCTTGCCCTTGGTCAGGAATCGCCATTGCACCTGGCGGCCATGGCCGTAAGGCAGGCAGTCGTGGTCGCCCAAGTCTTCGGGTTTGAACGGCGTGCCGCGCTGGGCCAGGTACTCGGGACTGGCGCAATACACCCGTTCGACACTGCCGATGCGCCGCGCGATCAAGGTGGAGTCTTCCAGCGTGCCAATACGCAGCACCAAGTCATAGCCCTCGCCGATCAGGTCCACGGGGCGGTCGCTCAGGTCGACTTCCACCGACACATGCGGGTGGCGTTGCAGGAACATCGGTAACAGACAGCCAAGATGAGCCATGGCAAACGACAACGGCGCGCTGAGGCGAAGGGTGCCGCGTGGCTCGCTGTTCTGGCCGGCGATGCCCTGCTCCACCTGCTCGACTTCACCGAGCAGGCGCAAGGCGGATTCGTAATAACTCTGGCCCAGCGGCGTCACGTCCAGACGACGCGTGGAACGGTTGAGCAGCCGCACACCGAGGCGGTCTTCCAGCTGGATCAGACGGCGGCTGACAAACTGCTTGGACAGGCCCAGTTGCTCGGCGGCGGCGGTGAAACTGCCGGACTCCATGACCTGGCAAAACAGGCGCATGTCTTCGAAGGGGTTCATTGTCGCTTCTCGGTGGACATTTTGCGGTTTTATAGCCTGTCGGTAGCCACACCACAAACCCAATGTGGGAACACAATCAAATGTGGGAGGGGGCTTGCTCCCGAAAGCAGTGTGTCAGCCACAGACGAGGTGACTGAAATACCGCTTTCGGGAGCAAGCCCCCTCCCACAGGGTTTCACCTGAATGCCTGAGGACGAGTTACTTGGCGGTAAACGCCGAGTAGCTGTTCATCAGGTTGCGGTAGTTGGGAATACGTGGCGACAGCAGGTTGGCCAGGCCCTCCATGTCGTTGCGCCAGTCGATCTGCAACTCGCAGGCCACCGAGAACCAGTTCACCAGGTGCGCACCCGCCGCGCTCATGCGTGCCCACGACGCGCGTTGCACGGCTTCATTGAACGTACCAGAGGCGTCGGTCACCACGAACACTTCGAAGCCTTCAGCCAGCGCGGCCAGGGTCAGCACGTTGTTCTTGAATTCGTTGGGCGAGAAATCCTGCACCAGCGAGATCAGGCCGGTCTGGTGGTCCACCAATAGCACCACGGCGTCGTCTTTGTTCAAGCGTTTGTAAGTCATCGGGTAGCTCCTTTGGGGGTTGAGAGTCAGAAGGCAAAACACGAGGAGCCAAACGCGCCCCAGAAACACTGGAAGTCGCTCGAAGGCGCCCTGGAACACAAGGACACCCTGGGCACCGGCTCGGTGATTCGCCCTGGCGATGTGCAACTGATGAGCGCCGGCAGCGGCGTGGCCCACAGCGAGTTCAACCACAGCCAGAGCCTGGGCGTGCACTTTCTGCAAATCTGGATCGTGCCGAATGTGGCCGGCGCCGAACCGCGCTATCAACAGGAACACTTCAGCGCGACGCAGAAACGTGGACGCTTGCAGTTGATCATCTCGCCGGATGGCGCCGAGGGCTCGCTCACTGTTCGCCAGGATGCGCGGGTGTATGCCGGGCTGTTCAAGGGCGACGAAGCCGCGACCCTGGACCTGCCGCCGGATCGCCATGTGTACGTGCATGTGGCCCGGGGCAGCTTAGAAATCAACGGCCAGCGCTTGCAGGAAGGCGACGGCGCCCGCGTGCGGGACGAACGCCAGATCCGCCTGAGCCAGGGCGACGATGCCGAGGTGCTGGTGTTTGACCTGCGCCCTCAGGAACTGCCGCAGATGCCATGACCGTGTCGACGATGGCCCGCAAAACGGGCCATCGCTGGCGTCGATAGTCACCATCAGCGCAATGAAGTTCTCTTAAAAAATCCAACGCGTAACATCAAACCCATGCCAAACGGCAACTCACTAAAACACTCGGAGCACACCACCATGAAACGCCAACTCTTGCTTAGCCTCGCTTTCTCGGTACTCGCTGCAAACGCTTTTGCTCATCCGGTTGTCGCTGAAGGCGGCGCGGATCGCCTGCAAGGTAACCACGTAGCAGAAGGCGGTTCTGATCGTCTGCTGGAGCGTCGTGTCGCCGAAGGTGGCGCTGATCGCTTGCAGGAACGCGGCCTGGCCGAGGGTGGTGCTGACCGTCTGCAAGAACGCGGCCTGGCCGAGGGTGGTGCTGACCGTCTGCAAGAACGCGGCCTGGCTGAAGGCGGCGCGGATCGTCTGCAAGAACGTGGCCTGGCCGAAGGCGGCGCGGACCGTCTGCAGGAACGTGGCCTGGCTGAAGGCGGTGCGGATCGCCTGCGCGGCAACAACGCATAACCCCGCACTGTTTGCGGGGCACCCCAAACCGGCCTGATCAGCCGGTTTTTTTTCGTCCCCGATTAATGCAGGTTGTGGTCCACCCACAATACTGCCTTGCCGATCTGTTGCCGTGCCTCGATGCGTTCATGCACCTGCTGCACCGTCTCCAGGGTGTAATGCCCCTCGATCGCCACTGTCAGCGACCCCTCCAGCATGGCCGCAAATACCGCATTGGCGCGCCGTTGCACGGTCGCCCCATCGGCCATATGGTCGGCCAGCCGCGGTCGCGTCAAAAACAACGAGCCCGCCTCCCCCAGCTCAATCGGGTCAAGGTCGGTCAGCGAGCCCGAGACGTTGCCGTAGTTGACGATCAAACCGCGCGTGCGACAAGCCCGAAAACTTTCACGCAAGGTATTTTTGCCCAGCGAATCGAAGACCACGTCCACCCCTCGCCCGCCAGTGGCGTGCAAGACCTGGTCGGCAAATCCATCATACGTCCAGGCCTGATGGGCGCCGCGCTGCCGGGCAATCGCGCATTTCTCGGCGGTGCTGCCGGTGGTGAACACCGTCGCCCCCAACCGACGCGCCATTTGCACCAGCAATTGCCCGATGCTGCCGGACGCCGCGTGAATCAGGCAGGTACTGCCTGCTTGCAAACGCGCCACCTCGTCAATCAGGTAGTGCGCCGTGCAGCCCTGAAACATCGCCGCAGCGGCTTGATCAAAGGGGATTGCGCCGGGAATCTGCGCGACTTTGTCGGCCGGCACATTGGCGTACTCGGCATACGCGCCCCAGGCAATGCACCAGGCCACGCGATCGCCCACAGCCAAGTGACTCACGCCGGGGCCGACTTCCACCACGACACCGGCGCCCTCCATGCCCAAGGTGCACGGCAGGCGCACCGGGTAAGTGGCGGAGCTTGCGTATTTGCCTTGGCGCGTATGAATGTCCATGAAATTGATTCCGGCGCAGGCCACTTTGACCAGCACATGCCCGGCTGTGACCTGGGGTTTTGCAACGTCGTGGCGAAGGTGGGCGACTTCGGGACCGCCGTAGGCTTGCAGGGTGATGGCTTTCATGGGGAACAACTCCGTTTGCACTGGGAAGCGGCCATGGTAAAAGGACATGATCGGCTGGAATATTCCCCAATCTCTCCCAGCCTCTGTGCGGAAATAACCCGATGTTCGATTGGCAGGATCTGTATTACTTCACCGTATTGGCCCGCACCCAGTCGCTGTCGGCGGCCGCCCGCGAGTTGCAGGTGGAACACGCCACCGTCGGGCGCCGCGTCGATGCGTTGGAAAAAGCCCTGGGCGTGAAACTGGTGGACCGCCTGCCCCGCAGTCGCCCACTCACGGCCCAAGGCCTGGCACTGGCCGAATTGGCGGCAGGCATGGGCGAGATGGCCACCGAAGTGCTGCGCCTGTCGCGCGTCGCCTCCATCGAACTGGCCGGCACCGTACGGGTGAGTTGCCCGCCGTCCATCGCCAACCATTGCATCGCTCCTCACGTGGCGCGGTTGCGCGCCCAGTACCCGCAGTTGAACCTGGTGCTGATGCCCTCCACGCAACTGGCCGCGCTGGACAAGGGCGAAGCCGATATTGCCTTGCGCACGGTGCGCCCCGACGAAGACGCACTGGTGCGCCGCAAGGTCGGCGTGGTGCGTTTTGGGCTCTATAGCGCGCCTGAATTCAACCAGCTACCTGCCGCGCAGTGGACCTTCATCGCATACGACAGCAGCCGTGACCACCTGCCCCAACAAGCGTGGCTGCACCAACTGCGCGGCCAACGCCCAATCGTTTTTGCCGCCAGCGACCTGATCACCCAGCAGATGGCCGCCCGTGCGCACGTCGGCGCCGTGGTGCTGCCCACCCTGGTGGGCGATCACGACCCGCTGCTGGCGCGATTGCCCACGGCCACCGACGGCCCGGTGCGCGATATCTGGCTCACGGTGTACCCCGATATTCGTCGTTCACCGTCGGTGAAAGTGGTGATGGAGTTTCTAGTGGAGTGCGTTGAAAGCAAGGCGCAGTTGCGTCGCTGAATCAGCCCGAAACGGCCAGGAATTTCTTGCGATACGCTGCCGGCAGCATCCCTACGCGCTGCTGGAACAGGCGGCGAAACGAGTTACTGTCTTCATACCCGACTGCGTAGGTGATGCTGTCGAGGGTCATGCGCGTCGATTCCAGCATCTGCTTGGCGCGCTCCAGACGCAGGGTTTGCACATAGGCGATAGGCGTATAGCCGGTCGCCTCCTTGAAACGCCGCTTGAAATTGCGCACGCCAAAGCCAAAACGCCGGGCCACGTCGTCAATCACCAGCGCCTGGGCAAAGTGCTGTTCCAGCCAGCGCTGCACCCGCAGGATCTCCCCGTCGCCGTGGCTCTTGGGCAACGACCACACCGCATACACCGACTGCTCGGTGCGCACGTTGTCGATCAGCAGGTATTTGCCACAAGTCTGCGCCAGCTCCGGTGAGCCGAAACGGCGGATCAGGTGCAGCATCAAATCCATCGCTGCACTGGCACCACCGCAGGTGATCACGCGATTTTCTTCGCAGAGGATCTGCGCGTCATCCAGGACCACATCCGTGTAACGCCGTCGGAAAAACTCGGCAAACGCCCAGTGGGTGGTGGCGCGCAAACCTTGCAGCAGACCGGTCTCCGCGAGCAAGAAAGCCGCCGTGCACATCGACGCCAACACGGCCCCTTGGGCATGCTGTTCACGCAGCCAGGGGCCGTAGGCAGAAAAAGTCGGCAAAGCATCTTTGAGGGTAAAGAGGAAGCCGGGGATAAGGATCAGGTCGGTCTGGCGCACCTGCGCAGTCGCGCACGCCACCTGCAAACGCTGCCCGCCCCAGGCGTCCACGGCCTGGCCGTCGAGGGAGGCGACCACGATCTCGAACGGCGGGCTGTCGGCAAACAGGTTGGCGGCACTGAGCATTTCCAGGGCCAGGGTCGCACTGGCGGCGGAGCATTGATCGGCCAGGAGCAAGGTAATGTGCATAAAAGAGCCCGCGTGCGTTTTTCGCATGAAATAAGTCATTTGCGCACCTACCTTAGCCGATCTCGCGCCCGTAAAGTGCCGCCACTGATCAACTGCCTGGCGCTTTTATGAATCTCTGGTTTCGCTTGCTGTTCATGTTGTCCCGCCGCCCCTGGCGCAAGCCCGCCCATGGCTTGGCAACCACCGTGGTGCGCATGCGAGTGTGGCCGCTGGACCTGGATATCAACCGGCATGTCACCAATGGCCGGTACTTCTCCCTGGCGGACGTCGCGCGGATGGATTTTGTACTGCGCACCGGCGCGTTTCGCGTGGCCCTGCGCAACAAGGCGTTGCCGATCGTAGGCGATACCTGGGGCAAGTTTCGCCGCGAGTTGAAGCTGTTCGAAGTGTTCGAGGTGCACACCCGCATGCTCGGCTGGGACCACAAATGGAGCCTGATGGAGCACCGTTTTGTCAGCAAGGGTCGGGTGGTGGGCGTGGTGGTGATGCGCGGGCTGTTTAAATCAGCCAAGGGCACCCTGCCCCCGGCAGATTTTCTGCGGGAGCTGGGCTTGGCCGAGGCATCACCGCCTATGCCACAGTGGCTGAGCGACTGGGCGCAGAGTTGTGATGATATGAGTGTGCAGTTGCGCGAAGAGGAGCAGGTTTGAGGTCACGGCGCTGACGCGTACTGCCCTTCACTGACCGGCTCCAACCAGTCCACCACCTTGCCGTCCAGCACCTCGGCAATCGCGATATGGGTCATGGCCGTGCTCGGCGTAGCGCCGTGCCAATGCTTGACGCCGGGGGCAATCCACACCGTGTCGCCGGGGCGGATGGCACGTACCGGCTGGCCCCATTCCTGCACCAGCCCGGCGCCGGCGGTGACGATCAATGTCTGCCCCAAGGGGTGGGTATGCCAGGCGGTGCGTGCGCCCGGTTCGAAGGTGACGGTGGCGCCACTGATGCGTGCGGCATCGGTGCCTTTGAAGGGCGCATCCACGCGCACGGTGCCGGTGAACCAGTCGGCAGGGCCTTGGGCTGAGGGTTGCGAGCCATTGGGGGTGATGGTGAGCATGGGGGTCTCCTGTGCGCTGGATTCTTGAACGAGCAATGACAGCGAGAGCGCTGCGGCGGCGAATGTTTTCAACGGTCGTTCTCCGATTGAAGGGCTGGATTCAATCTAACAGCACCCTATTGAGATAATTAGCCGCTAGAATCTGAAAATACTTATGAGAGCTGCTCATCAATGCTCAAAGAAAATGCCAATGACCTGCTCGCCTTCCTGGCCGTTGCGCGCGAGCGCAGCTTTACCAAGGCGGCAGCGAAACTTGGGGTGTCGCAGTCGGCACTGAGCCATACGATCCGCGCGCTGGAAGCGCGTTTGGGGCTGCGCTTGCTCACACGCACCACACGCAGCGTGTCGCCCACCGAGGCCGGGCAACACCTGATCGACACCGTCGGGCCGCACTTCGATGAAATCCAGATTGGCCTGGAAGGCCTGAGCAATTTGCGCGACACGCCCTCGGGCACGATCCGCATCAACGCCATGGACCATGCGCTGGAGGACATCCTCTGGCCGGTGCTCAAACCTTTCCTGGCCCAATACCCTGACATCGCTATCGAAGTCTGCTGCGACTACGGTTTCGTCGATATTGCCGCCCAGGGTTTCGACGCCGGCGTGCGCCTGGGGGAGGACGTGGCCGAAGGCATGATCGCCACTCGTATCGGCCCGGACATGCGCATGCTCGTCGTCGGTTCACCCCGCTATTTTGCCGACCATCCCCTTCCGACGACGCCACGCGACCTCACGACCCACGCGTGCAACAACCTGCGCCTGCCCACCAACGGTGGCCTGTACGCCTGGGAATTCAAAAAGGCCGGGGAAAGCCTGAACGTGCGGGTGTCAGGCCAAGTGACCTTCAATGGTGTGTACCAACTGCTCAAGGCCGCCGTGGACGGGTTTGGCCTGAGCTACATTCCTCAGGACATCGTGGCGCCTTACTTGGCGGATGGCCGCTTGATCGCCGTGCTGGACGACTGGTGCGCCCCCTTTGCCGGTTTTCACCTGTACTACCCAAGCCGGCGACAGGCTTCGCCGGCGTTTGCGTTGCTGGTGGAAGCGCTGCGTTATCGCGGCTGAAGAAAACGCGCTCATGACTACCAGCTCTCTCCCAAACCCAGCAGGCCCAGTATCTGCCGGCGCAGGCCCACCAGATAAGGGTCATCGCGGTGCCGAGGGTAAGGTCGATCAATGCTCAACTGCGCCTGAACCTGCGCCGGGCGGTCACTGAACACAATCACGCGGTTGGCCAGCAGCAAGGCCTCCTCCACATCGTGAGTCACCAATAACGCGGTATAGCCTTGGCGCTGCCACAGGTCGATGAGTTCCTTTTGCATGGTGATGCGAGTCAATGAATCGAGTTTGCCCAAGGGCTCGTCGAGGATCAGCAATCGCGGCTGATTGACCAACGCCCGCGCCAACGCCACCCGCTGCGCCATGCCGCCAGAAAGCTGTCGAGAGTACGCGCGGGCAAACGCGCTAAGGCCGACTTTTTCCAACGCCTCATCAACCTTGAAAGCATGCGTCTTGAGCAAACCCTGGGCCTCCAGGCCAAGCGCCACGTTGTCCCACACGCGGCGCCACGGGTACAGGGTCGGGTCCTGGAAGACCACCACGCGGCTCGGGTCCGGGCCGAGAATGGGTTCGCCATCGGCCAACAACCTGCCGGCGTCAGCCGGTTCCAAACCGGCCACCAGGCGCAGCAAGGTGGATTTACCACAGCCCGAAGGCCCGAGCAGCGCCACACACTCGCCCGGTGCTACGTCCAGCGAAACCCGCTCCAGCACTGGTAGAGGGTGCCCGTCCAGGGCAAAGCCGTGACTCAGATTTTCTATCCGCAACGCCAACCCCGTCGATGCCGATGCCGCGTGTGCCAGGGCTACCATTTCATTGCTCCTTTCTGCCAGGCCAGCAAGCGGTCGCGCACCAGGAACAACCCGGTGATCAACCCCGAACACGCCAGCGCCATGATCAACAAGGCCGCGTACATATTCGCGTACGCCGCCCACCCCTGTGCCCATTGCAGGTACCAGCCGATGCCGGATTTCACCCCCATCATTTCCGCCACTACCAAGGTCGAGAATGAGGCGCCCAGGCCCATGAACAGGCCGACAAACACATGGGGCAACGCGGCGGGAATCGCCACCTTGAAAACCAGGAAAGCGTGCTTGGCACCCAGGGTACGCGCCACGTCGTAGTAGGCTTTATCCACACTCGCCACGCCGGACCAGGTCAGCACCGTGACCGGAAACCAAGTGGCCAGGGCGATCAGGAATACGCTGGCGCTCCAACTGCTGGGGAACAGGAAAAAACACAGCGGCAACAAAGCCGTCGACGGCACCGGCCCAAGGATGCGCAACACCGGGTGCAGCCAGTAGCCGATCCGTGTGGACCAGCCGATGGCCACGCCCGCGACGAAGCCGGTGGCCGCCCCAAACGCTACGCCCGAGCCCAGCAGCAACGCCGAATGCAACAGACTGTCGGCCAGGCGTGCGTAGTCTTCGATATACACCGCGAGCAACGCCTGCGGCGGCGCGAAAAATGGCACCGGCAGCAATGCCAGTTTGGCGGTGAGCAGTTCCCAGATGCCCAGCAACACCGGCAACGCAATCAGCCAGGGCCCGGCATTGCGCAACCGTCGGCCCAGTTTGGAAAAGTGCCGCCCCAACAGGCTCAACCCAATAAACAGTGCGGCCATACCGACGCACAGGTTGGCCAGCCCCTGAGTCATCGGCCAATGGCGCGTCGCGTTGGGCCAGTAGCTGATCAGCAGCGCCACTGCGCCCCAGGCACCCACCACGCCTGCGCCCTGCCACCAGACTTTGAATGCCAGAGGCGGGTTCACGGCCGTCGTATCAACTGAAGACATCAGCGGTGATCTCCTTGGCGAACTCCACCGGGTCGGTGCTTTTGCTGATCACTTCCACGGTTTTCAGGTCGGTGACGTAAGTGGTGATTTCCTGGGTCAGCGCCGCGCCAACCGCATGGTGGCCGTGGGTATGGTCATGCAGAATCGCCTGCACTTCTTCCGTGGAGGTGTTCAGCGCATAGGCCTGGAAGCCCTTGGCGACTTCTTCCGGGTGCTGCACGGAATAGTCATGGGCTTCCAGAATGGCCTGGGTCAGCGCCGCGACCACGCGCTTGTCTTCGCGCACCAACTTGCCGGTGACGCCCACCACGCAGCAGCTGAGGTTGGCGTATTCCTCCACCAGGTTGGTGGACAATTCACGCGCCACGCCGGACTTGATCAGGCGGTACATGAATGGGTCACTGCCGCTGACCGCCTGCACTTCCCCGCGCTCCAGGGCCGTGCCCAACAGGTCAGCCGGGTACAGGCGCCACTCGACATCGCGCACCGGGTCGACACCGTGTTTTTTCAGCAGGATCGAGAAGAAATTACGATCCGGGCTGGCCATGTCGGTCACGCCGATGGCCTTGCCCTTGAGGTCTTCCAGCTTGGTCACGCCGCCGTTCACCGCACTGAGCAACCGCAGGCAACCGCCGTGGGTGCCGGCGGTGAGTTTCACATCAAAGCCCTGCTCCAGGGCCTTAAGCCAACGCAGTGCCATGCCCACGCCCGCATCGGCCTTGCCGGTGGCGATGGCTTCGAGCAGCACTTCGGTGGAGTTGCCGAAGTTGACGAGTTCAACGTCGAGGTTGTGCTTCTTGAAGAACCCCTGGCCGTGGGCAATCACCACCGGGGCCAGGCATACAGCATTGAGGTTGACCGCCAGCTTGAGTGAGCGCGGCGCCTCAAGACGGATAAAGTCGCCAGTACCGGCGGGCTCCTGAGGCGCGTTGTGCCCCGCATGTTCATCGGCTGCCAAGCCCAGGCGTGGCAGCGACAGCAGCAAGGGACTGGCCAGGGTGATGCCGGCCAGGCCCAGGAGCCGGCGGCGGGTTAAGTGATCAAAAGCAGCCATGCGAAATATCCCTTTAAAAAATTCAGTTGTTGAGATCGGCCAGCCCCAGATGCTCGCGCAGCGTCGAGCCTTCGTACGCCGTGCGGAACACCCCCTTGCGCTGCAAATGCGGAATCACACTCTCGACAAACTCGCTGAACGAGCCCGGCAAGTAACCCGGTGAAATCACAAACCCGTCGCAGCCTCCCTGCTCGAACAGCTCGGCCAATTGGTCGGCGATCTGCGCCCCGGTGCCCACCAGTTGCGGCACGCGCACACTGCTGGCAAAGATGCGGCCGAGTTGTTCCAGGGTGATTTCGGGCCCCTGCATCAGCAACTTTTCGGCGGCCGCGGCAGGGATCAATGGCGACCGGGCCACTTCGGCCAGCGTGGCGTTCAGCGGGAATGGCGACAGGTCCACATTCAGCTGTGAAGCCAGTGTCACCAGGCCCAACTCAGGCCGCGCCAGGGCGTTGTGCTTGTCGCGTTTGGCCCGGGCTTCGGCTTCGCTGCCGCCAATAAACGGCATCACCGCCGTCAGCACTTTGCAACTGTCGGCGTCGCGGCCTTGTTGCACCACGTGGGCGCGCACGTCATCGCGGAAGGCGCGCATGGCCGCCAGGTGCGGGTGAATGGTAAAAATCGCCTCGGCCCAGCGCGCGCCAAACCGCCGACCGCGCCCGGAAGAACCCGCCTGGATCAGCACCGGTCGACCCTGGGGCGTGCGTGGAATATTCAGCGGGCCTTCCACCTTGAACCAGTCGCCTTGATGCTGCACCGACTGGATCAGCGCAGGGTCGGCGAGCACGCCACTTTCGCGGTCCAGCTTGAGCGCGCCCTTGCCCCAGCTGTTCCAGAGTTTCAGCGCGACCTCGACAAATTCATCGGCGCGGTCATAGCGCAGGTCGTGCTCCAGGTGCTTGTCCTTACCGAACAGGCGCCCTTCACTGTCGTTCATTGAGGTCACGATATTCCACGCCGCGCGCCCCTTGGACAGGTGGTCGAGCGTGGCGAATTCGCGGGCGATATGCGCCGGCTCGTAATAGGTCGTGGAGCGGGTCGCGCCCAGGCCCAGTTTGGTGGTCTGGCCTACCAGGTAGGAGAGGATCGGCAATGGGTCGAGGCGCGTGGCGTCCTGGGCGCCGTAGCGCAAGGCGAATTCGCGCGAGCCGCCCATCTGGTCGCCCACGGCCAGGCGATCAGCGAAAAACAGGAAGTCGAACAGGCCTTCTTCTACCACTTTGGCGATGCGTGAATAGTATTGCGGGTCGAGGTAATTGCCGACGGTTTCGAGGTGGCGCCACACGGCGTGGCTGTGCACCACGGGACCGCTCAACAGGAAGGCCGATAAGTGGATTTGGCGGCGTTTTGTCATGGGGAGCCTTAGCAGCGAGATGTAAAATATTCAGGCCTAAAACTTATATTAATAATCACCTATTATGAAAGAACGATATAATTCTATGGTTATGCCCGATTCATCGAAACCTTGAAAAAGCCCCCTAAGCTCAGATCGAAAGAGTATTTATCGAATGCTTTTTAGAACTTTAAGCTTGTAGATATTTCGCTGAAAATCGAGCGCGCCATGTCTATCCGTCGTCCCCTCGCCATTGTTATCGGGCTGCTGGCCTTTTCCGTCGCCGTGAGCGCCGAGGCCCAGGAAACCGTACGCATCGGTTACCAGAAGTCCTCGACCCTGATCACCCTGCTGAAAACCCAGGGCACCCTGGAAAAAGCCCTCAAGGCCGACAAAATCGACGTGAGCTGGCACGAGTTTCCCAGCGGCCTGCCATTGCTCGAAGCACTGAATGTAGGCAACGTCGACATCAGCGCTGACGTGGCTGACACCGTGCCGATCTTCGCGCAGGCGGCCCAGGCCAAGCTCACCTACTTCGCCCAGGAAGCGCCCTCACCGTCAGCCCAGGCCATCGTGGTGCGCAAGGACTCGCCGATCCAGCAGTTGGCGGATCTGAAAGGCAAGAAAATCGCGGTAACCAAAGCGGCCGGCACCCACTACTTATTGATCGCCGCGCTGGCCAAGGCGGGCCTGGCCTTCTCGGATATCGAGCCGGCCTATCTGTCACCGGCCGATGGTCGCGCAGCGTTCGAGAACAACAAGGTCGACGCCTGGGTCACCTGGGAACCCTTCCTCACCAGCGTGCAACGCCAGCTACCGACGCGCACCCTGGCCGATGGCGCCGGGCTGGCCAGTTACAAGCGCTATTACCTGACCGGCACGCCTTACGCCAAGGCACACCCCGAGGTGTTGAAGGTGGTGTATGAGCAGTTGGAAAAAGCGGGTAAATGGGTAAAAACCAACCCGCAGGACGCAGCGAAAGTGCTGGGCCCACTGTGGGGCAATCTGGACGTGGCTACGGTCGAAGCCGCCAATGCGCACCGCAGCTATGAGGTGCAGCCGGTGACGGTGGACCAGTTGGGTGAACAGCAGAAGATTGCCGATGCGTTCTTCAAGGCGGGGCTGTTACCCCAGGCGGTGGATGCGCAGGCGGTGCAGACGTGGACGCCGTGAGGCCAAGCGTCGCGCCTCATTCGTCAAGCGTGCCTTGATATAAAACCTATCGCCGTTTGTTCTGAGAGCCTGTTAGTTATCACAGTAGACGCTCCCTGCGATGCTTCTTAGTCTGAAGTGGTCAACCCACCCTGCAAGGAACATGGCCATGGCATTCGTCGAAGACTACAAAGGTTATCGAATTGAGGCAGGGCCATCCGGCGGTCACTACGACAGCTATGGCAACCTGGTCGGTCAGGCCAACGCCTATCGCGTTCTAAAACCAGATGGAAGCAGGACCGTGAGCCAACCGACGTTAGCTGACGCGAGGGGTTACATTGATACCCAAACCTTGTCTCGTACAGACATGCCTCGCTATCAAGTCCGTGTATAAAATGGGTAGGCCGCCGGTGGGCGTGAACGGTCAAAGAAGGGGAAAGGTTTCATTTGGCCAATGCGTTTGCCGGGCCGTTACTGGGCGCCGAGGGCGAACCGGTGAGTTCGCTGATGGTGGTGGACTTTGATGATCAAGCCCACGTGCAGAAGTGGCTCGCGACAGCGCCGTTTACTCGCAACGGCTTGCTCCATCAGGTAGACGTGCAGCTGTTCCAGAACCGTTGGCCGCAGAAAACCGGCTTTCCTGAGGCTTGACGGGTTGGCGAGCGGGTAAACAAGCGGCTCGGGAAATGGTACAACGGGTGTCCCCTGCCGCCTCTGGAGACCGCCGCCCATGACGTCCAAACTCGAACAACTCAAGCAATTCACCACCGTGGTCTGTGACACCGGCGACCTGGAAGCCATCAGCCGCCTGCGTCCGGTCGATGCCACCACCAACCCGTCGCTGCTGCTCAAGGCCGCCGCCATCCCGGAATACGCCGAGCTGCTGCGCAACGCGGTGAACCTGTCCAAAGGGGATGTGGGCCTGGCGTGTGACCACTTTGCGGTGTCAGTGGGCGCGGGCATTCTCAAAGTGATCCCGGGACGCATCTCCACCGAAGTCGACGCGCGTTTGTCCTTTGACGAAGACGCGCTATGGGCCAAGGCCAACCAATTGATCGCGCTGTACGACCAGGCCGGCATCGGCCGCGACCGCGTGCTGATCAAACTGGCCTCCACCTGGGAAGGCATCCGCACCGCCGAACGCCTGGAAAAAGCCGGCATCCAGACCAACCTCACGCTGCTGTTCTCGTTCGCCCAGGCCGTGGCCTGCGCCGATGCGGGCGTGTTTCTGATCTCGCCCTTCGTGGGCCGCATCTACGACTGGTACCGCAAAAATACCGGCCTGGACTACACCGGCGCCGAAGACCCGGGCGTGCAGTCCGTGACGCGCATTTATGACTACTACAAGGCCAACCAGATCAACACGGTGGTCATGGGCGCCAGCTTCCGCACCCTCAGCCAGATCGAACAGCTGGCCGGTTGCGATCGCCTGACCATCAGCCCGGACTTGCTGCAAAAACTTGCTGAGGATACCGACCCGCTGGCGCGCAAATTGGTGCCGGGCGCCGAGGGCGAAGCGCGGCAGCAGTTGACCGAAGCGCAGTTCCGCTGGGCGTCGAATGAAGATGCGATGGCGACTGAGAAGCTGGCGGAAGGGATTCGGCAGTTTGCGCGGGATCAGGAAAAACTCGAGGCCGTGCTGGCTGCCTTGTGATAATCCTGCCTATGGATCACAGGCTGTTTATCAAAAGCCGGGAGTAGAATGACGAAAAGGGTCTTAGAACGGTCCTTTCGTCATCACCTGCTCATCAATAAACCGGCGCAACATCCCGATCCGCTGCGTATAGGCATCAGTCAAGCAACTCACCTGCGCGCCGCACGCACGACGCTGCTTGAGCCACGCGCCTTGCCCGTCCATCAACGAGCCCCGCGCGCCCATGGCCATGAAGTGTTTGTTCAAGTCGTAGAGCAACGCCATCGTCACGTCCTGGTCATTCAGGCCGACGTGCTTGCAGACAGCGATTTCGTCTGGCGCCCTGGCCTTGGCACAGTCGAAACTGGCGGCCGAGGCTACGGGGCTGAGCAGCAGCCCGCAAACACCCGTAAGAACTGCAAAAACAACAGGCTTGATCATCAGACGTTTGCTCCTCAGTGACGCACCACACCCTGCCCGAACCGATGAATCGCCAGGCAATACCCAATTAACGCCAGTGCCGCCAACAACCCGCCCGCCGCGCCGATCCAGGCGAAGCCGAAGTGGCTGCCAACCCAACTGCCCATCAGCGCGCCGCCGCCGATGCCGATGTTGTAGATGCCGGAAAACATGGCCATGGCCACGTCGGTGGCGTCCGGTGCCAGCACCAGCACCTTGGACTGCATGGCCAGGCCGAAACCCATGATCGCCATGCCCCAGACTATGCTCAGGCCGACGAGGTACGACTCGGCGCCGCTCAATGGCAGCATCAGCGCCAGGCACGCGGCGAGCAGGAACACTGCGCTGACTACGAACAGGTGCGGGTTGAAGCGGTGCACCAGGCTGAACAACAGCGAGCCGATGATGCCCGCACCGCCGAATACCAGCAGGATCAGGGTCACCGCGTTGCCGCTCATGCCGGCGACGCCTTCGACGAAGGGTTCGATGTAGCTGTAGGCGGTGAATTGCGCGGTGACGGTCATGGCGGTGAGCACATAGAGCGCCACCAGTGCAGGGCGTTTGAACAACAACGGCAGGCTGCGCAGCGAGCCGGAGTTCTGGCTTGGCAGCGGCGGCAAGGTGCGCGCCAGCCAGAACACCAGGGCGGCGGCGAACGCGGCAATCACCAGGAACGTGGTGCGCCAACCCATGGCTTCACCAAGCAGGCGACCCAGCGGAATGCCCAGGACCATCGCCAACGACGTGCCGGTGGCCAGCAGGCCAAGGGCTTGCACCTGTTTGCCTTGTGGCGCCAGCCGCACCGCCAGCGACGCGGTGATCGACCAGAACAACGCATGGGACAAGGCAATGCCGATGCGGCTGACCATCAGTAAGCCAAAACTGGTGGCGACACTGGAGAGAATGTGGCTGGCGATAAACAGGCCGAACAGCACGATCAGCAGCTTGCGCCGCTCAACGTTGCGCGTCAGCAGCATCACCGGCAGCGAGGTCAGCGACACGATCCAGGCATAGATGGTGAGCATCAGGCCGACGCTGGCGATGGGCATGTCGAAGCTGGCGCCGATGGCGCTGAGCAAGCCAACGGGCACGAATTCGGTGGTATTGAACACAAAGGCGGCCAACGCGAGGGCGATGACCGGTTGCCAATTGGCTTGGGGCGTTGCGGCTGAAAGGCTCATTGACGGGCGAGGTACTCTGGCGGTGATCAAACGGCCACGCAGAACAAGCGCCGCCGCCGAGCATTCTATAGGTTTCTCGGCCCTTTGTTGGCGCGGATCGTCGCCGTGGAGCTTATGGCGACGTCATGGTAATCACGTAGTTGCCCGACTGAATCGGTTTGCCGGCGTCGTCCACCAGTTGATAGCGCTGGTCGTAATAACGCCCGTTGCCGCTGTCCGACACCAGCTTCACATGGGCCGTATTGACGCTGGCCACCGGCGTCACATTGCGCACATCGAGGTGGCTGCCGCGATTGGACTGGGCACAGCCGGTCAGTTCCATCACTGCACCGCTGCGCGCATTTGTCGCACACCCCGGCTCGACGATGGCGCCTCTGAACTGAATGGTGCCTTGCCCCACTGTCTGCGCGGCACCACAGGCACCCGCCCATAGGCAAAACAGGCCGGTAAACACCGAAATACCTTTAACGTTCATGCCGACTCTCCTTATTGGGCTCTCAATAAGTAAGTCGTCTGGCCGGCCTTTAACTTGAGGTGATTCGGTCAAGGGTGTGATCTAGATCACGGATCCACCTGCCCCATCAGCTCAGGAATGCTTTCCGGCCGCCGGGCATAGCGCTGGGCCAGCGCCGCACACACCATCAACTGGATCTGGTGAAATAACATCAGCGGCAGAATCAACACGCCCATGGTTGCCCCGGCAAACAGCACCTGGGCCATCGGCACACCCGTCGCCAGGCTTTTCTTCGAGCCGCAGAACAGGATGGTGATGCGGTCTTCCTGGTTAAAGCCGAAGGCCTTGCCCAGCACGGTGGACGCGACCAGCACCAACGCCAGCAACACACAGCACGCCACCACCAGGCCGCCGAGCTCCCACAGTGGGATCTGGTGCCAAATGCCTTCGTTGACCGCTTCGCTGAACGCTCCGTACACCACCAGCAGGATCGAGCCTTGGTCGACGAATTTCAGCCAGGATTTATTGCGGCCGACCCACTCGCCAATCCAGCGCCGGGCGATTTGCCCGGCGACGAAGGGCAGCAACAGCTGCACGCTGATTTTCAGGATCGCGTCGACGGTGGAGCCCGCGTCACCGTGCACATTGAGCAACAGCGTCACCAACAACGGCGTAAGAAAAATGCCGAACAGGCTGGAGGCTGCCGCACTGCAAATCGCCGCCGGGATATTGCCGCGCGCCAAGGAGGTGAAGGCAATCGCCGATTGCACGGTGGCCGGCAGCGCACACAGGTAAAGCATGCCCATGTACAGGTCTTTGCCGATCAGCGGCGACAGCACCGGCTTGAGCGCCAGGCCCAGCAACGGGAACAGCACGAAGGTCAGGCTGAACACCAGCAGGTGCAGGCGCCAGTGGCCAGCACCGGCGACGATGGCCTGGCGCGACAGCTTGGCGCCGTGCAGGAAAAACAGCAGCGCGATGGCCAGGTTGGTCACCCAGCCGAAGGCCACGGCGGTTTGGCCACTGGCGGGCAGCAGTGACGCGAGGATCACCGTGCCGATCAGGGTCAGGGTGAAGTTGTCAGGTAGAAAACGTGGGCGGGTCATAAGCAATTCTTCCAGGGGTTGCCAAGAGCATCGTCGCGACTCTAACGTAACGGCTTGTTACCGACTAACGCCAATGAGCCAGTAAATGCCGCCTAAAGGACATGACAAGACGGTTCGACGCAGTGTGCCCGGCCTTTCCAGCCTGCCACGGCCGGTGTATGGGCGTACTGAATCACTGCCCAACCGGGCCCTGACGCGCCGGCACAGTCACCCGTGGGTGCAATTGTCCTACGCGATTTCCGGGGTGCTGGAAATCCAGACCAGCGTCGGCCGTTTCGTCGCACCGCCCCAGCGCGCGGTGTGGATTCCGGCGGGCATGCCGCACCGGGTGTTCAGTTCGCCGCACACGGAAATGCGCAGCCTGTACCTCGATTGCAGCGTCACCACTTGGGCGGCTGAGCGTTGCCAGGTGCTGGAGGTGAGCAGTTTGTTGCGCGAGTTGATTCGCAGCTTCAGCGAACTGCCGGTGGAATATGCCGAGAATGGGCCGGACGGGCGCCTGGCCCAAGTGGTGTTGGACCAACTTGCCGCCGCGCCGCAGGTGGACTTGATGCTGCCGTTGCCCCATGACTCGCGGCTGCGGCAGATTTATCGCAGCCTGAACCTCCACCCGGAGCAGCAAACGACGCTGGGGGCGTGGAGCCAGAAGCTGGGGGTCAGCGAAAAGACCCTCAGCCGGTTGTTCCTGAGTGACACCGGGTTGACCTTTCGCGCCTGGCGCCAGCGCTTGCGCCTGCTGAGCGCCCTGCCCGCCCTGGAACAAGGCGAGCGGGTCACGGATGTGGCGTTGGCGTGTGGGTATGAGTCGACGTCGGCGTTTATCAATGCGTTTCGCCAGCAGTTTGATGCGACACCGGGTGAGTTCTTTCGATGATTCTTAGACGACGAAAATCCAATGTGGGAGCTGGCTTGCCTGCGATGACGGAGTGTCAGCTGACATATTTTGGGCTGACCCACCGCTATCGCAGGCAAGCCAGCTCCCACAAGTTGTGCGTATTTCAAGTCAAGCAGGTGACTTAGCTGCCATTCCCGCCATGGGCCTCTTCAAAGAAGTAATCCTTCCAGCTCGCCGCCTTGTTCTTCAATACGCCCAGCGCCTGCAATTTCTCGGCATAGATATAGGTGCGCTGCGGCACGATGGTGAAGTCGATTTCCGGGTCCTGGACGATTTTCTCCACCAGGTCCAACGGCAACTTGGATTCTTCTACACGGATATACGTTTTGGCGGCGGCAGGCTTGTCGGCTTTGATGATCTGCTCGGCCTCGGCCAGGGCATCGTAGAACGCCTTGTAAGTCTTGGGGTTTTCGTCGTGGAAGTTCTCGGTGGTGTAAAGCACGTTGAACGACGCCTGCCCGCCCAGAATGTCGTAGGAACTGAGCACCTTGTGCACGTTGGGGTTCAACAATTCCTGGTACTGGAACGGCGGGCTGGAAAAATGCGAATTGATCTCCGAACCGCCGGCAATCAAGGCGGCCGTGGCGTCCGGGTGAGCCAGGCTGATGGAGATGTCGTCGAACTTCTTGTAGTTGGCATCGCCAAACTGCTTGGCGGTTTCAATCTGCAACGTGCGTGACTGGAAGCCCACGCCCGCCGCCGGCACGGCAATGCGGTCTTTCTCGGTGAAGTCCTGGAGGCTCTTCACGTTCGGGTTGTTGGTCAACAGGTAATTGGGCATCGAGCCCAGGGAGGCGATGGCCTTGACGTTCTGCTTGCCCTTGGTGCGGTCCCACAAGGTGAGCATCGGCGGTACACCGGCCGACACCACGTCCAGAGCGCCGGCCAGCAGCGATTCATTCATCGCGGTGGCGCCGGAAATGCTGTTCCACTCCACCTGGATATCCAGGCCCTGCGCCTTGCCGTGTTTTTCGATCAGGTGCTGGTCGCGCACCACATCAAGAATCAGGTAACCGATACCGAATTGTTGGGCGATGCTGATTTTGCCCTCGGCCTGGGCGCCAGGGCTGAGCAAGGTACTCGCGGCCGCGAGGGACGCGGCCAGCAGGGTCAAGGAGGAACGCTTGAAGGTCATGGGGAATTTGCCGCGTTTTCGAGAAGGTGATGAAGCCTAGCGGCGATTTTTAAGACTGGAAAAGAATATCGGGATCTATTCTTATGCAATAAATCCACAGCATCGAGCTGCTATATTGCGCCACTGCTTTCGCCGCCGTGAGTCGCCCCATGCTGCGCACCAACCTCAATGAAATGCTGATCTTCATGGCCGTGGTCGATGGCGCCAGCTTTGTCGCAGGCGGCCAGGCCATGGGGCTCACGCGCTCGGCGGCCGGCAAGGCGGTGATGCGCCTGGAAGACAGCCTGGGGGTGCGTCTGTTGAACCGCACCACCCGCACCTTGAGCCTGACCGATGAGGGCCGCGCGCTTTACGACCAGGGTTTACAGATTCTTGCCGCTGTCGACACCGCGCAAAACAGCATCGGCCAGCCCAGTGGCACGCCACGCGGGTTATTGCGACTGACACTGCCCGACGCCTTTGGGCGGCGCGTCATCCTGCCGCTGCTCACTACCTACTTGAAAGCCTGGCCCGAGGTGCAAGTAGAAGCCAGCTTCACCGACCGCATGGCCGATATCGTCGAGGACGGCTTCGACCTGGCGATCCGCATTGGTGGCGAACATGCCGACCGCCAGTTGATATCTCGCGTAGTCGCACGCTATCGAGCGTTGCTTTGCGCATCGCCCACCTACCTCGCCGAACACGGCACACCTCGTGACACGGACGCCCTCGCCCACCACGACTGTTTATATTTCAGCAGCCGCACACGCAAACAAAGCTGGCGCTTTCGCGACGAACACGGCGAATGGCTCAAGGCCCCCGGCCGCAGCCGCCTGCGCCTGGACAGCGGCGAAGCGTTGCGCGACGCCGCCGTGGCAGGCATGGGCATTGCCCTGCTGCCGGACTTCCTGATCGCCGACGACCTGGCCAACGGCCTTCTACTGCCGGTGCTGCCCGACCTCAACGCCGGCAACGTCGAAATCATGGCCATGTACCCGAGCAAGCGTTACCTGGAGCCTCGGGTACGGCGCTTTATCGACCTGCTTGCCGAACAGCTACCGGACTGATCAATCGGCGTGGGCCACGGCCTTGATCTCGACGATCTGCGCATCCGACGCCAGGTAGTTCACCCCCACCAGCGTTGCCGCCGGGCGATGCGTGCCGATGTAGTCCTTCCACACGGCCACCACCGCCTCGAAATCGCGCTTGGCGTGCACCAGGAAAATATCCACGGCGGCGATGTTCGAACGACCGACACCGAACCCGGCCAACACGTGATCGAGGTTCTCCAAGGTCTTGCGGGTTTGCGCAGCGGCGTCGCCATCGACGAATTCGCCTTCCAGCGTGTGGGAAAACTGCCCGGCGATGAAAATCGTGCCGTTGACGCTATAGCCCTGGCTGACGCTGTGGCCCTCTTCCCATGCAACGCCGTGGTTATAGATAGAAGTCTGAGTGCTCATGTCGTTTTCCTGTGGGGTTGATTGGGGAAACTCTAACAAGGCCATTGGCGAATGGACGTCAACACTGAAGCGAGCACCGTTCGCGCAAAAAATCCCCACGGATGCTGCTCGGCTGGTATTGTGCCGCGCTTTGAAAGACTGCCGAACCTGCGAGGAAATGGACGTTGAACACTGACGATAAAATGACCGGGGACCTGTTCGAGGTGGATAAGCGCCTGTCACTCAAACCCGTGGTGGACTTCAACACCTACCTGCGCAGCGCCTTCGGCGACGGCCCCTGCACTTGTGTGCGTTGCGCTGCGGCCAACGGCGATGAGACCGGCTATGCGTTCCAGCACACCTTCCACTTTGACGGCAAACCCACCCACCGCCGCTTCGCCTCAACGGCGGGCAGCGATGTGTTGATGGCACTGAAAAAAGCCTGGTTGTCGTACACCAAGGCCGAGCTGCCGCTCAGTGGCGTATTGGTGCTGGACACGGTCAAGGAATTCGTCGAGCCGCAGTTGCACAAGCGCCTGGCGCCGCTGTTTCTGGCCAGTGAACTGGTCAAGGATGTGGACGGGGAATTACGCATCCAACCGCAGGCAAGCGCGTAACTTAACGTTTCCGCGCCCCTGGTAAAGCGGGCACTTGTTGTGGCGAGCGGGCTTGCCCCGCGTTGGGCAGCGCAGCGGCCCAACAAACGGGTCTGCTGCGCAGTCCAACGGGCGCAAGCGCCCTCGCCACAGGTACAGCGTTGTCGCCTATCAGTTACTGACGCGCCGCCTCCCACTGTTTGAGCAAGTCGTTGTAACTCACGGTTTCCCCTTTCGGTTTCTCGTTGGCCAGTTTCGGCTTCGGCGCGCCCGGCTGGTCAAACCAGTATTGGGCATCACGCTCGGGGTTCATTTTCGGGCCACACACCGGCTGCACCTTGGAGCGTTCCAGGCGCGTCATGATCGCGTCCTGCTCCTTGGCCAGGTTGTCCAGCGCCTGTTGCGGGGTTTTCTCGCCGCTGGCGGCGGCCGCGATGTTGCTCCACCACAGTTGCGCCAGGCGTGGGTAGTCCGGCACGTTGGTGCCGGTCGGGGTCCACTCCACCCGGGCCGGGCTGCGGTAGAACTCCACCAAACCACCGAGTTTCGGCGCCAGGTCGGTCATCGCCTGAGAGTTGATGTCAGACTCACGAATCGGCGTCAGGCCGACGATGGTTTTCTTCAGCGAGACGGTTTTTGAGGTGACGAACTGCGCGTAGAGCCAGGCCGCGAGTTTTTGCTTCTCAGGTGTCGACTTGAGGAAGGTCCAGGAGCCCACGTCCTGATAGCCCTTCTTCATGCCCTTTTCCCAATAAGGCCCGACTGGCGAGGGGGCCATGCGCCATTTCGGCGTACCGTCGGCGTTCACCACCGGCAAGCCCGGCTTGGTCATGTCGGCGGTGAAGGCGGTGTACCAGAAAATTTGTTGGGCGATGTTGCCTTGGGACGGCACCGGGCCGGATTCGGAGAAGGTCATGCCCGCCGCTTCCGGTGGTGCGTAGGCCTTCATCCAGTCCACGTATTTTTGCGTGGCAAACACCGCCGCCGGGCCGTTGGTGTCGCCGCCGCGCGTTACGCTGGAGCCCACCGGGTGGCAGTCCTCCACGCGAATGCCCCACTCGTCCACCGGCAAACCGTTAGGCAGGCCTTTGTCGCCGCCACCGGCCATGGAGAACCAGGCATCGGTGAAGCGCCAGCCCAGGGACGGGTCTTTCTTGCCGTAGTCCATGTGCCCGTAGATACGCTTGCCGTCGATTTCCTTGACGTCCTCGCTGAAAAATTTGGCGATGTCTTCATAGGCCGACCAGTTCACCGGCACGCCGAGGTCGTAACCGTATTTTTCCTTGAACTTGGCTTTCAGCTCCGGGCGCTCGAACCAGTCAGCGCGGAACCAATAGAGGTTGGCAAATTGCTGGTCGGGCAATTGATAGATCTTGCCGTCCGGCGCCGTGGTGAAGGAGAGGCCGATAAAGTCCTTGATATCCAGGGTCGGTGAGGTGAAGTCCTTGCCTTCATTGGCCATCAGGTCGGTGATGGATTCAGTTTTGCCATAGCGAAAGTGCGTACCGATCAAGTCGGAATCGTTGACCCAGCCGTCATAGATATTCTTGTCGGACTGCATCTGGGTTTGCAGCTTCTCCACCACGTCGCCTTCCTGCAGCAGGTCGTGGGTCAGCTTGATGCCGGTGATTTCGCTGAAGGCCTTGGCCAGCACCTTGGATTCGTACTCGTGGGTGGTGAGGGTTTCCGACACCACGTTGATCTTCATCCCACGGAACGGTTCCGACGCCTTGATAAACCACTTCAACTCTTCGAGCTGCTGATCGGCCGTCAGCGTGGACGGTTTGAATTCGCTGCCGATCCATTTTTTCGCGGCATCTTCATACGCATCGGCCCAGACCGTAGCGCTCAAACCGCTGAGGGCCAGTACGGCGGCCAATGAAATACTATGTCGCAGCTTATTGTTTTTATTCAACATAGAGACCTCCTGGTAGTTTATTCACGGAGCACTAGCCCCAACGCATCACACACAACAGCCACACCAGGGACAGCGCGGTCGCCACCCAGATGCTCCAGCCGGTTACGCCGATCACCAGCAGATGCAGGTAGGCGCTGCCGAGAAGACCGATAAACAAGCGATCACCACGGGTGGTGCTGATCGGCAACAAACCGCGCCGCGGGATACTCGGCGAGCGCAGTTCCCAGGTGGTCATGCCCACCAGCAACAGGCCAATCGCCGCAAAGAACAACGCGGTGGGGGTGGTCCAGGCCATCCATTCCATCATCGACTCCTTTAGACCCGGCCCAGGGCGAAGCCCTTGGCCACGTGGTTGCGAACAAACCAGATCACCAGCATGCCGGGCAGGATGGTCAACACCCCCGCCGCCGCCAGTACGCCCCAATCGATACCCGATGCCGACACCGTACGGGTCATCACCGCGGCGATGGGCTTGGCGTTGACCGAGGTCAGCGTGCGCGCCAGCAGCAGTTCGACCCAGGAAAACATGAAGCAGAAAAACGCGGTGACGCCGATGCCGGAACCGATCAGCGGGATAAAAATCTTCACGAAAAACTTGGGAAAGCTGTAGCCGTCGATGTAGGCGGTTTCGTCGATTTCCTTAGGCACGCCGGACATAAAGCCTTCAAGAATCCACACCGCCAACGGCACGTTGAACAAGCAATGCGCCAACGCCACCGCGATATGCGTATCGAACAGGCCGATAGACGAATACAGCTGGAAAAACGGCAGCAAGAACACCGCCGGAGGCGCCATGCGGTTGGTCAACAGCCAGAAAAACAAGTGTTTGTCGCCCAGAAAGCGATAGCGCGAAAACGCATAGGCCGCCGGCAGCGCCACACTCAGAGAAATCACCGTGTTCAAGCTCACGTAATACAGTGAGTTGAGGTAGCCGGTGTACCAGCTCGGGTCAGTGAAGATCACCTTGTAGTTGGCCAGGGTGAAGTCCTGCGGAAACAGCGTCAGCCCGCCGAGGATTTCGGTGTTGCTCTTGAACGACATGTTCAGCAGCCAGTAGATCGGCACCAGCAGGAACAGGATGTAGATCAGCAACGGTATGACCTTGCGCTTGCTCATGTTGGCGGCCTCAGCGGTTGGCGTCGGAATGGGTCATGGCGGTGTAGAACAGCCAGGACACCAACAGGATGATCAGGAAGTACACCAGGGAAAACGCCGCCGCCGGGCCCAGGTCGAATTGGCCTACGGCCATCTGGGTGAGGGTCTGACTTAAGAACGTGGTGGCATTACCCGGCCCGCCGCCGGTGAGCACAAAAGGCTCGGTGTAGATCATGAAGCTGTCCATGAAGCGCAACATCACCGCGATCAGCAGCACGCTTTTCATCTTGGGCAACTGAATATGTCGGAACACCGCCCAGGCGGATGCACGATCAATCCGCGCGGCCTGGTAGTACACGTCCGGAATCGCCCGTAGCCCCGAGTAACACAGCAGCGCCACCAGGGAAGTCCAGTGCCACACATCCATCACCAGCACAGTGACCCAGGCGTCCATGGTGTTGGCGGCATAGTTGTAGCTGATGCCCATGGCGTTGAGGGTTGAACCGAGCAAACCGATATCCGCGCGGCCGAAGATCTGCCAGATGGTGCCCACCACGTTCCACGGAATCAGCAGCGGAATTGCCAGAATGATCAGCACCAGCGATGACCAGCGGCCCTTGGTGGGCATGGTCAGGGCGATGGCGATACCCAGCGGAATTTCGATCAGCAGCACGCAGGCCGAATAGATGAACTGGCGCAGCAACGAGTCGTGCAGGCGCGGGTCGAGCAGCACCTGTTTGTACCAGTCGGCACCGACAAAGTAGCGGCTGGACTGGTCAAAAATGTCCTGCACCGAGTAGTTGACCACCGTCATCATCGGGATCACCGCACTGAACGCCACCAGCAGGAACACCGGCAACACCAGCCACCAGGCCTTGTTGTTCTGCACCTTGTTCATGGCAGCACCTCCAGCAGGTAATCGTCGGCATACACCATCAACCACTGCGCGGGGAAGCTGATCGAGGCTTTGCCTTCCGGCACCGGTTTGTCTTCGGCCAGCCGCACTTTCAACGGCGCGCCGTCGAGGTTGAGGGTGATGATTTTGTAGGTGCCCAGGTCTTCCACATGGATGACGTCGGCCTGCAGGGCGTCGGGGTTGTACTCGTCCCACACGTGAATAAATTCCGGGCGGATGCCGACCTGCAATTTTTTGCAGTCGGTCTCACGGATACGTTGCTGCAATGCCGCGGATAAAGGCAGCAGCGTACCGGCAAAACGCACCCCACCGGCTTCGGCCTGCACTTCGATCAGATTCATCCCAGGGCTGCCGATGAAATAGCCGACAAAGGTGTGGCTTGGCCGCTCGAACAACTCGCGCGGCGTGCCGAACTGCACGATCTGCCCGCCGTACATCACCGCGATCTTGTCGGCAAAGGTCGAGGCTTCGAGCTGGTCGTGGGTCACGTAGACCATGGTGATATTGAACTGCTCGTGGATCTGCTTGAGCTTGCGCCGCAGCTTCCATTTGAGGTGTGGGTCGATCACCGTCAGCGGTTCATCGAACAGGATCGCCGACACGTCGTCGCGCACCAGGCCACGGCCCATGGAGACTTTTTGTTTTTCATCGGCGGTGAGGTTGCGCGCCTTTTTGCTCAGCAGGTTTTGCAGGTCGAGGACTTCAGCAATTTCCTGCACCTTGCTGTGAACTTTCGCTTCGGCCATGCCTTGGTTACGCAGCGGAAAGGCCAGGTTGTCGAACACAGTCATGGTGTCGTACACCACTGGGAACTGGAACACCTGGGCGATGTTGCGTTTTTCCGGGGTCAGTTCGTTGACTACTGTGTGATCGAACAGCACCTGGCCTTCCGAGGGGCTGAGCAGGCCCGAGATGATATTGAGCAGGGTCGACTTGCCGCAGCCAGACGGCCCAAGCAAGGCGTAGGCACCGCCCTGCTCCCACACGTGGTTCATTTCCCGAATGGCGTAGTCCTCAGGACCGCTGGGTGTAGGGCTGTAGCTGTGCGCGAGGTTCTGCAAATGAATCTCGGCCATCAGGCAACCCTCGCGACACGGCGCCCGGGTGCCTGGACCAAACGGCCCTGACCATCGAACACAAACAGTTTATGGGTGGGGATATACACGCGGATCGGTGCGTCGACGTCGTACTCATGCACCCCCGGTAGGTGCAGCACCAGCAGGAAGTGTTCGCTGCGCACATGCAGGAAGGTTTCCGAGCCGCTGATTTCCGCGACCTCCACGGTCACCGCCAGCTCCAGGTCATCGTCGTTGCTCGGCACCAGGCTGATATGGCTGGGGCGCACGCCAAAGCGGAACTCGCCTTCGCCGATGGGGCGCAGGTCGACGTTCAGCGGGAAGTGCACGACATCGGCGAAGCTCACTTCATTACCGCTGATACGCCCGGGCATCAGGTTGATCGGCGGTTCGGAAAACAGCTCGGCCGCCAGCACGGTCTGCGGCTGGTGATACACCTCGGCGGCCTTGCCGCTTTGGATCACCCGGCCTTCGTGGAGGATGGTGGTGGTGCCGCCAAGCGCCAGGGCCTCGTTGGGCTCGGTGGTGGCATAGATCGCGATGGTGTGGCGGGCCTTGAACAGTTCGCGCATTTCCTGACGCAGTTCTTCACGCAGCTTGTAGTCCAGGTTCACCAGCGGCTCATCGAACAGGATCAACTCGGCATCTTTCACCAACGCGCGGGCCATGGCCGTGCGCTGCTGCTGGCCACCCGACAGTTCGAGTGGGTGGCGCTGGAGGAATTTCTCGATGCGCAGCATCTTCGCGGTTTCCAGCACTTTGCTCTGGATCAACTCGTTGGACACACCGGCCTGGCGCAACGGCGAGGCGATGTTTTCGAACACGGTCATGGTCGGGTAATTGATGAACTGCTGGTAGACCATCGACACGTTGCGCAGGCGCACCGGCTTTTGCGTGACATCCACGCCATTCATCAGGATGCGCCCGCTGTCGGGCTTGTCCAGGCCAGCCATCAGGCGCATCAGGCTGGTCTTGCCGGACAGGGTGCGGCCGAGCAATACGTTGAAGGAACCGGCTTCAAAACGCAGGTTGGCGTCGTCGATCCAGGTTTGGCCTTCGACGACGCGGGAGACATGTTCCAGGGTCAATGACATGACACGCCCTTTTTATTATTGGAATGAATCTGGCAACGATGCAGAGCGAGTTTCGTGCCAGAAGCGGCAGGTGGTTGATCTGTAAGGAAATGGGCGCAATACGCTGTTCAGGCGTGAACACAACTGAACAACCGAGGCTGAACAACTGAACAGGCGCGAGGTTGACAATGAACAGTTCTGAACAACAATTGATCGGCGACACAGATCTAAATTTTTGAACCTGTTCCTCCAGGTAGCGTTTGCAAGACTCCATAACAATAAAAAGAAGGTCGCCCTCATGGCCGAACCCCTGGCTCACGACACCCTTATCCAGGATTCCTGGCGCCGTTGCCGCGCATTTGGCCTGGACCACCAGAGCACACCGAGCTTCGACCAACTGCCTGCCGAAGGCATCAGCCAATTGCTGGAAAGCCAGCATTCCCTGGTGCAAACCACCCATCAGGAAGTGCTGCCCTACTACGAAAACATCCTGAGCAATTCCAACTGCCTGATCATGCTGGCCGACAACCAGGGCCAGGTCCTGACGTCGTGGGGCACCCAGCGGTTTATCGAGCCGAAACTGGCGCGGGGATTCAATGCCGGCGCCAGTTGGCGGGAGCGCTCCAGCGGCACCAATGCCATCGGCACTGCGCTGGCGTGTGCCCAGGCGGTGCATATCGAGCACGACGAACACTTCCTTAAAGCCAACCGTTTCATGACCGGCTCGGCGGCGCCGATCTTCGATGCCCAGCGCGAAATCATTGCGGTGCTGGATGTGTCCAGCGACAGCTACCTGCCGCCCTCCCACACCCTGGGCATGGTCAAGATGATGAGCCAGACCGTGGAAAACCGGCTGATCCTCAACCTGTTCCGCGGCGAGCATTTTCAACTGACCTTCAACACCGGCCTGAACAACCTCGACAGCCAATGGGCGGGCCTGCTGATCTTTGATGAAAGCGGCCAGGTGCTGTCGGCCAACCGCCGCGCCGATAACTTGCTGGGCATCAGTTTGTCGCGGGTGCTGATCGACAGTTTGTTCAAGGTGTCGTTGCTGGAATTGCTCAATCAGCCGGAGGGGCTGCCCTTCTCCCTGCAGGCGGCCGGGCGCAACCGGTTCCAGTGTTTATTGAAGCGGCCAAGGAAAATGCCGGTGCAGGCGCGCGTCTTCAGTGAACCCAAGCCCAGCGCTCCACCCCCGGCGACGCCGGCCCCGATCAGTCTCAAGACCCTGCACTTTGGCGACACCCGTGTTGAAAAAGCCGTGCGCCAGGCCGAGCGGCTACTGGAAAAGGACATTCCACTGCTGATCCACGGCGAGACCGGCGTGGGCAAAGAGGTCTTCGTCAAAGCCCTGCACCAGGCCAGTTCGCGCAGCCGGCAGGCGTTTATCGCAGTGAACTGTGCGGCGATTCCGGCCGAGTTGGTGGAATCGGAGCTGTTCGGCTACGAAAAAGGCGCCTTCACCGGCGCCAACCAAAAAGGCAGCATCGGCCTGATCCGCAAAGCCGATAAAGGCACCCTGTTTCTCGACGAAATTGGCGATATGCCGCTGCCGACCCAGGCCCGCTTGCTGCGCGTATTACAGGAACGCTGTGTGCAGCCGGTGGGCAGCAGCGAGCTGTTCCCGGTGGACTTGCGGATCATTTCCGCCACTAACCGTGCGCTGCGCGAATGGGTGCAGGCCGGGCGCTTTCGTGAGGATCTGTTTTACCGCATCGGCGGCCTGACCCTGGAATTACCGCCATTGCGCGAGCGCACCGACAAACAGGCGCTGTTCCAGCAGTTGTGGCAGCAACACCGCGAACCGACCCAGTGGGCCGGGCTGAGTGCCGAGGTGCTGGCACTGTTTGAGCAGCACCCGTGGCCGGGGAATTTACGTCAGGTCAGCAGTGTGTTGCAGGTGGCGCTGGCGATGGCCGAGGAACAGCCGGTGCGCCCGGAGCATCTGCCGGATGATTTTTTTGTCGATCTGAAGGGGCCGACGCCGTTGCCCACCCATGAGTTTCTGGATGACAACACCGACCTGACACAACGCCTGAAGGCGGCGGGCGGGAATATTTCCCACCTCGCGCGGGAACTGGGGGTCAGTCGCAATACGCTTTACAAGCGCCTGCGGCAGAACGAAGCCTGATCGACAGCGGTTTGACCACCACCCGCCAATCGGTGAAAGGCTCCACCTCGACCGGCAAGTTATCCGCCAATGCCACAATTACCGCCAGCCGTGCAGCGCTCGCCACAACGGTGCTTAACGCCAGCTCCATGACACGCCGGTGTAAATGCCCCGACCGTCGGCCGGCGTGGATCGCGCAACATCCATCCCCTTGTCGTCGTAACCCGGTGTGACGGTGTTGGCATAGCGCCGGTTAGTGAGGTTGCGCAGGTCGACCCAGGCTTGCCAGTCCTGCTTCGGTGCGTCGTAGCCGAACGTGGCGCCGAGTGTGGTGTAGGCCGCAGCAAAGTAGGAGTTGGCGTAGTCCACCGCCACCCGCGATGCATGCTCGGTGTTGAGGCTGGTGTAGAAACCGGTCGGATGGCTGTAGCGCAGTTGCGCCTGGTAGTAATGTTTGGGGATGCCCGGCAAGGTGTTGTCGCCGAAACGGTCATCGTTGCGGTAGTGGAAGTCGCTGAAGGTGTAGGCCTGGCGCAGGGCAAGCTGGCCGTTGCGACCACCGTCCCACAGTGGGCTGAGCAGGCCCAGTTCCACGCCTTGATGCACGGTCGGGCTGGCGTTGGACTCGGCAACAATCGCACTGCTGTTGGCGGTTTGGGCCTGGGTTTCGACCGTGAGCAATTCGTGGCGCACTTCGGAGCGGTACAGCGCCAGGTCCCACTGGCCGAACCACTGCTCACCCCGCCCGCCGACCTCCAGGGTGGTAGCGGTCTGATTGCGCAAACTCACGCCTTCGCGTTGCAAACCGGTGGCCGGGCCGCTGCCGTTGGGAAAGTACTTATTGGAACCCCAGATCATCGACCACGCATGCGGCGGCTCGACCGAGCGGCTCAGGTTGCCGTACACCTGCAACTGCGGGGTGAAGTCATACCGCAGGCCAATGCGTGGTGCGTAGTCCCAATCATGTTGACTGAGCGGCGCCTGGCCTTCGGGATAGGTGACCTGGGTTTCGCGGCGCGTGTAGATCGCGGCCAGGCCAGTGGTCAGCCACAGGTCCGGGACCAATTCCAGTTCGTTGCCGACATGCAGGACGCTGTCGGAGCCCAAATAGCTGTAGTCGCGAGTCTTGGTGCCGGGGGCATACGTCGCAGTGTTACCGGCTGGGGTACGCACGTATTCAGAGGCGCCGTTGTTCGGCATCGCCTGGGTGGTGCGCAGGCCAATCGTAGTTTTGCTGTCGTGGCCGAACAGGCTGTCCTGGCGGATGTAGTTGAAGGTGCCGCTGACGTCGGTGTAGGCGACTTTCAGGCGGTTGGTGCCTTCGCGCAGGTCCATCGGGTAGTCGTGATAGGCCAGCCCGACTTCGACGCGCGAATGATCGTCCAGCTGCAAGGTGGTCTTGTTGGCGATCCAGGTCGAGCCGGGCTGCAGGCGTTTGGAGTCGCGGGCGGCATTCAGGCTGTTGGCGGCGCTCGGGTCGTGACGGATCTGGTAGCGCGTCAGTTTGCCGGGTGAGTCGTTGGTGGTTTCGCGGTAGCGAAAATAGAAACGCGTCTCCAGGTCCGGGTTGAAACGGTAACCGAAGTTGGCCGCGACGCCCTTGCCGGTGCCGGCGCTCTGGTGCTGGTAGCCGTCGGATTCGGAGTCGGTGAGGCTGATGTAGTAGTCGGCGTCCCCCAGCACCTGGCCGGAACTGATCTCGCGCTGGGCATAGCCGCGGCTGCCTGCTTCATAACGTACTTGCAGCTTCGGCGCGTCATAGCCGGTATGGGTGATGTAGTTGACCGAGCCGCCCAGGGCCAGCGCGCCCTGATCAAGCCGTTGGCGCCGCGCAGCACCTCGACGCGGCTTTGCCACAGTGGGTCCTTGAGCTCGTAGGGTGTGCCGCCCGGGCCGGTCAGCGGCAAACCGTCGAACATTTCATACAGCCCGGAGGCATGGGCGCCGGGGCTGCGGTTCAATCCGGAACCGCGGATAGAGAGCTTGACCCCTTCATTGTTCGCCGCCTTGGCGTACACCCCGGGCTGGTACTTGAACACATCTTCGTTAGTGCTCACCCGGCCCTGTTGCACGCTGCTCATGTCGATGTAGTTGGTGCCACCGGGCACGCTTTTCAGCTGCGCCTGGGCCACTTCGCCCGCGCTGGCTTCGCTGCTGGTGACTTCAACGGGCGCCAGTTGCAGTGTCTCGGCGTGCGCCAGTGAACTGAGGGTCAGGGCGGCGAAAAGGAGCGGAGGTTGGCGCAACAGCATGGTCAGGTCCTTGGAATTCAGGGGCGTGACAGGCAGGGGGCATATTGCTGCCCATCACGCGAACAGTGATGGGAAGCCAGGCACGCTCACCAGGTCACGCCTTATTGACGGACCAGACCCTTCCCACAACCGCGTCAGACCGGGTTTGCTTTTTAAGTCCAAAATCGAATTAACACATGCGAACTCAGTATTTAACGAAATAACAGCCACGCATTATTGTTGAACCCCTGAGTCACCCACGACCCACGAGATCGCCCCCATGCCAACATCCGCCACCGTCATCGACTTCACCCTCCACCGTAAACGCCGCCAGGAGCGCGCAGCGGCCGAGTTGATGTGGGCGATCTACGCAGCGCGTGCAGGGCTTGCGGTGGTTGCCGCACAGGCGGCGACGCCCAGCGATACTCGCCGGGCGTAAACCGATGAATTTTCTGCAGGTGCTGGCCGAGCCCTCCGAACCGCTTCCCAAGCCTGGCCTGGATGACGACGACACCAGCCTGTGTGTGGCGCAGAACCTGCAACGGCTGCGCAGCAAACGCTACCTTTCCCTGGACGGCCTGGCACGCGCCTGCGGCGTCAGCCGGGCGATGCTCGCGCAGATCGAGTCCGGCCGCAGCGTGCCGTCGATCAAGGTGCTGTGCAAAATCGCCAAGGGTTTGAAGGTGTCGGTGGCGGCGTTCCTGGAAGATCGCGCCTTTGAAGGCGTCGAGGTGTTGCCGGCGCAACACAGCAAACGCCTGGTGAGTGCCGACGGTGCGTTTGTCAGCCGCGCGTTGTTTCCCTACGACACGGCGCGCCAGTCCGAATTCTACGAGATCCGCCTGCGCGCCCTCGGCGAGGAAGTCTCCGAAGGCCACGGCCCCGGCATCCAGGAAAACCTGGTGGTGGCCCAAGGCGTATTGGAAGTCAGCGTCAACGAGGAGCGCTACCTGCTCTCCACCGGCGACTCGATCCTGTTCTATGCCGACCAGCCCCACCGCTACCGCAACCCTGCGGACAGCGAGGCGGTGGCGTTCCTGGTGATCACCTACCCGGAACGGCTGGACTGAATGCAAAACGCCCCGATTAATCGGGGCGTTTTTTATTCTGCGGGATCTATCAGCAGGTGCAGCACATCATCGGCATGCCGTTGCAGCTCATCATCATCGGCATGGCGCAGTCGTTCATCAGCTTGTTCATCAGCATGCAGCAGTTTTCCATCATGGCCATGCTCATGCCCGGCATCGGCATCATTTTGCACTGCATGCTGTCGCCCATCAGGGTGCATTCCATCATGCACTTCATCATCGGCATCGACATGCCCATTGCCATCATCGGCATGTTCATGTCCGTCATCATCTTCATGGCCTCGGCCGACATGCACATCATCGACATATTGGCGCACTGCATCATCATCGGCATGCCGCAGTTCATCATCATCGCCATCATCTCGGCGTTGGTCTTGAACTGAGCCATGTCCATACCGGCCGCCGGCTTCAGGGTGCACATCATGGCGTCGCCAGCCATTTCGCACTGCAGGGTAGCCATCATCATCGGCATGCCCATCATCGGCATCATTGGCATGGAGGTGTTCATCGGCATCTGCATTGCGTTCATCATGTTCGAAACTCCGTAATCGACAGGAAAGGGCTAAGTTCTGGCGCCGATTCTAGAGACGCCCGGCGCAGGCGCAAGACGACGGCAGAGCAGCAGGAATGGCTGTTCGGCAGCACGCTTGGTTGATCAACACAGCTGTGCGCACCGCGATGACAGACGAACGGATGCAACAACGTAGGCAGCCACCGCTACAACCGCATAAACGCCGCCGTGGATATTCGATTCAGGCCTTGAGTCCAACCTTAAGGAAATAAACGATCTAACCCGCTCAAGAAATCAGGCCCTTGGCCTCGTGTGTGAGAGGTTCCAGCGCCTGCATGAAGTCATCCGCCTCCGTCCCCGGCGGGAACCTGAACCCATACATCTCATCGCAAGCCAAAATGCGCGAGAGAGTGTCGCGCAGCTGCAACTCGCTCGGCGCGTTACGCAGCAGTTTCTGTGCAGGCAATAACAACTCAGCGCGAACACCTTGGGCGCTCGCGACGTCGATGACCGCAAAGAGGATAAATCGCAGGCGAACTTCGCGATCAGTAGACCAAACCGTTTTTCGCTTACCCAAGGTAGGCACTCATCGTCAAGAAAAGTCCGAGGCTATTGCCGACCCAGGGTGTGTTTCAAGCGCAGGGGCCTAACATAGGCCGTTTCCTACATGGGAAAGGGAAACACCGCACTGCCTGATCCAGCCACGCGTCACTGCACCGGCAGGAAGTTCATCAGCAGCAGGCTCTGCGCGTAATTGAGCGCGACACGTCGGTAACGCTCATCGAGCATCTGGGCGAGCAGGTCCAGACGCGCGACCACCTTGCCAAACTCAACGGCAAAACTGAGGTTGCTGCCCTCCTCTGATAGTTCATTGGAAAACAGCAGCAAGACGCCGTTGGCATCCTGACGCTGGCTGAGCAGCCAGGTGGCTTTCTCGATATTGCGCGCGGCGTTGCTGACAAATTGCGGGTTGATCGAGTCGGTCATATAAAACTGGGTGCGACCGCCGTGGGCCGTCACCAGCATGCTGCCGATCGCATAGATGAACGCCCCGACGCGATCGCCGCGAAATTCCGGGCTCAATGAATAGCTCAAAGCGGCCAGGTCATGGCGGTCCCCCAAGGCAGGCAGTGACTGACGGCTCTCGATGGCCTGGCGGATTGCCCGCGCAGCAGTCACCGCGTCCGGGTAGCCCGATTGACGCCACTGGTTGGGGTTGCGCAGGTAGAGCTTGTTCATCAGCAGATACAGGCTTTGCAGGTTGTCACGCATGCTCAGGGTTGCCATGCGATCGACACTGGTTTGAAAGAATTCATCGGGTTTGCCATCGCTGAACTGCCTGGCGATATCGCGCCCCTGTTGCTGGCTGCAACCGGTCGAACTGAATATAAACACCGCTGCAAACAGCAGCGGCCATCGGCTGATAAAAGCTATAAACGTTGGATCCATCGGCACCGGGTCTGGCTGCTGTCCACGCGCTGAATGAGCGTGGTCGTGACAGGAATAGATCAGGAGAATGAAAAAAAGTGCGGCACGCAGGCTTGGATCAGCAAAGGCCTACAGGCTGGGGGACCGTCATCAAGCGTGCAATCCTCTTGAATACTTGCCTGATCCTGCGAGTTATCGATGACGGGATAGATAGGCCTTGCACCGTGGTCTAGAGTGCAACGATGGGCAACTTATAAGAAAAGCCACATCAACCGATGATCAGCAGGTGAACCATGCAATTACGTATCAACCAAAAAGCCTATGAGGTCGATGCCGACGCCGACACGCCGTTGCTATGGGTGATCCGCGATGACCTGGGCATGACCGGCACCAAGTACGGCTGCGGCCTGGCCCAGTGTGGCGCCTGCTCGGTACTGGTGGACGGTAATGTCGTGCGTTCCTGCGTCACGCCGGTGGCCGCAGTGGTCGGCCGCGAGGTCACCACCATCGAGTCGATTGAAACCGATGACGTGGGCAAGCGCGTGGTCGCGGCCTGGGTCGAGCACCAGGTGGCGCAATGCGGTTACTGCCAATCCGGTCAGGTGATGGCCGCTACCGCGCTGCTCAAGCACACCCCTGCGCCTACTGATGCACAGATTGAAGCCGCCATGATCAACCTGTGCCGCTGTGGCACCTACAACGCCATCCGCACGGCCGTGCACGACCTGGCCGCCCAACCTGCCAGGACGGAGAGCGCCTGATGAATACGCGCAACGAAATACTCGATGCGCCATTGGGCGAACCGGTCAATCTGTCGCGCCGGCGTTTTCTGGCCAGCACCGCCGTCGGTGCGCTGGTCATAGGTTTCGGCCTGCCACTGGGCGCGTCCAGGGCTTACGCCGCCACGGCCGGCCCGGCAGAACGCGGGACCCAGGTGCCGGCATTTCTCGAGATTCGCCCGGACGGCAGCGTGCGCCTGCTCAGCCCCTTCATGGAAGGCGGCCAAGGCACCCACACCGCCATGGCGCAGATCGTCGGCGAAGAACTGGATGCCGACCCCGCCACCTTCGTGGTCGAGGCCGCACCGCCCGGCGAAGCCTATGTGGTGATGGAAAACGGTATGCGCATCACCGGTGGCAGCATGTCCATCCGCATGAGCTACCCGACCATGCGCCGCCTCGGCGCCCTGGCCCGCGCCATGTTGCTGCAGGCCGGTGCCGAGCAATTGGGCGTGCCCGTGGCCCAACTGACCACACAGCCCGGCCGCGTCGTACACGCCGCTTCCGGCCGCTCGCTGGGTTACGGTGAGTTGGCCGGTCGTGCCCTGGACATGCCGGTGCCCGACCCGGCCACGATTACACTGCGCGACCCGAGCCAGTTCCGCTGGATCGGCAAGCCGGTGAAACGTCTGGATGCCTACGACAAATCCACCGGCAAGGCGCAATACAGCATCGACCTCAAGGTAGACGGCATGCTCCACGCCGCCGTCCAGCACGCGCCACGCCTGGGCATGACCGTCGGCAGCCTGCGCAACCAGGCACAGGTCGAGGCCATGAAAGGCGTGCACTCGGTTCACCAACTGCCAGGTGCAGTGGCGGTCGTTGCCGAACGCTGGTGGCATGCCAAGCGGGCGGTGGAGGCGATCCAGGTGGAATGGCTGGAAGCGGCTGCCGGTTCGACCGTGCGCGCGATGCCCGCGGACTTTTCCAGCGACAAGTACCGCGACTTCCTCGCCGCCCAACAGGGCCCGGCCCGTGACGACGAGAACGAAGGCGATGTGGCCGGCGCGCTGGCCAACGCCAAGACCAAAATTGAAGCGACCTACCACAACCAATACCTCAACCACGCTCAGCTGGAGCCCCCTTCAGCCCTGGCGCGTTTCAACCCAGACGGCTCGCTGGAGGTGTGGCTGCCCAACCAGGCACCGGATATGTTCCGCGCCGACATGGCCAAGCGCACCGGGCTCTCCATTGAACAAATCACCCTGCACTCGCCGCTGCTCGGCGGGTTTTTTGGCCGGCATTTCCTGTATGACTCGGCCAACCCCTACCCGCAGGCCATCGCCTTGGCCAAAGCGGTAGGCCGCCCGATCAAACTGATCTGGAGCCGCGAAGAAGAGTTCCTGCGCGACGTGTTGCGCCCGGTCGCCGTGGTCAAGTTCCGCGCCGCGCTGGACGACAAAGGCTTGCCAGTGGCCATTGAGGCCGTGAGCGCCACCGAAGGCCCCTCCGAAGCCATCGCCGGCAAACAGGGCGAAAAACTCGACCCCACGGCGCTCGAAGGGTTGTCGGGCAAGTCCTACGCCATCCCCAACAAACGCATCGCGCAGATCTACGTCAAGGGCCCGGCCATGCTCGGCTACTGGCGTTCGGTGGGCAACTCGCTGAATGACTTTTTCTACGAAGCGTTCCTCGACGAACTGGCCGACAAAGGCGGCCACGACCCCTATGAGCTGCGCCTGCACCTGCTGCGCGACAACAAGCGGCTGACCACCCTGCTGCAAGCGGCGGGCGATTTGTCCGGTGGCTGGAAACGTGGCCCCTACACGGCCGAGGACGGCACGCGTCGGGCACGGGGCGTGGCCATGGCCTCGCCGTTCGGCTCGCACGCGGCGGTGATCGCCGAAGTGTCGATCGAAAGCGGCCAGGTCAAGGTGCACCATATCTGGGAAGCCATTGACCCGGGCAGCATCGTCAACCCGGCAATCGTCGAGGCGCAGGTCAATGGCGCCGTGGCTTTGGGCTTATCTCAAACGTTGCTGGAGGAAGCGGTGTACGTGGATGGCAAACCACGGGCGCGCAACTACGACCTGTACCCGATCCTGCCGGCTTCGCGTATGGCGCAGGTGCACGTACGGATCGTCGAAAGTGGCGAAAAGATGGGCGGCATCGGTGAACCGCCGTTACCCGCAGTGGCGCCAGCCGTGGCCAATGCGGTGGCGCACCTGACCGGCCAGCGTATCCGCAGCTTGCCATTGAGCCGATACACCTTCAGCTAACCGACAGGGAACGCCCATGAACAACCGACGATTGGCTGCAACCGCAGGCTGGCTGGCGCTGGCCTGCGCGGTCATAGCCGCACTGCTGGCGTGGTACGTCACCCGCCAGCCCGCCTCACCGCTCGAACACGAACAAACCACCAGCTTCGACCCGGCCCTGGTCAGCCGTGGCGAGTACGTTGCCCGCCTCAGCGACTGCGTGGCCTGCCACAGCCTGCCGGGCAAGGCACCGTTCGCCGGCGGCCTGGAGATGGCCACCCCGCTGGGCGCCATTCACGCCACCAACATCACCCCGGACCGCGAAACCGGTATCGGCGCCTACACCGCAGCCGACTTCGACCGGGCGGTGCGCCACGGTGTTGCGCCGGGCGGCCGACGGCTCTACCCGGCCATGCCGTACCCGTCTTATGCCAAGCTCAGCGATGATGACATGCGCGCGCTGTACGCGTTTTTCATGAAAGGCATAGAACCGGCCAAGCAGCCCAACATCCCCAGCGACATTCCCTGGCCGCTCAACCTGCGCTGGCCCATCGCGCTGTGGAACGGGGTGTTCGCGCCGAACGCCACCTACGCCGCCAAACCCGGCGAGGATGCGCTGTGGAACCGTGGCGCGTATATCGTCCAGGGCCCGGGCCACTGCGGCAGTTGCCACACGCCACGCGGCCTGGCCTTCAACGAGAAGGCGCTGGACGAGTCCGGCGCGCCGTACCTCGCCGGCGCGTTGCTCGACGGCTGGTACGCGCCGAGCCTGCGCCAGGACCCCAACACCGGATTGGGCCGTTGGAGCGAGCCTGAAATCGTGCAGTTCCTCAAGGTCGGGCGCAACAAACATGCGGTGGTCTACGGCTCGATGACCGAAGCGTTCAACAACTCCACGCAGTTCATGGCCGATGAGGACCTGGCCGCGATCGCGCGTTACCTCAAGTCACTGCCCGGCGACCCGCAGCGTGACGGCACGGCCTGGCAATACCAGGCCGTGGCCGCCGACGCGCGCCCGGACATCCCCGGTGCCCACACCTACGCGACCCGCTGCGCGTCCTGCCATGGCCTCGACGGCAAGGGCCAACCCGAGTGGATGCCTCCCTTGGCCGGCGCCACCTCGGCACTGGCAAAGGAAAGCGCCTCGGCGATCAATATCACCCTCAACGGCTCGCAACGCGTGGTCGCCGCCGGTGTACCGGACGCCTACCGCATGCCAGCGTTTCGTGAACAACTGTCCGACCCGGAAATCGCTCAGGTGTTGACCTACGTGCGCAGCACGTGGGGCAACCACGGTGGCGCGGTCGACGCACAGGCGGTCGGCAAGCTGCGCGGGCATACCGACCCGGCCAGCAGCAGTCCGATTATTCTGCACATGCGCTGAAAAAGGCGTTCAACTCGCCGTCAGGTCAACCGAAAAACAACACCCATTCGGTTGCCTGGTGGTGAGTTCAACCCGCCACTGCTGGGTGCTGCAAATACGCTGCACCAACGACAGGCCAAGCCCCAGCCCTTCTCCCCGGCTGTGTTCACCTCTGACAAAGGGCTGGAACATCGCCTCGCGCTTGTGATCGGGAATGCCAATGCCGCTGTCCTCCACACGAAAACCGTGCTCGCTCAAGGTCAGTCGAATAAAGCCGCTGTCGGTGTAGTGCCAGGCATTACGCAGCAGGTTGCCCATAACCGACTGCAACAGCGTCAGGTTGTACTCCACGGGTGAGGTGTGTTCGCTTTCATAAATGAACTCGAGGCCTTTTTCGCGAATCATTCGCCCCCAGATTTCCACCAGGCCATCCGCCACGTCCTTCAACGTTGCTTGAGCGCCATGGCCCTGGGCACCCGAGGCCCGCGCCAGCATCAGGAAGGTGTCCACCAGTTGCCGCATCTCATCGGTGGCCCGCGCAATCCGGCCCACCTGGGCCACCGAACGTTGATCCAGCGAAGGGTCACCGAGCAACAATTCGCAGGAGCTGGCCAAGACCATCAGCGGTGTGCGCAGCTCGTGGCTGACGTCACTGGTGAACAGTTTTTCCCGGCTCAACGCATCGCGCAGGCGCCCCAGGGTCTTGTCGAAGGACAGGGCCAACTCCCCTACTTCATCCACGGCGTAATCCGGATGCAACGGCGGGGCTACATCCAGCAACTGGTCGCGATGACGCACTTGCCGCGCCAGGCGTACCACCGGCGCCATCACGCGGCGCGCCAACAAGCGGCCCAGCAGGACCGCCAATAGAATGCTCAGGATAAAACCCACCGCCACCGCGCCGAACAGCACACGCTCACGTTGCTTAAAGCTTTCCTGGTTGCGCATCAGCACGTATTGGCGCCCATCGACCACCTGAGACACCGCGTAGTAGGCACGCCCCTGATAGTCGACCTCCTGGAAACCCGGCGCCAGCTCGGTCAGCAACGGGTCGAGCGCCAGGTCACCCTGCTCGCCCTGGGCGAAAAACAATTCGCCTTTGCCCGGGCGGTGGCTCCAGCTGGCTGTGTCATCCTGGCGCAACAGGCGGTTCAACCCGCTGCCGAGGTCGGCGCTGGTGAGTTTGTATTCGACCACATGCACGGTGGCGATAATGCCCGCTGCAAACACGCCCGCCACGAAGGCGCTCATCAGCGCAAACACAATCACGATCCGTTTCGTCAGGCTGTGCCTGAAGTCCATTGCCATACGGGGTCCCACGGCTGCGTTCAACCTGAAATACCTGCTGAGTCGGGTAATGCCTTTCGACGCCGACGTTCGAACCAAAGATAGACCACGGACGTCGTGTAGCGCGTAAGCACCTGCGAAACCGCAAGCCCGCCACTCTCGCCATACCCCGCCGTGGGTACAATTCAGAACCGGCGTTATACCCGAACGCCTACGGCAGCGCACTCAGCAACACTGCCAGCGAGGTTATAAGCGTTGATGCAGTGCCTGGGTGTCGGGTGGAGAGGCGATTGAACAGGGCAGCCGGCTCGCGATAGGGGCTGATTTGTCGAGCAATAACCGTAGGCTACCAGCCGTACAAGACAGTCCAGAGGATACAGCCGGCAATCCATGCCATCCCAAAATTAAACGGCCACAACGCCCAACGCCTGAGGGACAAGGGGACGGACGCCAGTTCAGCCTCGGTCACATTCCCTCTTTTGACGTGCATTTTAGGCATTCCCAACAGTTCAGTGATCACGAGCATGCGATGAAACCTGTCGATATGCTGATTTCTGCCCCAAAACCGTTTGTTGTCGCAGACCAGCTTGTTCTCGCTGAAGCAGCTTTCCAGCGCGTCGAGCTTTGTGCATTCAGCATATAAAGTGAGCCCTGAGCCAACCAGCGCCCCAGCAAATAAAAAGATTGCCAGGATGAGTTGAAAATCCATGCTTAAGTGCCCTCTGGCTGAAAGATCAAATCACCGTCGATCTGTTCGATTTGCCCGCTCAGAAATGCACCGCCAGAGCCCAAGAAGTCACCTCCTGCATACCCTCCCGCAGCGCCGCCGATCACTGCGCAGGCCAGCGCACCGTTTCCTTTAGCCACGACGCCCAAAAAAACCTCACAGCCGCGACGGGCTAATTGCGCGCCCAGCTTCCCTCCCCAATGAGCCCCCGCCACGCCGCCCACCAACTTCCCCGTCTCCACATACTTCGCCCGCCGACACTGCGCCTCGCGCCCCTGCACACACGCCTCCTTGATCTCCAACCCTGCCACGCCCACGTCCAGTCCCAACCCCACATAGGTCCCCTTCCCCAACCACTTCGACATCTGCGCAATGTCCCGCGTCCGCTGCGCATACCCGGCGATCTCGCCCTTATGCAGATAGCTTTTGGTTGAAATGCCCAACACCTTCTTCAACGCCTGATTGCCCTGTAACCCGGTGCCAAATCGCGCCGCGCCTTGCAATTGGGCGTCCAGCAGGCCGAACAAAGCCTTACGCTGGCGTAAAAACGCCTTACGATCCAAGCCACCGCTTTTAAGACGCTGATGCAGCCGCTCAATCTCCTCCAGCGTATGCGCCACTTCGTCCAGGTGCCGCGCCCACGCCGATGTCGCGCTGCCCACGCCCAACGAGCCATACCCCAGAAAGCTTTGCAGCAGGTCGTAGTTGTTGACCACTTGGGTTCCGGCGCCAGCGTCCAGCTCCCGACGAATCACCTCGGCCTGGCGCATCAGCCAGGCCTCCTCCCTCGAACAGCTCACGCTGTAGGGATCGGGCACAATTACCAACTGCCTCGGCGTCACCAGCCCAGGGCGCAGGTGCCGGTTCAACACGTCGAAATGATCGGAGCGCGGTCGACTCAGGGCGCCGTCCATCAACCGGGATTTCAAGCTGTGGTAGTCCGTCGTGCGCTCATTGATATAGCCCTGCGCCATGCCTCACATCCCTGGATGCAATGAAGATGGCGTCGGAATATAAGCAAGCGAATACGCCCTGGACACAAGCTCGGGAAGGCCGAGCAACATTTGGGAAGTTGCCTACATCGCGGGGAAGCAGCGCCTACAAAAAAGCCACTTACCGCCACGGTTTTAGGGCCTTGGGGTTCGGTGTAGAGCCCACGATGTGTGGATATCAATGGCAATCACAGGCAAGCCTGCTGCCCTATTTTAGGGGTGGGGTTAGTGGCATTTGGTCATGGTTTGTAAAGGGCCAGCAAGGCGTGTCTCTTTAAATTGCAGGACGTTTCCTAGACAATCCCTGCCGCCTTGTGCCTGTTGGAATCGATGACTAGTCTGCGATCCGTCACTGCTCATCAGTGATCGGGTTTAGTCGCTCGGGTCTTACATGGCGCATGGTCCTCCATGAAGTTTTATGGTGGCTGTGCGTAGGGCACCTTCGGGTGCGCCGGTTTTCCATGTGACCGGTCGACTAACCTGCGTACAGCCGCCACCCTCGTTTAGTCGCGGTGGGTGTCAGCTCCAATCATGTGGAGTTACACAATGAAAAAAACCGTCCCCGATCCACCCCGCCATTCCACCAAAGACCGCGCCGCCTTCAATCGCGCCATCGACCATTACCTGCCCACCCAAGGTGTTCAAATCGAAGACCTGAGCTTCGAAGATGCCTTGCTCTACACTGCCAGTGTGCTCGACAGCGCGTCTGCCACGGCGCTCAATTGCAGTGAACTGCTGACGAGTCCCGAGCGGGCGAAGATTCTGGCGGTGTGGCATTTGCTGGAGCTTGCCAAGACCACCGTGGATCGCTCCATCGAGTGCCTGAACCCCGCGCCTCCTCACGCCTAAACTCAGTTAAACCCTGTGGGAGCTGGCTTGCCTGCGATAGCGATACATCAGTGAAAAATCCGCAAACTGACCCGCCGCCATCGCAGGCAAGCCAGCTCCCACAGTTGATTTGCGTCATTTGATAACGCTCATCACGTTTATTTACCGTTTATTTGACGTATTTTTCTCATTTCTGGCTCTACATTCGCCGCGCGCAAACATGCAAATGATTCCTATTGGTCCAGTCTCAATCGACCTCTCACGGGTTTCCCGTGCATTCATAAAAACCGGAGCGTTCAGCGTATGGCTTCCCGTCTACCTTCTTTCTTCACTAAAGCCCTGCTCGCCACCGCACTGCTCGGCGCCGGGTCTGCGTATGCCGCCGACTCCGTGGGCATCGTGGTGTACAACGCCCAGCACGAAAGCCTCACCAAGGCCTGGGTTGAAGGGTTCACCCAGGAAACCGGGATTCCGGTGACCATACGCAACGGCGACGACACCGAGATGGGCAACCAGATCGTGCAGGAAGGCGCGGCCTCCCCGGCTGACGTGTTCCTCACCGAGAACTCCCCGGCCATGGTGCTGGTGGACAACGCCGGGCTGTTCGCGCCGGTGGCGCCAGCCACCCTGGAACAAGTGGACGCCGCCTACCGCCCGGCCCACGGCAAGTGGCTGGGCATTGCTGCACGCTCGACGGTGTTTGTGTACAACCCAAGCAAATTGAAAGAAGCCGACCTGCCGAAATCCCTGCTGGACCTTGCCTCGCCAAGCTGGAAAGGCCGCTGGGCCGCCTCCCCGGCCGGTGCCGACTTCCAGGCCATCGTTGCCGCTGTGCTGGAATTGAAGGGCGAAGCCGCCACCCTCGACTGGCTCAAGGCGATGAAAACCAATGCGAGCATTTACCGGGGTAACAGCGCGGTGCTCAAGGCCGTCAACGCAGGCCAGGTCGACAGCGGCGTGATTTACCACTACTACAGTTTCGTCGACCAATCCAAGACCGGCGAAAACAGCAAGGACACCCAATTGCACTACTTCAAGCACCAGGACCCGGGCGCTTTTGTGAGCATTTCCGGTGGCGGTGTTTTGGCCTCCAGCAAACATAAAGACGAGGCCCAAGCCTTCTTGAAGTGGATTACCGGCAAAGACGGCCAAGCGATCTTGAAAGACGGCAACGCCTTCGAGTACGCCGTGGGCCAGAACGCCCAATCGAACCCCAAGCTGGTGCCGTTGGCGCAACTGGACGCACCGAAGGTTGACGCGTCCAAGCTCAACAGCAAAAAGGCTGTCGAGCTGATGACCCAGGCCGGACTGCTCTGATTGTTGCCTCAAGCCCCAGTGCCAGGTATCGCCCACGCGATACCTGCGCCACCACAACGACGCACCCAAGGCCTGTTCAGAGGCCGTGGGGGCACGTGGGTCACCAGTTTGTCAGTATTGGTTTCGCTGTTGGCGCTGTTGCCGATTGCGTTTGTGATCGGCGTGTCCTGGCAAATTGGCTGGGCGCAAATTGAGGCGCTGGTGTGGCGCCCGCGCGTCGGCGAATTGTTGTTCAACACCGTGCTGTTGGTGGTGTTCACCCTGCCGTTATGCGTGGTGCTGGGCATTGCGCTGGCATGGCTGACCGAACGCACCAACCTGCCGGGGCGACGCGTCTGGTCACTGTTGGCGGTGGCGCCGCTGGCGGTGCCGGCATTCGTGCACAGTTACGCCTGGGTCAGCCTGGTGCCGTCGATTCATGGCTTGCCGGCCGGTGTACTGGTGTCGGTGATTGCCTACTTCCCGTTTCTGTACTTGCCGGTGGCGGCGACATTACGCCGGCTTGACCCGGCCATTGAAGACGTGGCCGAGTCCCTGGGCCTCAAGCCCTGGGCCGTGTTTGTGCGGGTGGTATTGCCGCAGTTACGCCTGGCAATCTGCGGCGGTGCCCTGTTGGTGGGCCTGCACCTGCTGGCCGAATACGGCCTGTACGCGATGATTCGCTTTGACACGTTCACCACTGCGATCTTCGATCAGTTCAAATCCACCTTTAATGGCCCGGCAGCCAATATGCTGGCGGCCGTGTTGGCGCTGTGCTGCCTGGCGATGCTGAGCGCGGAGTCCGCTGCACGCGGCCATGCCCGCTATGCGCGGGTCGGCTCGGGCAGCGCCCGGGACCAGCGCATCGTGACCCTGAGCACCCGCACCACCCTGTTCGCCCTCGGCTTGCAAGGCATGACCTGTGCACTGGCCCTGGGTATCCCGCTGATCACGCTGGGCAAGTGGTTGATCGCCGGTGGCCGTGAGGTCTGGCAGTTCAGCGAACTGCTGCCGGCGCTGGAGCAAACCGTGCTGCTGGGGATGGCCGGTGCGGTATTGACCACCTGCGCGGCGGTGCCGATTGCCTGGCTGTCGATTCGGGCGCCGGGACGCCTGCAGCGTATCCTGGAAAGCTGCAACTACATCACCAGCTCGTTGCCCGGGATCGTAGTCGCGCTGGCACTGGTCACAGTGACCATCCACTTCGCCCGGCCGATTTACCAGACCACGATTACCGTGCTGCTCGCCTACCTGCTGATGTTCTTGCCACGCGCGCTGGTGAGTTTGCGCGCGGGTATCGCCCAGGCCCCGGTGGAGCTGGAAAACATGGCCCGCAGCCTCGGTCGCTCGCCGGGCCGCGCGTTATGGCTGATCACCCTGCGCCTGGCCGCACCGGCCGCCGCTGCGGGGGCGGCGCTGGTGTTCCTGGCGATCACCAATGAACTGACCGCCACCCTGTTGCTGGCGCCCAACGGCACCCGCACCCTGGCGACCGGCTTCTGGGCGATGACCAGCGAGATCGACTACGCTGCCGCCGCGCCTTACGCGCTGATCATGATCCTGTTGTCACTGCCGTTGACCGGCCTTCTCTACCATCAATCCAAACGCACGGCAGGCCGATGAACGCCCTCGAACTCCACGCCATCTGCAAATCTTTCGGCACCCAGCGCGCCCTGGCAGACGTCACCTTATCGGTGCCCACGGGGAGCCGCACGGTGATCGTCGGGCCTTCGGGCTCCGGCAAGACCACTTTGTTGCGCATGATTGCAGGCTTTGAATTCCCCGACACCGGCAGCCTCACGCTGAACGGCCAGACATTGGTCGACGCCACTCACGCCGTGCCCGCCCACCAGCGCCAGATCGGGTATGTGCCGCAGGACGGCGCGCTGTTCCCGCACATGACCGTGGCCGACAATATCGGCTTCGGCCTGGCCACCAAGGGCGAGGCTCGCCACACGCGTATCGCCGAACTGATGGACAGCGTAGCCCTCGACGCCAGCATGGCCGGGCGTTGGCCCCATGAACTCTCCGGCGGCCAGCAGCAACGGGTGGCGCTGGCCCGGGCCTTGGCGCAACAACCACGGCTGATGTTGCTCGATGAACCGTTTTCCGCGCTGGACACCGGCTTGCGCTCGGCCATGCGCAAGATGGTCGCGCGGCTGCTGAGCGACGCGGGCATTACCACGATTCTGGTGACTCACGATCAAAGCGAGGCGCTGTCGTTCGCCGATCAGTTGGCGGTGATGCGCCAGGGTCGCCTGGTGCAGTCCGGTCACCCGATGGACCTGTACCAGTACCCCGTCGATGAGCAGACCGCATTGTTTCTCGGCGAGGCCGTGGTCATGCCCGCCAGGATCGAAGCGGGCTGGGCGCATTGCGGCCTGGGGCGCGTGCAGGTCGACAGCAAGACCCACTCCATCACGGCGCGAATCATGCTGCGACCGGAGCAATTGCAGTTGAGTACCACCGACGTTTCCGGCTGTCGAGGGGTGGTGACCGAACGCGAGTTCGGCGGCAATACGTGCACGCTGACTGTGGTGTTGCAACCCGATGACGCCGAGCCAGGCCCCGCCATTCTGGTGCGCAGTTCAGGCCTGCAAGCGCCTCCCATCGGCAGCGGGGTTCACCTCACCACGCTCGGTATGGCCCATGTGTTGAAAAAAGCTTCGCCCCTCAGTCTCAGCTAAGTTTCGGGGCCTACCTTCTCCCCTGCGCCCACCACCGCGCAGTCAAGGAGAGGTAACCCCATGAATGCCACAGCAGCCCGTTGGCTGAACAAAGTACCCGAGGTGACGCTGTCATTCTGGGTGATCAAGATATTGTCCACGACCGTGGGCGAAACCGGCGCGGATTACCTCGCCGTCAATGCCGGCTTCGGCGCCGGCTGGACCAGCCTCGGCATGGCTGCGCTGTTGGCCGTCGCGCTGTTCGGGCAGATGCGCACCAAAGCCTACACGCCCTGGATTTACTGGCTCACCGTGGTGCTGGTGAGCATCGTCGGCACACAGATCACCGATATCCTCACCGATAAACTCGACGTCAGCCTGTACCTCAGCACAGCGATTTTTGCGGGCCTGCTCGCGCTTAACTTTGTGGTTTGGTATCGCACCGAGCGCAGCCTGTCGATCCGCGACATCGTCACGCCACGGCGTGAGTGGTTTTACTGGACGACGGTGCTCTGCACGTTTGCCCTGGGCACCGCCGCCGGTGACCTGGCCACCGAAGCGCTGGGCCTGGGCTTCACGCTTGGCGCGGTGATTTTCGCCGGTTTGATCGCCGTGGCCATGCTGGCCTGGCGCGTGGGCGTCAACAGCGTGCTGACCTTCTGGGTCGCCTACATCCTCACCCGACCTTTCGGCGCCTCCCTCGGCGACCTGCTGACCCAAGCCAAGACCTATGGCGGCCTGGGCATGGGCGCCAGTTGGACCAGCGCGCTGTTCCTCTGCGTCATTGTCCTGCTGGTGGCCGTCGCGCAAATCAGTGTCAGCAACCGCAAAGTCATCCCCCAATAACGACTCACCTCTAGGAAACCCTCATGCGCGTTCAAAACATGATCCGCCACGCCGCCATTGTTTCAGCGATCTTTATGCTGGGCATTGCCACCGGCTGCTCCAAACCTGCCGACAAACCCCAAGACACCGCCGGCGGCGCCACCGTCACGAGCAGCCAACCCCATGCGTCAAAACTGGGCGACCTGTCCGAATTCCGCGCCATCGCGGCGGACGTGTCGGCGCTCGTCGCCAAGCACGACCTGGCGGGTGCCAAAGCCCGCATCAAAGACCTGGAAACCAGCTGGGATGCCGCCGAGGCCGGGATCAAACCTCGGGCCGCGAACGACTGGCACGTGCTGGACAAAGCCATCGACCGTGCGCTTTCGGCCCTGCGTGATGGCAACCCGAACCAGGCCGACTGCACCGCCTCGATGGAGGACTTGCTCAAGACCTTCGATGCGATGAAAGGCTGACATCAGACAATCATGCTTCAATACAGACGCGGTGATCCTTTCACCGCGTTTGCGTTTGCTTTTGCTGCGGAGGCGACATGCGGATACTGCTGGTCGAAGACGACCCGATGATTGGCGATGCCATCCAGCGCGCGCTCAGCGATGCGAGCTATGCCGCCGACTGGGTCAAGAACGGCCTCACCGGCCTCGCCGCACTCGACACCCAACCTTACGACCTGGTGCTACTGGACCTGGGCCTGCCCGGCAAGGACGGCCTCGATGTGCTGGACAGCATCCGTGGGCGCAACAACCCCGTGCCGCTGCTGATCATTACCGCCCGTGACAGTCTCGATGACCGCCTGCGCGGCCTCGACAGTGGCGCCGATGACTATCTGCTCAAACCGTTCGACATCTCGGAATTGCTCGCGCGTATCCGTGCGGTGCTGCGCCGCAAAGGCGGGAACGCTCTGCCGTTGCTGGACAATGGCAGCGTGTCGCTGGACCTGCTCACCAAGCAAGCCAGCACCGACGCGCATCGCAACGTCGCCCTTTCCAGTCGCGAATTTGCGCTGCTGCAAGCCCTGCTGATTCGCCCAGGAGCAATCCTCTCGCGCAGTGAGTTGGAAGACCGTCTGTATGGCTGGGGCAATGAGGTCGAAAGCAACGCCATCGAATTCCTGATTCACGCCTTGCGGCGCAAGTTGGGCAGTCATGTGATCAAGAATGTCAGGGGCATGGGATGGATGGTTTCAAAAAGCGTTTGAGTGAATCGGTCCAACTGCGGCTGTCGGTCACCCTGTCCCTGGCCATTTTGCTGGTGGCGCTGGTGGCCAGCGTGTTTGCCTTTGTCTCGGCCTTCGACGAAACCCACGAACAGCAGGACGACACCTTACGCCAGGTCGCGATGCTGTATGACCGCCAGCAGATGACCCTGCACTACCCACAAGGCCCGGCCATTGATGGCGATGACGAAGAATCCCGGGTGATCATTCAACACCTGGGTGACGGCCGGCACGCCACGGGCACCAACGATGAAGCCTTGCCCTTGCCCTTCCCCACAGACCTCGCTGACGGGCTGTCCACCGTTGAGGTGAGCGGTGAAAACTTTCGCGTGCTGGTGCACACCACGGCACGTGGCGAACGCATTGCCGTGGCCCAGGAATCCGATGCCCGCGACAAGGACGCCCGCGAAAGCGCCTGGCGCAGTTTGTTGCCGTTCCTGATCTTGTTTCCGGTGCTGCTGTTGGTGGTTGGCGATCTGGTGCGCAAGTTGTTTCGCCCGATTGGTGTGCTCGCCGCCGAGATCGACCAGCGCGCCGAGCAGGAACTGCACCCCATTGAAGAACAACACCTGCCCAGCGAGGTGCGCCCGTTTGTGGTGGCGATCAATCGTTTGCTGGCCCGCGTTGAGCAGTCGATGGACAGCCAGCGGCGCTTTGTCGCCGATGCCGCTCACGAACTGCGCTCGCCGATGACCGCCCTGGCCCTGCAAGCCGACCGGCTGGCCGCCACTGACCTGTCGCCCATGAGCCGGGAGCGTTTTGAGCCGCTGTCACGCGGCATTCAACGCGGCCGCACATTGATCGATCAACTGCTGAGCCTGGCGGCGGCGCAGTCGGCGTCGGAGCGCGTACAAACGCCGCTGTCGGTGCATGCCGTGTATCGCCAGGTGCTGGAAGACCTATTGCCGTTGGCCGAGCGCAAACAGATCGATATCGGTGTTGAAAGCACTCAGGACGTGCAGGTGATGTTCAACGCGATGGACCTGTTCACGCTGGTGAAAAACCTGGTGGATAACGCCATTCGCTACACCCCGCCGGGTGGGCGTATCGACCTGTCGGTGGCGGTGATGGCTGACACCATTCAACTGCAAATCAAAGACTCGGGGCCCGGTATTTCAATCGAGGAACAGGCGCGGGTGTTTGACCCGTTCTATCGCAGCCTGGGCACCGACGAGGCCGGTTCCGGCTTGGGCTTGTCGATCGTCAAGGCGATCGCCGATCGCACCGGGGCGCAGGTGCAACTGTCATTTACCGACGCCGAGGAGCAGCGCGGGTTGTGTGTCAGCGTGTGGCTTGCGAAATAACCCTCAGCCGCCAGCTTTTTTTCGCCTGGATATTGCTCGCCAGAACTAAAAGTCCATAATGGACAAATTAGTTTATCTGCGGAGATAGCCATGTCCAGCACGCCTCAAGTGATTGACCAAGCCCAAGCGCGCGAACTACTCGCCAAGGTGGACGTGCCCCGGGTGCTGCGCAAGCTGTTCCGCGACCTGGCCGCCGGGCAGGCGGTGCAGCCGGCGCAGCAATGCGTGGAGTTCCCGCGAGGGGCCGGCGATTTCATCAACTATTTGGGTGTGCTGGCCGAAGACGGGGTGTACGGGGTAAAGACGTCGCCCTACATCGTGCGCGACCAAGGGCCGCTGGTGACGGCATGGACATTGTTGATGTCGATGCACACCGGCCAGCCGCTGTTGCTGTGTGATGCGGCCGAGCTGACCACCGAACGCACGGCCGCCACGACCGCATTGGCGGTGGACGCCCTGGCGCCCGCGGCAGCCCGACGCCTGGCGATTATCGGCAGTGGCAAGGTCGCCCAGGCGCACCTGCGCTATGTGCAGAACCTGCGCGACTGGCAGCACATCAGCCTGTATTCACCGCGCTTGCGCCGCGCCAGCGCCGATACCCTGGCCCATCTCACCGGCCTGGACCCACGCCTGACCGTCGCCAGCACCTGCGAGGCCGCGCTGGAAGACGCGGACGTGATTCTGCTCTGCACCTCGTCGGCAGGCCCGGTGATGGACCCCTCGCGCCTGAGCAAACCGGCGCTGATTACCTCCATCAGCACCAACGCCCCACGCGCCCATGAAGTACCGCCGCACTGCCTCAACGACATGCAGGTGTTCTGCGACTACCGCCAGACCACCCCGGGCGCGGCCGGCGAAATGCTGATCGCCGGCGAACAACATGGGTGGGACAAGCGTGCCGTCGTCGGTGACCTGCCCGAATTGCTCAGCGACATGGCGCAGCGCCCGAACTACGACCGCAGTGTGTTTTTCCGCTCGATCGGGTTGGGCCTGGAAGACGTCGCACTGGCCAATGCGTTGTATCAAATCCAGCGCTAACCCCTTTTTCAGGAGATGTTCATGAGCCATGCAGACTTCATCATCATCGGCGGCGGCATTGCGGGCGCTTCCACGGGTTTCTGGCTGTCGCAGCACGGCAAAGTGCTGGTGCTGGAGCGTGAAAATCACCCGGCCTACCACGCCACCGGGCGTTCGGCGGCGCTCTACACCGCCGCTTATGGCACGCCGCAAGTGCGCGCGTTGACCCTGGCCAGCCGCGCGTTTTTTGATAACCCGCCAGCGGGCTTCTGTGAGCATCCATTGCTCACACCGCGCGGTGAAATGACTGTGGATTTCAGCGGCGACCCGGCGGAACTGGAAAGCCAATACCAAAGTGCCAAAGCCACGGTGTCACAGGTGCAGCGCCTGACTGCCGACGAAGCGTGCGCGCGGTTGCCGATCCTGCGTCGCGAAAAAGTCCACGGTGCCATCTTCGACCCGACGGCCAGCGACATCGACACCGACGCCCTGCACCAGGGTTATTTGCGCGGCATCCGCCGTAACAACAGCGAAGTACGCACCGACAGCCACGTGCTGGGGCTGAGTCGTGACGCCGAGGGCCTTTGGCAGGTGCGCACCCAGGATGCGACGTACACCACGCCCATCATCATCAACGCCGCCGGGGCCTGGGCCGACCATATCGGCGGGCTGGCCGGCGCGGCCTCCATCGGCTTGCAGCCCAAGCGCCGCTCGGCGTTTATCTTCGCCGGGCCCGAAGGCGTGGACACCCATCAGTGGCCGATGCTGGTGGCCCTCGACGAAGCCTTCTACATGAAACCCGACGCCGGCATGTTCCTGGGCTCACCGGCCAACGCCGACCCCGTCGAGCCGCAGGATGTGCAGCCCGAAGAGCTGGACATCGCCATGGGCATTTACCAGATCGAAGAAGCCACCACGCTGACCATCCGCCGCCCGACCCGGACCTGGGCCGGGCTGCGCAGTTTTGTGCACGACGGTGATTTGCTCTCGGGCTTCGACCCGCACGTGCCGGGGCTGTTCTGGGTCGCGGCGCAAGGCGGCTATGGCATCCAGACCTCACCCGCCATGGGCCAGGCCAGTGCGGCCCTGGTGCGCGGCGCGCCGCTGCCGGAGCAACTGACGCGGTTCGGCCTGGACGCTGGTATGCTCTCGCCCGTCCGCCTGGAGCCGCATTGATGAACACCGCTGAACACGAAAAGGTTGTCCAGAACTTCCGGGCGATTGCCGATGCGATCGCCACGTTGTTCTTCCCCCACGCCGAAGTGGTGCTGCATGATTTGCGCACGCAAAAAGTCGACTACATCGCCAATAACCTGTCGAAACGGGCCATCGGCGACGACTCGGCGCTGGAGGACATGCTCAGCGATGACATCCGCGAAGTGAATATCGGTCCGTACGAAAAGCTCAATTGGGACGGCCAGAAAATTCGCAGCCTGAGCACCGTGCTCCACGACCACAAAGGTCGCCGGTTGGCGGTGCTGTGCATCAACCTGAATATCTCGCTGTTCGAAAATGCCAAGGCGGCACTGGACCTGTTCCTGTCGCCGAGCAAGCTGATCCCGCAACCGGACTCATTGTTTCGCGATGACTGGCAGGAACGGATCAACACCTTCTTGCATGCGTGGATGCGCGAGCGCCAGTTGAGCCTGAATCTGCTGACCCGTGACCATAAACGTGAGCTGGTGCTGGCGTTGCATGCCGAAGGCGCGTTCAAGGGCAAGAGTGCGTCGAACTATGTGGCGAATGTGCTGGGAATGGGACGGGCGACCGTCTACAAACACCTCAAGGAATTGAAGGGCTGAGCAGATCATCTTCGCAACACCACCGATCAACGGTGGTGTTCAGAGCCGTATTCGCAGTCAGTCGCCGTAGATATCCGACTTGAAGTACTGCTGTGAAATCTTCTGGTACTCGCCATTGGCACGGATGCCGTCGATGGCCGTGTTCAACTCACTGACCAATGCCGTATTGCCCTTGCGCACCGCGATCCCGGCGCCCTCGCCCACGTATTTCGGGTCCTTGAGTTCGGGGCCGACAAAGGCGTAGCCCTTGCCGCGTGGCATCGCCAGGAAGTCACTCAGGGGGATGGTGTCGGCAAAGATCGCATCCAGGCGACCTGACGCCAGGTCCATGTAGATTTCTTCGTTATTACTGTAGCGCTTGACGTTGATGCCCTTGGGCTCGAACACCTCGGTGGCGAAGCGGTCGGTGGTCGTGGCGCGTTGCACGCCGATGGTCTTGCCCTTGAGGCTGGCGTACTGGTCGTCCACGGCTGCACCTTCCTTCATCACCAGGCGCGAGGACGTAAAGTAATACTTGTGGGTGAAATCCACCGATTTCTTGCGGTCTTCGTTGATGGTCATGGACGACAGGGCCATGTCGATTTTCTTCACTTTGAGGGAAGGAATCAGACCGTCGAACTCACCCTCTACCCACACGCACTTGACCTTCATTTGCGCACACAACGCGTTGCCGATGTCGTAGTCGAACCCGACGATTTTGCCGTCCTGGGTCTTGGAGGCGAACGGTGGGTACGCCGCCTCGATGCCGATGCGCAGGGTTTTCTCGGCGGCCAGCAAGTGGCTTGAGGCAATCAGGCTCAGGGCCAGGCCGGTAATCAGCGTGCGTTTCTTCATGATCGTTGTCTCGCAAGTTGTTGTTGGTTTGGCAAGCGCGAAGAAAGGGAGAAGTGAACCCTGTATATGTACTTATAATTCCATACTGGACTTTTACGTATCGATCGTCAATCCACCGCTATCGCTGCCACTTCCATAAACCCTGATCCAAATCGCTACAGGTCCTGGACTCACTCGCAGGCACTGGATGGCAAAAACGGCGGTGATGAGCACGGCGGGCAAAATTATTGCCCGTCTCCATCGTTTCTCCACAAAACCTCCCATGAAAGTGCATGTTGATTACGCACAATTGCGACCGCCGTAGCGCCCTGTCGCGCAGGCTTACCAGGAGAAACAGCTGCTGGGCACCCTCACCCAGACGCTATGATCACTACTTGGCAACGTGGCCAGGGACCGGCAGCCACGACAAGGCAGATAAGCGCGAGCACACGGACGCAAAGGCTCGCAGCGTATTCACCGAGCAGACCATGACTGATTTTCCCGTAGCATCGATGCCCCGTCCGGAGAGCGCCAGAGAAACCCAGGCACTCGTGCTGATTGCCGAAGATGAACCTGAAATTGCCGATATCCTGATTGCCTATCTCAAACGCAGTGGCTTTCGCACCGCACACGCACGTGACGGCCGACAGGCTCTGGAAATGCACTTGGCGCTCAAGCCGGACCTGGTGCTGCTGGATGTGCTGATGCCTCACGTGGATGGCTGGCAGGTGCTTGCCGAAGTGCGCCATCGCGGCCATACGCCGGTGATCATGCTGACGGCGCAGGACCAGGATATGGACAAGCTGATGGGCCTGCGCATCGGGGCCGACGACTACATCGTCAAACCGTTCAACCCGGCCGAAGTCGTCGCGCGCACCCAGGCTGTACTCAGACGCTCCATCGATTACCACTACCGCGCCAGCCCCACAGTGCTGCGGGTGGACGCGTTTGAAATTGATCTTGAAAGCTATGAAGTCACGGTGACCCTCGCCGGCCGCAGAGTGCCGCTGGCATTGACGGTGACTGAGTTCAGGTTGCTGGCCCAACTGGCCAAGGCGCCGAAAAGAGTGTTCAGCCGCGCCGAACTGCTGGCCCAGTGTTCACCGGAAAGTGACAGCCTGGAGCGGACGGTCGACAGCCATATCAGCAAATTGCGCCGCAAGCTCGAAGACCTCGGGTTACAAGGCGTACCCACCTGTATCCGAGGGGTTGGCTACCGGTTTGGGAGTGTCGCGTGAAGGGGCTCAATGGCCTGAGCCGCCAGATCATCCTGTCCATGTCCGCCGTGGTGTTGTGCGTGATCGCCCTGGCGGTGATCGGCTCCTATATTTTCTATGCGTTGCTATGGACGTACTGGCCGCTCACGGACGAAGAAGTGGATGAGTGGCTGCCCGCCAACGTTGAATGGGTGTGGATGGGTATGACCACGTGCGTGAGCCTGGCAGTGGGCTCGATTGTGGCCTTGAAGATGTCTCGACGAATTCTGATGCCGTTGAACTCCGTGGCCGAGAACCTGCGCAAACTGGCCGACGGCGACCTGGATGTACAAGCGGTTGCCGGTGACCAGTCAATCGGCGAAGCGGCCATCCTGGTGGACGATTTCAACAGCATGGCTAAACGTTTGCAGCGTATGGCGCAGGAACAGGCGTTCTGGAATGCCGCAATTGCCCATGAACTGCGCACACCGCTGACCATCTTGCGTGGGCGCCTGCAAGGCTTGGCCGAAGGCGTGTTCGAACCGGACACCGCGCAGTTCTACAGCTTGCTGGGCCAGGTAGAGGGCCTGACACGCTTGATCGAGGACTTGCGGGTGGTCGGCTTGGCCGACAGTGGCTACCTGGAGCTCAACCTGCAGGAAGCCGACCTGGCCACGGGCATTGAGGACGATGTGCGGCTGTTCGAACCCAGCCTCACCGCTGTCGGTTTTGTCCTGCAACTGGACCTGCAACGCCGCACGATGCGCTGCGACCCCGCGAGAATCCGTCAGGCGCTGCTGGCTCTTTTGGACAATATCCGGCGGCATGCGACACCCGGAAACGTGATCGTGCACCTGAGTACCCGCGACGGCTTCAACTACCTGCGTGTGCGCGATGACGGCCCCGGTATCGACGAACGCTTCGCGACGCATTTGTTCGAAGCCTTCCAACGCGGCGAAAACTCCCGTTCACGCGCCCAAGGCGGCAGCGGCCTGGGCCTTGCGGTGGTACGCGCCATCGCCCTCGCCCATGGCGGTGCCGTGACCTGCCGGCGCATGGAAAACGGCGGCACGCTGTTCGAACTCAGCTGGCATGTTTGATTTAACGAGGTACCGCGATGCGTAGCTTTTCCTGGGTGTTCAGGAAAACCAACGACTACAGGCACTTTGCTTTGCTGGATGCCGAGCACGTGTGTATTGCGTTCAAGAGCTGTCGCGCAAAACCCGCCGGCGAGCAGTGGGTAGAAGTTGAACGCGTCAACCTGTCCTGGCTCGGAAGAACACTCCCAGGCTGCACCCGTGCCGTTGAGCGAGTGTCAACATGAGCAATGACGTGGCCCGACTTGAGGCGTCGTTAAGACTGCACACGCTGCGCTTGAAAAAACTGCAGCGCGTCTGGGTTCCACTGCAGCAATGCGCGCCCAAGTGGGTAATGGTGTTGTGGATTGTAGGCCTCTGCGTGACCCTGGGCACCCAGTGCTACTGCCACTGGCTGGTGACCGCACCGATGATCTGCGTATTGATCGTGGTGGAAATTATCGTCGAGGAACGGCAAATGACGCTGATATTACGTGCGGACCACGCACGTGATTTGCTCAGGCAGGCGCAGCTTGACGGCGTGTATTGATCGCAGAGCGCTTCAGCACAATCAACGCGCGCACGTCGCAAAACCTTGGCCGCCAAGGAACGGCAGCCCCGGTTCAGCGTTTTACACGGCTATTTACAGCCGATTCGGCTCGGCAATTGGCCTTGCTTCGCCTTCAGCGCGGCCTGCACCGGCTGCGGCAATTGGCTCCAGAACGTGAGCCCCGAGCGCTCTTCGATGTGATCAACCGTCACCTGATAATCACAGAAGTTCGCACCTTTGGGCGTTTCCTGATTCATCACAAACGAAGCATACAGGCCGTTTTCAGGTGAGCTGCCGACGAAGATGATTTTCCAGTACCCACTGGGAATGGTATGGACCTTGTTCGTCCCCGGCAGCGTGCCGACAAAATGCTCATACAAAGGCCCGGTGGCGACATACACCTGGTCGATGCCTGGCGCTTTGCTGAGGTTGCGCTCCTGGTCTTCAAGATGCGCCCAGGGCCCCTGGTTAAGCTCGGCCTTTTGCGGCGTGATATTGGACAGGTAATTGAGGGTCTGCCAGTCAGGGACGCCGGCCATCGAAGCGAGATTGGCCTGATGGCCACGGTCGACTTTGAGCGCGACATTGGCGCCGTTGTAGTCCACCGGGTCGAGGGTTTCCCCTGCGGGGATATCCGGGTCTGTCTTCCAGTCGCGCGGGCGACCGCTGGCCGGGGTGTCCTTGGTGATTTTGTACGAGACCCAGTTCGCAAACTTGGTCGAGCCATTGTTGTTCAACGTGTACGCCTGACGGTTCAACGTCAGGGGACTGCCGCCAGCGGGGCACCCCACCGAACAGTTATCGAACGGCAATGCCTGCTGCGGCTGGGGAGTGATAGCGGATTCGCGTGTTCTATCAGGCGTCGTACAGGCCGCAACGAGCGGGATCAACAGAAACGCCAGGTGCTTGAACTTCATACTTCCTTGCATGGTGTAGCTCCTTGAGGGTGAATCAATGACAACGATAAATGGCACGTCGACTGCTGCGGTTCCTTCGCGAGACGACCTGCACACTAAACCACTCCAAACATTTCAATATGAGGAGAGGCTATGGTTTTTGTTTGTGATTCCGGCTGGCCGAATGCTGAATGCCGAGAGAGGCGCGGTGAGCGCCTGCTAGAGCGTCAGCACCTGATGCCCACCTGGAGACTCGAGCGGAGCCCGTCACCAGACGGATTCGAACTGGCCCGCCCTGCGCTTAATCCTGTACAGGTTCGTACCGGATTGCCCTGGATGCCAGTGGCTTTGCGCAGAAACGAAAAAAGACGCCTAAGCGTCTTTTGTCGTTGACCCCAGCGCCCAGTGGGCATCTGTGGATCTATATTTGGAGCGGGAAACGAGACTCGAACTCGCGACCCCGACCTTGGCAAGGTCGTGCTCTACCAACTGAGCTATTCCCGCGTCTTGGTGGTGTGCATTTTATAGAATCCAGAACCCCCGTCAACCCCTTGATTCAAAAAAGTTTTATTTCTTTTCAACGGTGGTGCGCAGGTGAGGCCAGGCAGCGCGCAAATACTGGAGCATGGACCACAACGTCAGGCCAGCGGCGACGAGCAGCAAGGCATAGCCCATCAGAACCCAGAAGGAGAAGTCCGAGGGGTTGGCCAGCAGAATCACCAACGCGAGCATCTGCGCGGCGGTTTTCCATTTGCCCATGTTGGAAACGGCCACGTGGGCGCGGGCGCCGATTTCGGCCATCCATTCGCGCAGGGCCGAGACGACAATCTCGCGGCCGATAATCACCGCGGCCGGCAGGGTCAGCCACAGGTTGCCGTGTTCCTGCACCAGCAGGACCAGGGCGACGGCCACCATCAGTTTGTCGGCCACCGGGTCCAGGAACGCACCGAAGGGCGTGCTCTGTTCGAGGCGGCGCGCCAGGTAGCCATCGAGCCAGTCGGTCGCCGCCGCAAAAGCAAACACCGAACTGGACGCGGCATAGCTCCATTCGTAAGGCAAATAGAACAACAAAATGAAAATCGGAATGAGCAGGACGCGTAGAACGGTAATCAGATTAGGGATATTCATCGGCACAACTGGCTACGAGGTGAGAAGGCATTCTACTCGCTGTGCAGACTTGCATAAATCAACTCAGCGAGCTTTTTACTGATACCGGGTGCTTTGGCAATTTCTTCAATGCTGGCACGGGATAGCTCCTGCAAGCCACCAAAATGTTTAAGCAGGTCACGCCGACGGGTCGGACCAACGCCTGCGACCCCTTCCAGGGTTGAGGTTCGGCGGGTTTTGCCACGGCGGGCACGGTGGCCGGTGATGGCAAAACGGTGGGCTTCGTCGCGGATCTGTTGAATCAAGTGCAACGCAGGTGAGTCACCTTTCAAGGTGAACTCATGCGCGGCATCATTCAAGTACAACGTTTCGAAACCGGCCTTGCGCGTGGCGCCTTTGGCAACACCCAGCAGAATCAGATCGGGAACGGCCAGCTCGTTGAGCACGTCACGGGCCATGGACAACTGGCCCTTGCCACCGTCCACCAGTAGGATATCGGGGAGCTTGCCCTCCCCGTCCTTCAATTTGCTGAAGCGCCGCGTGAGGGCCTGGTGCATGGCGGCGTAGTCATCGCCGGCGGTGACGCCTTCGATGTTGTAGCGCCGGTAATCGGATTTGATCGGCCCTTCCGGCCCGAACACCACGCAGGACGCCACGGTGGCTTCGCCGCTGGAGTGGCTGATGTCGTAGCACTCAAGGCGCTGGGGCGGCTCGTCCAGGTTAAGGACTTCGGCCAAGGCGTCAAAACGCGCAGCCACGTGCTGTCGATTCGCCAGGCGTGCGCTCAAGGCCTGTTCGGCGTTGGTCACCGCCAATTGCTGCCAGCGCGCGCGCGTGCCGCGTACGCGGTGGCTGATGTCCAGCTCGCGGCCGCGTAGCCCGTGGATCGCTTCGATCAGCGTGGGGAAGTCTTCGTGCACCACGTTGACGATCAGTTCGGACGGCAAGTCGCGCTCGGGGCTGCTGACGTAGTATTGGCCAAGGAACGCGGCCATGACTTCGGCCACGTCCTCGTCGATACCGGTCTGCGGGAAGAAATTCTTGCTGCCCAGCACTCGCCCGCCACGCACGCTGATCAGGTGCACACAGGCGCCGCCCGGGTTGACGAACGCGGCGATCACATCGACGTCACCCGTGCCGCCCTCCATGCTTTGCTGGTCCTGCACGCGGCGCAGCAAGGAGATCTGGTCGCGCAGTTCAGCGGCGCGCTCGAAATCCAGGGTGCTGGCGGCCTGCTCCATGGCGCCGGAAAGCTCATCGGTAAGCGCATTGCTGCGCCCTTCCAGGAACATCACCGAATGGCGCACATCCTCGGCGTACTCCGCCGGGTCAACCAGGCCGACACAGGGCGCCTTGCAGCGTTTGATCTGGTATTGCAGGCAAGGCCGCGTGCGGTTTTTGTAGAAGCTGTCTTCGCACTGACGCACGAAAAAGGTCTTTTGCAGCAGGCTCAGGCTTTCGCGGATTGCGCCGGCGCTGGGGTATGGACCGAAATACTTGCCCTTCTGCTTCTTCGCGCCACGGTGAATACTCAGGCGCGGGAAGTTACCGTCAGATAAATACACGTAGGGATAGGATTTATCGTCACGCAGCAGAATATTGTAGGGCGGCCGCCACTCCTTGATCAGCGTCTGCTCAAGCAGCAGCGCTTCGGTTTCATTGGCGGTGATGGTGGTTTCGACCTGGGCGATACGCGCCACCAGGGCGGCGGTTTTCGGCGCAAGACCGGTCTTGCGAAAGTAGCTCGCCAGACGGCTTTTCAGGTTCTTGGCTTTGCCCACATAAAGCAGGCGTGCCTCGCTGTCGAACATGCGGTACACGCCGGGGCGGCCACTGCAGGTTGAAAGAAAGGCACTCGGATCAAACGGTGTGGTCATGTCAGGCGCTGGCGTCCACCATGCCGTGACGCACCGCGAGCAGGGTCAATTCAACATCACTGCTGATGGCGAGCTTCTCGAAAATGCGATAGCGGTAGGTGTTGACGGTTTTTGGCGACAGGCACAGCTTATCGGAGATCGACTGCACTTTCTGGCAACCGACGATCATCAAGGCGATCTGGATCTCACGCTCCGACAGCGCATCAAACGGCGAGTCACTGGTAGGCTGGAAGGATTTGATCGCCAACTGCTGGGCAATCTGCGGGCTGATATACCGCTGGCCGGCAAACACCAGGCGAATGGCTTGCACCATCTCTGCCAGGCCTGCGCCCTTGGTCAAGTAACCGGCCGCTCCGGCCTGCAGAAGGCGCGTGGGAAACGGGTCTTCCTCGCACACGGTGACCACCACGACTTTAATGTCCGGGTGGCTGCGTAATAATTTGGTAGTGGCACCAAGACCGCCGATCCCAGGCATCTTGACGTCCATCAAAACCACATCGGGTTTCAACTCCCGGGCCTTGATCAGGGACTCCTCCCCCGACTCGGCCTGACCGACTACTTGCAGGCCATCGATGTCAGCCAGCATTCGTGTAATGCCTGTACGAACGAGATCATGGTCATCGACTACTAGCACCCTAATCAAGCAGACACCTCGCGATATGGTCTTATAGGTTGCTGAACACCTTAGCAAAAAACCAGGGCGCAGACCTAGCTGCAAGCGTCATATATATTGAGTTTGCGCCGGATACAGGCTTCTACCGAGCGACATACTGCAGATTATGCTGAGCAAAAGGTCAGGTTTGCTCGAACATCGGCTTGGGTTTTTTGTTATGCGCCGCTGAATGCTCCGCCAACGTGGTGGTCAATCGACGGATAGCATCCTGATCCTCCTTGAACATGGCTCGGTAGTTTTCAAGGATCTTTTCTTCAAGCTGACTCAGGTTTTCAAATTGAATGGGAGTGGGGCTCCCCGTCAGCACATATAAAAGGTCCACTCCACGCTCCGCCACGCGTGACAAATAGTCTGCCTTGGGCGCGCGGCCACCGCTCTCGTACTTACCTTGGGCGTTAGCTTCAACGCCGCCTATTTCACCAAAATTCTTCTGTGACAGGCCAAGACGTTCTCTTTCCTGCCTTAAGCGCGAACCGATTCCACTCATTTGGATGTATGATCCTTTATGGCACACCCCTAGAGGTGACACACTCATCTCGTTTTACACAAACTTGAACGGTTTTGAACTATGCCCGGTATTCGCACTGCTGCACAAGCCAAGGCTTGGTTGGAACATCAAGGTAAGTCAGTTCAAGCGTTTGCTCGTGAGCACGGCGTCGATCCAGCCACGACGTATCAAGTGCTCGCTGGGCGTAAAAAGGGACGGCGTGGGGAAGCCCATAAGGTGGCGGTCCTGCTGGGCATGAAAGAAGGGATTATCGTGGATGAACCTGTCGCTCAACTCTGCGAGACACAAGCTCTGTCCTGACAGCAGTATGCGCTTATTCGTACAGCGTGCCTGTTTTAGTCAAATGGGGTTGTGTGACACTCGCGCTCCATGCACCAGAAGCACTCCTCTTCCCCGACGATACTCAACCCCTGGCGCTGATACAGCCTTCTCGCCGGATTGGTCTTGAACACGGTCAACCGTAAAAGACCCAACCCCTGCGCACGCGCCTTGAGCACCATTTGCTCCAACACCCAACTGCCTGCGCCTTGCTTGCGACAGCGCTCGAGCATGTGCAATTCACGTATATAAAGCGCCCTGTGATCACGATTGACGCTGATAAACCCCATCACACTGTCATCGTTGCAGATCAGCCAGTTTTCACGCCCTGCCCAGGCGACGTCAAAGCCGCTGTCAGACCACAGCAAACCGTACTGCTGGTAATAGCGGTTCATGGCGTCATGTGTCAGCGTTCGCGCAAACGGCAGGTCCTGGCTTGTGGCAGCGCGCAGGTGAAAGGCCATTTAGAGTGCTTCCACATGCCCAGCCCAGTGTTCGCCATCGCGGCGGGCAATCACCAGCGCGTCGCCAATACCCGGCGCGGCAGCAAGCAGGCTGCCATCGGCTGACCAGATGGCACTGCGACCCGCACAGGCCCAGCCACCGGATGGGCCACCGTGGTTGGCCATCAGCACCAGCATCCGATGCTCGGCGGCGTAACCCTGCAGGAGCGCACTGTCCGTCGCGTAGCCGCCTTCACTGATCAGCACACCTGCGGCGTACACATTGGCACCGGCTTCAGCCGCCTGACGCGGATGGCTGGCGTGGGAAAAGTCTGCGCAGACCGCCAGCGCAATGCGGTCATCCCCCCACTCGAGGGCTGCACCACCCTGCCCCGCGACAAACGCCACTTCTTCGCCCGGGTGCAAATGCTGCTTGGTGTAGACCGCCAGCGAACCGTCCGCGCCCAACACCAGTGCGCCGATCAGCACGCCTTCCCCGGGCGCCAGACGTATCGGCATGCCCACCACCGCCGTTAACCGCAACGCCTGCGCCCTGTCACGCAGCGGCTCAAGCAGCACATCGTCGGGTGCAATCGCCAGGCCGGCCGCCAGCGCCGGCTCATACCCGGTCAACGACAGCTCTGGAAACACCAACAACTGCACGCCCTGCGCCGCCGCCGTCTGCATAAACGCCAGGTGCCGCTGGATATTGGCCGGCACATCACCCGCGATGGAGGTGGTTTGCGCAGCAGCAAGGGTCAAGGCAGTCATGGTCGCGTCCTAGCAATAGATACCAAAGTGTAACCAGCATATCGGCACTCACCCCATAGCCGTAAGTCCCTCACGCGATAGAAATTACTGATTGAATCCTGCCATGCGCCTCTAGTAAGCTCCCCCCATCATTTGGAGAAACACCATGTTGCAACTCACCCACACTCAGGTTTGCCCTGCTGCCAGCGCATCGCGCTCGGTGTCGGCTGCCCGTGTGAACGGTTTGAGCGCACTGGTCAGCTTTTATTTTGGGTATTGGTTTAGCCACTGGCGCGCCTGATACCTGAAATCGGCGCCCACTACTCAAGGGGTCGCCTACCAGAGAAATCTAACCCCCGGTCGGCTCCCCGACCGGGGGTTTTGTTTTTTCAAGCCTTAATTATTTTGCATCACACCGAACACTAAAAGGACTCACGACATGAACTACGCCACCTATTACCGCTACGACACTTCCACTGCATGGCGATTTAGCAAGCTCCGTTCGGGACAGCCTGCCGCCTCCGATCGGTCACCTATTGGTGGCAAGCCAACACACGCAGCCAATACGGCCAATTGTCGAACACCCCAGTAGGGCAGAGCGTGCGGGAACAGCCCGCCGCTTGCCCAGGAAGCCTTGAATATGAACTCCTCCATCGCCGCTCTGCCCGTCTCTGCCCTGTCCAGCGCCAATGAGGCCCTGACCCAGCGCCTGCCCAGCTCCCTTGAGCTCAAGCACCGGTTGCCTCTCAGCCCGTTCCTCAATGAACAGATCCACGCCCATCGCCAAGCCGTGCGCGCCATTCTCAATGGCGAAGATTCACGTTTGCTGGTGATTGTCGGCCCGTGTTCGATCCACGACCCCGAATCCGCCATGGAATACGCGCGCAACCTGAAGAAGCTGGCACTTGAGGTCAGCGACCAGATGCTGCTGGTGATCCGTGCCTACGTCGAAAAACCGCGCACCACCATCGGTTGGAAAGGCCTGGCCTACGACCCGCACCTGGACGGCAGCGACGACATGGCCGCCGGCCTCACGCTGTCCCGCGAGCTGATGCGCGAAATGCTGCGCCTGGGATTGCCGGTCGCCACCGAGCTGCTGCAACCGATGGCCGCCGGCTACTTCGATGACCTGCTGAGTTGGGTCGCCATCGGTGCGCGCACGACTGAATCACAGATCCACCGCGAAATGGCCAGCGGCCTGGGCATGCCGGTCGGCTTCAAGAACGGCACCGACGGCGGGGTTGCGATTGCCTGCGATGCAATGCGCTCGGCGTCGCACCCGCACCGCCACTTCGGCGTCGACAGCCAGGGCCACCCGGCGATCATCCAGACCCCGGGCAACCTCGACACCCATCTGGTGCTGCGCGGCGGTCACCGTGGGCCGAACTACGACGCGCAAAGCGTGGCGCAGGTGAAGCATGACCTGGCCAAGTCCAAGGTCGCGGCGGGGATTATGGTCGATTGCAGCCACGCCAACAGTGGCAAGGACCCGTTGCGTCAACCGGCGGTGTTCAACGACGTGTTGGAACAGCGCCTGCAGGGTGACACCTCGCTGATCGGCATGATGCTCGAAAGTCATCTGTTCGAAGGTTGCCAACCGTTGAGTGCGTCGATGAAGTACGGCGTGTCGGTGACAGATGGTTGCCTGGGCTGGAACAGTACCGAGCAGTTGTTGCGCAGTGCGGCCGAGCGCCTTCGCGCGCACAGCAAAGCCGACTGACCGATGAGAATCAAACTGTGGGAGCTGGCTTGCCAGCTCCCACAGTTGAACGTCGCCGGGCTCAGGAAAGTGGGTACAGCGCCTCATCAAACTGCGCCAGTTGCGCAAACACCAAGGGCTGTTCATCCACCAGCCCTTGTAGCCGCTGCTCATACGCCAGCAGAAAATCACGCCGCGCCTCGTCGCTGATATACGGCACATGCCACGCCACAAACGGCGCCAGCACCTCATACCCGACATACGCCAACGTACCGCGCAGGATCGGCCGCAACATATCCTCCAGCGGCCCGTGAATCGCGCCTTCACCGAACATGTGTTCGCGCCCGCCCAAGGTCACCGTGACCAGCGCACGCTTGCCCGCCAAACCGCCCTGATCATAGAGCCGCTTGCCGCCATAACACACACCGGACACCAGCACGCGGTCGACCCAGCCCTTGAGCATTGCAGGCATAGAGAACCAGAAGATCGGAAAATTGAAGATCAGCAGGTCGGCCCATAGCACCTTGTCCAACTCGCCCTGAATATCCGCCGCGATCGACTGTTTTTTTACACCCAGGCGTTGCTCCAGTGCATACACTAGATACTCGGGATTCTCTCGCGTGGAAAAATCAGCCGCCGACGCCACCGGGTTCCACTGCATGGCATACAAGTCACTCACCTGCACCTGATGCCCCAGGCCTTGCAGCGTGGTCACGCCCTGGTCGCGCAACGCAGCGGTAAAGGACTGCGGCTCAGGGTGGGCGTGAACAATCAAAACCTTCATGTGAACTCCTCAAACGCTGTACGCCGCCCGTTGGGCGAGCAAATGATCAAGCCATTCGGGGGCCATTTTCACTTCCGATAAAAACAGCAGGCCGGTGCGCCTTTGGTTGTTTTCGCCCAGGGTCCCGCGCCTGTATGGGTCAACAGGCACAGGCATGTTTGAGCTCGATCAACGTCACGCCATTGCGTTTGAAGCCGTTGCGCAAGTCCGTCTGCAATTCATCCAGGCTCTTGGGTTGGTACACGGCACAACCGAACGCCTGGGCAAACAGCGCAAAATCCGGGTTGCGCGGCAGCACACCGATGGGTTCGATATCCAGGCTCAGCATGTCGTCGCGGATCTGACCAAGGGCGTCGTTATTCCACAACAGCACCACCAACGGGCTGTCCAGTTCCTCCACGGCGGTCGCCAGTTCCTGGGCGGTGTAGAGAAAACCGCCGTCCCCCACTAACACCAGGCCGGGGCGCAGCGGCGCACCGAACTTGGCGCCGATGCCGGCGGGCAAGCCATAGCCCAAGGTGCCGTAGCCGGTGGGGTGCAACCAGCTGCGCGGGGCGCGGCTTGGGTAAGCGTAGTTGCCGGTGTAGGCCAGTTGGGTCATGTCACTGCTGATGAACGCGTTGGCAGGCAGTTCGGCCTCGATGCGGTCAAGAATGGCTTGATGAATGGCCTGTAGCGGGCCGTGCCCAAGCGCTACCGCCTGGCGCAATGTTGCGACCTTTTTGATCGACGCGTCTGCGTGGCGCGGTGCAGGCGGTAACCCCTCGAGCAAGGCCAACACGGTCTGGTTGGCATCGCCGTGCAACGCCAGCGTGCAGGGGTAGAAATCATTGAATTTGCGCGGGTCGATATCCACCCGTAACAGCTCACCCTTGATTGGCAAACGCTCGCGCCAATAATCGGTGTCAGCCATTTCCGTACCGACCGCCAGCACCACATCGGCCTCGCTGATCAGTTGCCAGCCCGGTTCGACACACAGGGTGGAACCGGCATTCAGCGGATCGTTGATCGGCAGCAGTCCCTTACCCGCAACGCTGGTAAAAAACGGCGCCGCCAGGCGCGTACTCAAACGCTGTAACGCCTCGCTTGCTGCCAATGCGCCCCCGCCGGCAATGATCATCGGCCGTTTGGCCGCCGCGAGCGCGGCCACTGCCTGCTCCAGCACGTCGGCCGATGGCAGACCACGCCCTGGACGGCGGACCACCTCATTGCTCCAATCCCTTTTGACCGGTGCCGCCAACACATCCAGCGGCACCGAAATATGCACCGGCCGTGGCCGCTCGCTGTCGAACACCGCGTAGGCACGGGCGATCAGCTCGGGCAGATCCTCGGCACTCAATGCCACCGCCGAAAACGCGGTGATGGGAGCGGTGATCGCCCGCTGATCCTGGGTCTCGTGCAGGCTGCCCCAGCCTTTGCCGAGGCTGGCGGTGGAGTTGACGCTGGAGATCACCAGCATCGCAATGGAATCGGCATAGGCCTGGCCGATGGCGGTTGCGGCATTGGTGACGCCAGGGCCGGTGATGACAAAACACACGCCGGGTTTACCACTGACTCGTGCATAGCCGTCGGCCATAAAACCGGCGCCCTGTTCGTGGCGCGTGAGCACGTGGCGAATGCCGCTGCCGGGCAGGCCGCGATACAGTTCCAAGGTGTGCACACCGGGAATGCCGAACACCGTGTCGACGCCATAGTTGGCCAACAACCGCACCAGCGCCTGGCCGCCGGTCACCATTTTATCTTGCATAGCCATCTCCTAGTCGAATCAATGCATCGACCGCCGTGGCGCCTTGGGCATTGACCAGCAATGGGTTCACATCGAGTTCCAGCAACCGTTCGGCATTGGCACAGGCGTAGTCAGCCACCGCGCGAATCGCCGAGACCAACGCGTCCATATCCGCCACCTCACGCCCGCGAAAACCTTGCAGCAAAGCGGCGCTGCGCAGGCTGAGCAACGCGTTGCCAATCGCCTCGTCAGTGGTGGGCAGCAACAGGCTGCGGCTGTCCTTGAGCAGTTCCACCAGGATGCCACCGGCGCCAATCACCAGGGCCAGGCCGAAGTCGTTTTCACGCTTGATGCCTACGATCAACTCGGCCAAGGGCTGGGCTGCCATGGACTCCAATAGCAGTCGATCGAAGGCAACGCCGGGTGCATACGCGGCGATTTGCCCGCGCATCTGCTCAATCGCAGCGCTTAAAGCGGCTGCGTCTGGCAGGTTAAGCGCCACCGCCCCGGCTTCGGTTTTATGCGGTAAATCGGTGCTGACTGCCTTGAGCACCAACGGGTAGCCCAACACCTGTGCATCGGTAATCGCGCGTTCCGGCGTACTCAACACACTCGGTGGAGTGGGCAAGCCAAACGCGCGTAATGCCTGTTTGGACGCCCATTCATCCAGGGCCGCGCCATGGCCATCGAGGGCTTGTGGGCACAGCGGTTCGAGGATCGATTCGCCCCGCTCAAGCAAGACGCGACGATGGTTTTGGTAGCCAGCAATCCGGCCCCATGCCGCGAGCGCATCTTCCACCCCCTGCAAGGCGGGAATGCCGTGGGCATGCAGGCGTTCGCGGGCATGGACCGGCAACAGCTCGGGAAACGCCGAGGTGACGAAACCGCTCTTGCCATGTCGGCCGAGCGCTGCGCAAAACAGCGCCAACAGCAGGTCGCATTCCTGGCGCTCGCCGGTAAATTCGGCCGGGTAATCCAGCACCAGCATGGCGGCATCTGCGTCGGTGCGCAGGGCCGTGTCGAGCATGCTATGGAGTGCTTCACGGTCGCCCCAGATGGCGGTGGTGAAATCCAATGGGTTGACCAGATTGGCGTAGCTGGGCAGCACCTGCGCCAGTTCAGCACGCTGGCCTGCGTCAAGTTTCGGCAGGGCCAGATGGTTGCGCTCGGCGTAATCGGCAATCAGCCCAGCATCACCACCGGAACAGGCCAGCGCGATCAGGCGATTTCCTGCCGGCAGGTTGCCGCACGCCGCCGCCTTCAAGGTTTCGACAAAACTCACCGGCCCGCTCACCCGGATCACGCCCAGACGTGCAAACAAGCTGTCGTACAGCGCATCGGAGCCGGACAGTGAACTGGTGTGACTTAATGCCAGCTCGGCGCCTAGCTGCGAGACGCCGGTTTTCAGTGCGATGATCGGAATGCCTTTTTCCAGGGCTTTGTGCGCCGCACGGGCAAAACCCGGCACATTTTTCAGGCCTTCCAGGTGCAGGCCGATGGCGGTAACGCGCGGTTCGTCGAGCAACACGTCCATCAATTCGGCCACGCCCAGTTGTGCCTGGTTACCCACTGAAGCCATGTAGGCGACCGGCAATGAGCGGTCGCTCATCGACAGGTTGTAGGCAAAGTTGCCGCTCTGGGTCAGTACCGCGACGCCCTTCTCGACCGTCTTGCCGCCATGGGCCACCGGCCACAATGCCGAGTTGTGCAGGTAGTCCAACAGGCCGTAGCAGTTGGGGCCGAGCAAGGCCATGTCGCCTGCCACTTCTAGCAACTGCTGTTGCAAGGCTGCACCGTCGGCGCCGGTTTCGGCAAACCCTGAGGCGTAGCAAATAGCTCCGCCCGTGCCGATGGCGGCGAGTTCAGCGATGCAGGTCAATGTCAGTTCACGGTTGGTGGCGACAAACACCGCATCCGGGCCGCACGGCAGATCAGCCACGCGGCGGACACAAGGGATGCCGTCGAGGCAGTCATGCTGCGGGTTGACCAGCCACATTTGCCCGGTAAACCCGCCGTCGGCGCAGCGCTTTAGGGCGCGAGCCATGCTGCGCCCGCCGACAAATGCCAGATGCCGGGGCGCCAGCAGGCGCTTGAGGTTATCGCGAATAGCCTGGGACATAAGCGTTCTCCGCGCCGATCAGCGCAACAGCGGCCGCAACAGTTCGCGCGCAATGATATGGCGCTGGATTTCCGAAGTGCCTTCCCAGATCCGCTCGATCCGTGCGTTGCGCCAGATGCGCTCCACCGGTCCTTCATCCATCAAGCCCATGCCGCCGAAAATCTGCACGGCTTCGTCGGCGACCTTGCCCAGGGTTTCGCTGGCAAACAATTTGGCCATGCCGGCCTCGCCGTCGGTCATGCGGCCCTGGTCCATCTTCCAGGCAGTGTGCAGGGTCAACAACTCGGCAGCGCGAATCTGCGTGGCCATGTCCGCCAGCTTGAAACTCACGCCTTGATAGGTACCGATGGGCTGGCCGAACTGCTTGCGATCCGCCGCCCATTGCAGCGATACGTCCAGCGCCCGCTGAGCCTGGCCGACGCAATTGGCGGCGACCATCACGCGCCCTGCGGTGAGCCAGGCATTGGCGACATCCCAGCCTTTGCCCACTTCACCGAGCACCTTGGACGCCGGGACGCGGCACTCGTCGAAGAACATCTCATAGGTGTGATAGCCGCGGTTGCTGACGCACTTGGGACCTCGGCGGATGGTCATGCCCGGGGTACCCCGGTCCACCAGAAACGAGGTCACCTCATTGCGTGGGCGCCCGTTGTATTCATAGGTGTCGGTCACGGCAAACACGATGGCGAAATCGGCGTGCCCCGCATGGCTGATAAAGTGCTTGCTGCCGTTGATCACGAAGTCATCGCCGCTGCGCACGGCACGGGTCTTGATGGCGTTGGCATCCGAGCCGGCACCCGGCTCGGTCAGCGCGAAGCAGTCGATTTTCTTGCCCTGCACGCAGGGCAACAAGTAGTCCTCAATCTGTGCGCCAGTGCAGGCCATGAGGATTTTCGAGGGGCGCGCGACAAACACATGCAGTGCCCACGACACCTTGGACAACTCCCGTTCGATCAGCGCCTGGGACAGGTAATCGAGGCCGCCACCACCGACCTCTTCGGGCATGTTGAAGGCATAGAAACCAGCAGCGATGGCCTTGTCACGAATCTGCGCAGCAAGCGCCGGCGAGACCTCATCGGCGCGGTCCACCGCCGCCTCATGGGGCAGCAATTCCTTGATCACAAAACTGCGTACCGCGTCCACCAACATGTCTTGTTCTTGGCTGAGTTGGAAATTCATGGCGCTACCTGCTCGGGGGGTGTTGTTGTTATTTGCCGCAGAAGTTCGGGAGGCGTTTTTCCATGGCTGCGCGCAGGGCTTCAGCACCATCGGCGCTGCGTCCACACAACAACCCAGCGGCCAGTTCGGCCTGCAGTTGCTCGGGCAGGCTGCGATCGGCGCCTTCGCGAATCAGGGCCTTGGTCTGGGCGAAGGCGAAGGTCGGGCCGTTGGCCAGGCGCGTCGCCAACTCGGTGGCGTGGGCGTGGAGTTGATCATCGGCGACCACCTCGCCCACCAACCCTGCAGCCAGTGCGCGGTCGGCGCTCCACAGTTCATCGAGGAACAGCAGGCGCTTGGCCTGTTCGCTGCCGATCAGGCGCGGCAAGTGCCAACTGGCACCGGCATCCGGCGAGTAAGCCATGCTGGTGTAGCCGGCCTTGAAGCGTGCCGACTGCGCGGCGATGCGCAGGTCGCAACACAAGGTGAGGTCCATGCCGGCGCCGACGGCGGTGCCGTTGATCGCAGCAAGGGTGGGTTTGTCGAGGGTGTGCAGGCGGGTCATCAGGGCGTGGGCGGTTTCGGTCCAGCCGTAGGTTTCCAGGGCGCCACGGGCTTCGGCTTCGGCCCACTCCGCCAGGTCGGCACCGGCGCAGAAGCTACGCCCGTTGCCAGTCAAGACCACCGCACGCACGGCGCTGTCGGTGTTGAGCGTATCGAGCAAGGCATGCAGGTGCTTGAGGGTCGGGATGTCCAGTGCATTGCGCTGGGCCACCCGGTTGAGGGTGATCCAGGCAACGCCTGCTTGCACATGGGTAAGCACGGGCGAATCGGTAGTCATGGCTTCCTCGAATTATTTTAATTGGCTTGAGGGGTGCGACATGGCGAGATACTAAACGAGTGTTCAGCAAGGAGGCAATCGGCAAACTGCAAATATTTTCAGGGGGGAAATATCGACCTGGACATTGCGTCCAGGCGGTGAGAAAGGCTCAGGTTTTGAGCTGGTAACGTTGGCGACCGCCACTCTGCAAGCCGTCGACCCAGGCTTCGCAAATCTGGATGCCCTGCGCCGGCGTAAAGGTGCCCGGGTTGAGCCCCGACTCCAACCACAACCCATCGAGCAAGGCGCTCAAGCCGATGGCGGCCAGGTCGGCGTCGAACTGTTTCCACCCCTCCTCCCTGGCCATGTCCGTCAGGGCCGAGCGCATGATGGTGCGGTACTCGCCATAGGAATGTTCGTGGGCCTGGTTGATCGCCGGGGCCGTCTTGACCGCGCCCCAGAATACCAGCCAGGCGTCCAGCAGTTGCGGGTCGAGCAGTTGTGGGGAAAAGGAGCCGCGAAACAACGCCGACAAACGTTCCCGCGGTTGCGGTGGCGCCTTGGCCATGGTCTCGCGCAACAGGCTCATGACTTGGGCGGTGATCGTGCGATAGGCCTCGGCCACCAGCTCATCCTTGCCCGAATAGTGATGACTGATCAGCCCCACCGACACCCCGGCCTCGGCGCTTATCTTGCGAATCGACGCGCCCTGGAAGCCATCGCGCTTGAGGCAAGTGAGCGTCGCCTGGACCAGATTGGCCTTGCGCAATTCCGGCTCCATGCGGGAGAAACGGGATTCCTGGGTCATACGGCGATTTCCTGCGGTTGAGTCGGCTGCACGACTCTACCTCAGTCGCGGTAACCGGGCGACACCCGATCCAGCATCCGCAGCAACGCCACTCGTGACTTTTGGTAAAGAGTCCTTTTCGGGTTCGGCGGTTTTTCCGAAGGAACGACGCGGGGATACTCGACTCCATTGTTCACCCCCCTTCTGGAGTTACTGATGTCTATCCCGACCCAAAACGTTCCCGCCTTCGGCCTCGGCACCTTCCGCCTGCAAGGCCAGGTGGTCATCGATTCCGTGAGCAACGGCCTGGAACTGGGCTACCGCGCCATCGACACCGCGCAGATCTATGAGAACGAAGCCGATGTCGGCAACGCCATCGCCGCCAGTGGCGTGCCGCGTGATGAATTGTTCATCACCAGCAAGATCTGGGTGTCCAATTTTGCCGATGGCTTGTTGATTCCCAGCCTGCGTGAAAGCCTGAGCAAACTGAAGACCGACTACCTGGACCTGACCCTGATCCACTGGCCGTCACCGGAAGACCAAGTCCCCGTGGCCGAATTCATGGGCCAGTTGCTTGAAGCCAAGCGCCTGGGCCTGACGCGCCAGATCGGTATTTCCAACTTCACCATTGACCTGATGAAGCAGGCCATTGCTGCGGTGGGCGCCGAGAACATCGCCACCAACCAGGTCGAACTGCACCCGTATCTGCAAAACCAGAAGGTCGTGGATTTCGCTACCGCCCAGGGCATTCAAATCACGTCGTACATGACCCTGGCCTACGGTGAAGTGCTGAAAGACCCGGTGCTCCAGCAAATCGCCGAACACCATCAGGCCACCCCTGCGCAAGTGACGTTGGCCTGGGCCATGCAGTTGGGCTATGCGGTAATCCCGTCGTCGACCAAACGCGCCAACCTGGAGAGTAACCTCAAGGCCCTGCAACTGACCTTGAGCGCTGCCGACATGGCGCAGATTGCTGGCCTGGAACGTGGCCACCGCTTGACCAGCCCCAAGGGCATTGCGCCGAAGTGGGATTAAACCCCCGCTATCGGCCTGCAGGATAACTCCCGCAGCCACGGCAACACCCGCAGGCCCGTGGCGGCCTCGGGTGGGTCGATGATGTCCATGAAATGTTCAAGGTTGACGTTGTCCGGCACTCCGGGCAGGCGTACCAGCACAGACGGCATTGCGCCAGCGGGTTGGCCTGGGTCCAGGTGATCGTAGAGCAACACATGGCGCACCTGGGGCTGCGGCCCGCAGACATGAGCGGCAAGCCCCGCATTGATGATCAAGACATCGAAGGGTTCGGCCGGGACTGCGGTGAGAATCTGGACTTCTTCGTAGGTTTGCACCGGCACAATCCGGTGGTACCCCAACTGATTGAGCATTTTTTCGATGTACAGCCGTTGCAGGTGCTGTTCATCGGCAATCAGGATGGTCAGTGCTTTGTTCGGCATGGCAAACCCCTGGGCTGGCAGTACTCGTCAATGAGAGCGGCTCATTTTCCAGACATATCCAGAAGACAAAATCAGCCAAGTTCCCCCTTCACGTAGGAGTTCTCCCAAATTCACCGAATGACCGTAAACCGCAGTCATGAAGGATTGCAGTAGTCACTCAGTCGTTTATGCAAATCGTCAATCGCCTCGTCTACCGCTTCAATCGCAGCCCCCAGTGCGGTGCGCTCCTGTCGTTCGCAGACCCTCTCCAACGTTTCGCAACAGGTGGTCAGCGCTTGGGCCTTGACCATTCGCGCCCCGCCCTTGACTCGATGAGCGAGGTCATGCAGCCCGCGAAAACTGACCTGGCGCTGCAGCAACGGGAGCCTCACGCGGTCAGCTTCCAGGCTGTCGAGCAACGCGTTCAAGAGTTCCTTGAGCGCTACTTGATCGTCCCCCGTGACGACCCTTAGCGAACCCAAATCCAATACCCCATCAACGTCGGGTACGCCTGGGCTGAACGCAAGCGAGGCCAGCGCCGAGCGTAAGTCCTCAAGCCCGGCCGGTTTGAACAGGCAACCATCCATGCCCGCCTGCCGACAGCGCTCGGTTTCTTCCGGTTGTGCATTGGCGGTAAAACCCAGCAGCAGGCAGGGTTCCAGCCCTTGCTCACGCTCTTGCGCACGAATACCACGTGCCAAGGCATAGCCATCCTTGAGGGGCATGTTGCAATCGGTAATCACCACGTCGGGATGCTGGGTTTGCCAACGCTCAAACCCCTGAACCCCCTCTTCGGCAGTGATAATGCGATGCCCCAGAAAGCTCAGTTGCCGGGCCAGCAGCAAGCGGTTAGCCGGGTAGTCATCCACGACCAGAATGTCCAGTACACGGGTCGGCCGGACGGCTGGGGCCGGGGCCGAAACCTCGGGCGGCAAGGCAGCCGTCCTGGCAAGTGTCAACGTCACATCCACCCGCGTACCCTGCCCGAGCACACTGCTCAACTGCAGCTTCCCGGCCATCATTTCGCACAGATTACGGCTGATCACCAAGCCCAAACCCGACCCGCTGCGCGCCGACTGCTCGGTATTGCTGCCCTGGATAAACGGGTTGAACAGGCGCTGCTGGTCCTCGGCGCTGATGCCAATGCCGGTGTCTTCTACCCATAACCTGAGGCTCAGATGGTCTGCATCAGGCGCCGCAGGACTGTGTGCGCCCAACCGCACCTGGCCATCGGCGGTGAACTTGATGGCATTGCTCAGCAGGTTGGAGACCACCTGCTTGAACCGCAACGGGTCGATCAACACCGGGCAGTCAATCAGTGGGTCAAGCTCTACCTGCAGCGACAGGCCCTTGGCCCGCGCCAGCCCTTCGAATACCCGTGCCACCGACATCAACAGTTCGTGCGGGTTGGCTGACTCCAGGGCAAGAGACAGGTGGCCAGACTCGATCCGGGCAATATCCAGAATATCGCCAATCAATTCCAGCATGCTGTGGGACGCAACCGAAGCGACGGCCAAGGCATCGCGGTCGGCGTGCCCCTGCTCGGCGTTGGCAAGCGCCAACTCGATCATGCCGATCACGGCGTTCATGGGCGTGCGGATTTCGTGGCTCATGGTCGCCAGGAACGTGGTCTTGGCACGGTTGGCGGCATCGGCTTCCTCCTTGGCTTCCTGCAACTGGCCCAGGAGCCGCTGGCGCTCGCTCACATCCACCCAACCGGCAATCATGCCCACGACGTTCTCGTCGCCATCACGGTACGGCAGCATCCAGTGGTAAATGGTCAACACCTTGCCACCGGGCAACCTGAGTACCCGATCATGAATCTGCGGCTCGCCACGCTCCATCAGCCGCAGGTAATCCTCATGGAAAGATTGGGCCTGCGGCGGGTTGCCGGTGTCGGTTTCTGTCACCGTCTTGCCGATCATCGCTTCGAGCTTGAAGCCGAAGACGTCCAGGAACGCACTGTTGCAAGCCATCAGCCGGCCCTGGCGGTCACGCACGTAAATCGGATGAGGCGTACCGTCGATCAGTACCCCCATAAAGCGCATCTGGTCGCTCAATGCCCGCTCGGCCTGGGCACGTTTGCGTATCAGACTGCGCAGGTAAATCGCCCACCCCAGGGTTACCAGCAGCAATACCGCCGCCAGGCCAAACCCTTGGATAATCGCACTGCGATGGCGCAACCAATGGTCTTCGATGATCACATCGGCACGCCATGGGTTGGCCAACTCATCCATTTCCTGAGGGCTGATGCTCAGCAACGCCTTGTCCAATATCGAGTACAACTCCAACTCGCCACGGTTGACCCCGAACGTCATGCGTACCGGATCAGAGCCCACCGTGCTGGTCACGCGCAAGCGGTCACGGTACTGAAAGGCAATAAGGTAACGCGCATAGATCAACGAATTGACGGCCGCATCGGCACTGCCGTTGGCCACCAGGGCCATGGCCTGCGTAGGGCTCCCGGCCTCCACAAAGTGGATACCGGGGTAGTCCCGATTGATGACCTCACGCAGCGCGTTGCCGCTGGTCACCGCGAGACGTTTTCCGATCATGTCCTCCAAGGTCATCGTGCCGGGGTAGTCGCTGCGGCTGACCAGCACCAGGGGGTTGGTCAGGTAGGGCCGGGTAAAACGCACCTGATCAGAGTCTTCGATGCTCGGCGCCACCACCGCCATCATGTCTGCCCGGCCCTTACTGACCGCGTCAATTTGCTCGGGCATCGAACCGCCGGAGACCACATCGAACTTCAAACCGGTACGCAGGCTGATCCTCGATAAAACGTCCGCACTCAGCCCCTCTAATTGCCCCTGTGCCGTGAAGGATGCCAATGGCAGCATCAGGTCGGACGCAACCACTCGGACCCGCGGGTGCTTCTCGAGCCAGCGCTGTTCACTGCGGCTCAAGTGCAGCCGTTCGGCCCCCAGAAAGCCAAGGTTACCTGCACTCCAACGGCGCAAGATTTCCATCTGTTCGTTAACCGAGATCGACCTCAGCGCAGTATTGATGATACGCAGCAGGCGAGTGTTGTCGCGGGTAACGGCGAACGCGAAGGCGTTGGATTCCAGGATGGAAAAATCCGCCATTTGCACATTGTTGAGGTGGTTACGGTTGATCTGGTAGTTGGCGGTGATGGCATCCCCGAGATAAACATCGGCGCGGCCGAATGCAACGGCGCCGATGGCTTCGAAGATAGAGGGAAACAGTTCCACGTGGGCCTTGGGGTAAAAAGCCTCTACGACATCGGGCGGCATGTAGTGATAGAGCATCGCCACGCGCTTGCCTGCCAGGTCGACACTCAGGGATTGGGTGTCTCCGGTACGGGTAACCAGGATCGGTTGATCATTGGCATAGGAGCGCGACAGCACCAACTGTGGGTCACCTGCTTCAAATCCGTTGGCCGATCCCAGGAAATCAATGGCGCCCTGCTTGAGCGCCTCGATCACTTCATCGCGCGTATCGTAGCGCCGGACCTCAACGGTGATATTCAGCGACTGTGCGAACAACTTCGCATAGTCAGCCGTGACGCCTTCAAGCTCGTCGTTGTTATTGGTCAGTTCGAAAGGCCCGTAATCGGGAGCGGAAACCCCCATCAACAATGTTCGCCGCTCGCGCAGCCAATGCCAGTCCGCTTCCCCCAACACCACGGATGGGCCTGTACCGTCAACGTTGGAGTGCCCCAGCAACCGCAGGGTATGGGGCTCATCAAGGGCCGCAGCCATCATCGGAAGCAGGCTCATCAACAGCGTAGTGATGAACCCTCGAACCTGGGCATGGGTCATTTCAAATCAGATCAGATGATTACGCTGGGCAAACTTGGCCATGTGTACCACGGACGACATGCGCAGCTTCTCCTTGAGCCTCGTCTTATAGGTACTGATGGTCTTGTGGCTCAGCAGCATTTGATTGGCGATTTCGTTATTGCCCAACCCCAGCGCCAGCATCTGCAACACCGCCAGCTCGCGATCCGACAGCAACTGCACCAGCTCCAACTCCGTAGACTGCAAATCATCACGGCGTACCGAACTGCTTGGCAAACTGGGAAAGCAGCTGTAGTTGGACATCACGGCCTTGATCGCTTTTTGCAGCTCGTCCAGTTCCCCTGTCTTGGCGACAAACCCCATCGCGCCAGCACGCATGCAACGCGAGGAAAAGAACTCCGGAAGGTACGACGTCAGTACCAGAATCTTGCACGGCAAGCCCAGCGCCTTGACTCGGCCGATCACCTCCAGCCCCCCCAGCTTCGGGATTGCCAAGTCGAGAATGATCAAGGCTGGGCGCCCCTCTCTGGCCTTCTGCACGGCATCGGCACCATTACCCGCTTCATCAATGTCAGTGAAGCCTTCCAGCGTCAGCAGATGGCGGACGGTTTTGCGGATAAACGGGTGATCGTCAACTATTAACGCTTTGCTCATAACACTCCCCTGAGAGGTAAGTAGACTTACACACCACACGGGACACAGGTACCTGTGAGAAATGACAGTGCCGACCAGCGGTGCTGCCCCCACTCAGGACGATAGCCAGGCTATGCCTGGTCCCTTTCGATTGAAAACAGGCCGAACACGTACAGCCAAACGGCTGCCGCTGGCTAGTTGCAAGGGCGCAACCTTAGCAACGAAATGACGTTTCAATCGAAGGGATAGTCCCAACCAAATGTAGGACTTTTCCTCGCGAAAGCATTCCCAAGCCAACGCCTGGTCATGCTTTGCAGGCGCAGGCTAGTCGGTGGTACTCGGGCTCCAGAAGGCCTGCACCACCAGGGTCGATGTGGAGATACGCGCCACCAGTGCATCCAGTTCGTCACCATCGACTGACGTGGCGGCAAGGGTGGCCTCGATTTCCACTTCTTCGCTGCCGAATGGGCGTACGTCGACGTCGCTGGCCGGGTAGTTGCAGCGCGCCAACTCGGCTTCCAGCAATACCATCACCGCCTGTTGCTGGCTGCGCCGTGCGATGACATACAGGATGTTGGTGACCTCTGCCGACACCACGTCCAATGGCTGACGGTTGATGTTATTGACGATCGGCCGCAGCAAAGTATTGGCCGCCAGCACAAACAGCGTGCCGAGCAGCGCTTCCAGAATCAGGTCGGCCCCTGCACAAGCCCCCACCGCCGCCGAGGCCCAGAGCGTGGCAGCGGTGTTGAGCCCGCGCACATTACCTTCCTCACGCATGATCACGCCGGCCCCCAGAAAGCCGATGCCCGAGACCACATACGCGACGACCCGCACGGCACCTTCCGCACCGCCCAGGCGGTTGGCCATGTCGACGAAAATCGCCGCGCCCACCGCCACCAGCACGTTGGTGCGCAAGCCCGCCGTGCGCTGGCGGTACTGACGCTCGAAGCCGATCAAGCCACCGAGGATAAACGCCGCGGTGAGGCTGACCAACGTGTCGACCAGGGTGGTGAGGTTGATGTTGTTGATGGCTTGCATAAAAAATCTCCTTGAATGCAGCAGCAAGCTGATTGCACCGTTGGCCCATGTGGGCGCTGGCTTGCCTGCTCCCACATGGGCCAACGGTATTACGGAATAAGGCCGGTTATTGCCAGCCAAACTTACGGATATAGAAGCCTTTCACCGCCTGGGTCAGCGCCATGTACGCCAGCAAAATCAGCGGCAGGAACACAAAGTACAACGACGGCAGCGCCTGCAATTTGAAGTAGTGCGCCAGCGGCCCCATCGGCAGGAAAATCCCCACAGCCATGATCACACCGGTCATCACCATCAACGGCATCGCCGCCCGGCTTTGCAGGAACGGGATTTTCGGGGTGCGGATCATGTGCACGATCAGCGTCTGGGTCAGCAGCCCCACCACGAACCAGCCTGACTGGAACAGGGTCTGGTGATCGGGCGTGTTGGCATCAAACACATACCACATGAGTGCAAACGTGGTGATGTCAAAGATCGAACTGATCGGACCGAAAAACAGCATGAACCGCCCCACTTCACCCGGCTGCCAGCGCTGCGGCTTGGCGAGCATTTCGTCGTCGACGTTATCGAACGGAATCGCGATCTGCGAAATGTCATACAGCAGGTTTTGCACCAGCAGGTGCATCGGCAACATCGGCAGGAACGGGATAAACGCACTGGCCACCAGCACCGAGAACACATTGCCGAAATTGGAACTGGCGGTCATCTTGATGTACTTGAGCATGTTGGCGAAGGTGCGGCGGCCTTCGAGCACGCCCTCCTCCAGGATCATCAGGCTCTTTTCCAACAGGATGATGTCAGCCGCTTCCTTGGCAATGTCCACGGCGCTGTCCACCGAAATACCGATATCCGCCGTGCGCAATGCCGGCGCGTCGTTGATACCGTCGCCCATAAACCCCACCACATGCCCGTTGGCCTTGAGCAGGCGCACGATGCGCTCCTTGTGGCTGGGTGTCAGCTTGGCGAACACATTGGTGGTTTCCACGGCCTTGGCCAGCTCGGCGTCGGTCATGTCTTCAATATCGTTGCCCATCAGCAAGCCCTGTTGTTCCAGGCCCACTTCGCGGCAGATTTTGGCCGTCACCAGTTCGTTGTCACCGGTCAGCACCTTGACCGCCACGCCGTGGGCTTTCAGGGCCTTGAGTGCCGGCGCGGTGCTCTCCTTGGGTGGGTCGAGAAAGGCGACATAGCCGATCAGCGTCAGGTCTTTTTCATCCGCCAGGCTGTAGGTGTCGCGCCCCGCCGCCATGGGCTGCGCAGCCACCGCCACGACGCGCAGGCCTTCTTCGTTGAAGGCCGCCGTCACCTGGCGAATGCGCGCCAGCAACTCATCGGTCAGCGCTTCGTTGGTCTCACCATGGCGCACGGTGTTGCACACCGACAGAATCTCTTCCACCGCGCCTTTGCAGATCAACAGGTGTGGCTGGCCCTGCTCGGCCACCACCACCGACATGCGACGCCGGTTGAAGTCGAACGGAATCTCATCGACCTTCTGGAACGCCGTGCCGACTTGCAAGTCGCGGTGCACTTCAACGTGTTCGAGCACCGCCACATCCAGCAGGTTTTTCAGGCCGGTCTGGTAGTAGCTGTTGAGGTAGGCCATTTCCAGCACGTCATCAGACTCTTCGCCCCACACGTCCACATGGCGCGCCAGGAAAATCTTGTCCTGGGTCAGGGTGCCGGTCTTGTCGGTGCACAGCACGTCCATGGCGCCGAAGTTCTGGATCGCGTCCAGGCGCTTGACGATGACCTTCTTGCGCGACAGGAACACAGCGCCCTTGGCCAGCGTGGAGGTCACAATCATCGGCAACATTTCAGGGGTCAGGCCCACAGCAATCGACAGCGCGAACAGCAATGCTTCGGTCCAGTCACCCTTGGTGAAACCGTTGATGAACAGTACCAGCGGCGCCATCACAAACATGAAGCGGATCAGCAACCAGCTGACTTTATTGACGCCATGCTGGAACGAGGTGGTCGCACGGTCAGTGGCGGTCACGCGCTGCGCCAGCGCGCCGAAATAGGTGCTGTTGCCGGTGGCCAGAACAATCGCCGTCGCCGCACCGGACACCACATTGGTGCCCATGAACAGGATGTTTTCCAGGTCCAGCGGGTTACGCGCCTGGCTGTCGTGCTGGTGGACGAACTTCTCCACCGGCATCGATTCGCCGGTCATCGCCGCCTGGCTCACAAACAGGTCCTTGGCGCTGAGCACGCGGCAGTCGGCGGGGATCATGTCGCCGGCCGACAGCACGATCAGGTCACCCGGCACCAATTGTTTGATCGGCAGCTCAATGCGCTTGGCCTTATCGCGGCGCAACACCGTCGCGGTATTGCTCACCATGGCTTTCAAGGCGTCGGCAGCCTTGTTCGACTTCGCCTCCTGCCAGAAGCGCAACAGGGTCGACAGCACCACCATGGAAAAAATCACCGTGGCCGCCTTGATGTCGTCCGTCAGCAAGGAGATCAGCGCGAGCAAGGTCAGCAGCAGGTTGAACGGGTTCTTGTAGCACTGCCACAGGTGCACCCGCCACGGCAGCGGCTGCTCATGCTCGACCTCGTTGAGGCCGTACTGCACGCGCAAGGCGTCGGAATCCTGGGTGCTCAACCCCTCGACATGGCTGCCCAATTTGCCCAGCAATTGCACAGCACTGCTGTTGGCCGCGACCACCAGGGTTTGCGCCAGGGTCGGCGGTACTTCGCGGCTGACGTTGGCGTCGGTCACGGTCTCGAGCATCGCCAGGCGTCGGAAATGCCGGGCAATGTGCCGGGTCCGCAGGAAACCGGCGAAGAACTCTTTCAGCAGTGTGAGGTTCATGGTGTAACTCCTGCGCGAGGAAACCTTCGTGCAGGTACGACCGACTGCACTGCGCCCTTTTTAAAGGCACAGTCAGCTTGGCCCGCCGGCCATAAAAGGCAGGCGCGTCCGTAGCCTCCTGATTGCGATCAGGTGCTGGTCAGCGTCGATGAGAGGGGTTGGGGCAGGTGCCAGGACTGGCCGCTGCCGCGATGCCGCTTCTCGCTTTGTTGGCGAGACAACGGCATCAGAAGAATGCGCGTTACCTTGCCAAGTATGTGCCGGTTACCGAAACCGGCCGACTACTGTCACTCGAACAAGTACCCACTTAGGGTCTCCGCTATTGATGAAAACGCGCGGAGTTTACGCCCCGACTCCGGGGGAGTAAACCGTAGGAAAGTTTACCAACAGGGAATAGGTGGATTCTTCAGGGTGGGTTCAGGAAAGCATTCGGCGTCACAACAGTGAACTGAGAAAGCCTATGGCAACGAATGAATAGAAGGCGCCGCAAATCAGGCCGAATGATTTACGCGTCCGCGTGAAAAACGGTTCCGCCGAATGGGCGGAAAATACCAGGGCGTAGGTACAAAAAATCAGAAACCCCAACAGCGCACAGCCCGCCACCAGCACAAAACTGGTCCAGGCCGGCGCATTGGCGCTAAGCCCGACGGTGGTCACGGTGAACCAGGTCAAGGCCGCCTTGGGGTTGGTCAAGTGAATGCCCAGCCCCTGCAAATAGAACCCCAGGTTTCGGGTCTGTTTTTCCCGCACCCGTGCCACCATGGTGGCGTTGTGAGCCAGTGCGCCACGGATGGACTTCCAGGCGAGGAAGAACAAGTAGCACGCACCCAGTACCTTCAGCCACAGCAGGATCTGGGTGTTGGACATCAACAACGCCGAGACACCGGCAGCGGTCATCGCACCCCAGCACAGCGACCCGGAAATAACCCCGGCCGCCAAGGCCAGGCCTGGCGTACGCCCGTAATTGAGGGAGGTATTGGCGATCGCCAGATTGCCAGGCCCAGGGCTGGCGGTGCCGATCACGTAGACGCCCAGTGCCGCCACGAAACTCGAAAACTCGAACATAGATGCTCTCTTACCCGTCGCGCCAACGCGCAGTGAACACTTCAAACCACAAGCGGCTTGAAGTGACTTGCCCAAAAACTACTTGAAACAACGATGATCCGGCTCTTGGGCACGAATCTGCTCCATCCAGGGTTTGAGTTCCGATTGTTTGTACAACCGCTCCCCCCAGTTCTCCGGCGAGACCGGCAACGGTCGCCCCACCAGGATGTAGTCGGTCAGCAGATGAATAAACTGCTGCAAGCAATAGGCCCCGACATGCAGGCGCAGGGACGATGCCGTCTCGGCGGGCGCTACATTGAAGCGCGCAACATTGATGATCTGGCCACTGTCGACCGACGGCGCAAGGTGGTGGCACGTCGAGCCGTAGGTTTCATCGTTGTAGTAAATTGCGTAATGCTGACTGCCCAGCCCGCGATACTTGGGCGGCGCTGGGTGCAGGTTGATCGCACCCTTGCGCGCATTTTTATAAATGCTCTCTGGGAAGATGAAATCGCCACGGTAGGAAATGATCCAGTCGCCTTCCCAATTATCCAGGTGATAAGGGTAAGGATCACCCGGGTCCCAACAAAACACCTCAAGGTTGGAGAACACGGTCTTGGCGAATTCCACCCCATGATCGCACCAGTCCATGGTGCACACCGACAGCAGGACTTTGTCCTTGCACGGCTCGATTGTCTGCATCTTCACTGCTCCATTTCTACGTAATTTGGGTGAACGCGCGATACATCGCCTGACGGCTAATGAGCCACGGCCCGCACCACCGCACTGAACCGTTCAACCATTTGCGCCAGCTCGTCTTCACGGGTGATAAATGGCGGTGCAAACAGCACATGATTGCCTTGTACGCCCTGCACGGTGCCACTGCCCGGGTAGATCAGCAGGCCGCGTGCCAAGGCCTCTTGCTTGAGCGCTGCCGCATACGCACCACCGCCCTTGAACGGCGCCTTGGTGGCGCGGTCTTGCACAAATTCAACCCCGACAAACAACCCTCGCCCGCGCACATCGCCAACGGTATCCAGGTCACTCAGGCTTTCCTTGAGCCAACTGCGCAGCTGCTCGCCGCGCTGGCGCACCCGGGCCAACAGTTCGTCTTCAACGATGACCTGCTGCACCTCCAGGGCGATGGCACAGGCCAGTGGATGGTTGACATGGGTTTGGCCGTTGCCCAATACGCCCGAGCCCCGCGCCATCACCGAATGCACCTGTTCACTGATGAGCAGCGCTGAAATCGGCATGTAACCGGCCGCCAGGCCTTTGCCCACGGCGACCATGTCCGGCACGATGCCGTCGTCGGCATACGCGAACATCTGGCCGGTGCGCCCCATCCCGGCCATCACCTCATCGAGAATCAACAGCACATCGTGACGCTCGCAGACCGCCTTGATTTTGCGAAAGTAACCCGGCACCGGGGGAACAGCGCCGCTGGTCGAACCCACCACGGTTTCGGCGAAAAACGCCGCGACATTTTCGCTGCCCAAGGCGCGGATTTTCTGGTCCAGTTCTTCGGCCAGGCGGGTTGCATACTGCTCTTCAGTTTCGTCGTGCCGCTGATCACGGTAGGCGTAACACGGCGACACGAACTCGGCCGCCGGGAACAACTGGCCAAACACCGACTGACGCTGCGGGTTACCGGAAATGCTCAGGGTGCCCAGGGTGCTGCCGTGATAGCTCTGGCGCCGGGAAATAAACACCGACTTATCCGGCAGCCCCCGCTCGCACTGGTACTGGTAGGCGATTTTCATCGCCAACTCCATCACCTCCGAGCCTCCCGACAAAAACTGCGCTCGCGCCAGGCCGCCGCTGCCGGCCACCAGGTGTTCAGCCAGTTCCTCCGCTGCCGCCGTGGTGAAACTGCCGGCATGGGCCCAGGCGAGTTTTTTCGCCTCCCGCTCGAACGCCGCAACGATGCGCGGGTGGCCATGGCCCAGGCTCGACACCGCGACACCCCCACAGGTGTCGAGGTAGCGTTTACCCGCCGCATCCTCCAGCCAGCACCCGGCGCCACCCACCGCAAGAATCGGTGAGGTATTGAGGTTTTTGTAAATCACCTTTGACATGGACACAGATCCTTAGGCCGATGGCGTTACGGTTGATTGACGGCGTGATCCCACGCGGACGGCGCCTGGTGGAAGCGACGGCCAAACCGTGAGGAATGCAGCACCGAGCGCGTCAACCCGACGGGCAGGAGTACAACCATGAACACGATAAACGCGAGAAATCTCAGCATGGAAAAAGCTCCGGAAAGTTAGGGGTCACGATCAGTCCAGCGGGATTTCGTTGCGCCAGTCGACGCTTTCAACAAAGGCAGGCTGGCCCGGCCGCTCCAGTACGTAACGGCCGAGTACCAGAACGTCCATTTCCGTGCGCATAAAGCAGGCATACGCTTCCTCCGGCTTGCACACGATGGGCTCGCCACGCACGTTGAACGAGGTATTGACCAGTACCGAACACCCGGTGCGCTGCTTGAAACTGCGCAGCAGGTAGGTGAACGGCGCGTTGTTTTCCTCGGTCACCGTTTGCACCCGCGCCGACAGGTCGACATGGGTTACTGCCGGCAATTGCGAGCGAATATTGTTGATGCTGCCCAAGCCACGCTCCGGGCCACCCTCTTGCAGCGATTGCGGGGTTTTGATGGCGTCCGACACGGGCGCGACCATCAACATGTAGGGGCTTTTTTCACAGATATCGAAATAATTCCCGGCGTCCTCGGCCAGTACTGCTGGCGCAAACGGGCGGAACGACTCGCGATACTTGATCTTCAGGTTCATCGTGCGTTGCATCTGCGGGTTGCGCGCATCGCCGAGAATCGAGCGCGCGCCCAGGGCCCGCGGGCCAAACTCCATACGGCCCTGAAACCAGCCCACCACAGCGCCATCGGCCAGTCGGCTGGCGACCTGGTCATACAGGCCGCTGTCGTCATAGCGAATGAAGGGGTATTGGTTTTCCAGCAGGAATGCGGCGATTTCTTCATCGCCGAAGCCCGGCCCCAACAGGCTGCCGCTCATGGCGTCCGACTTGCTGCTGGCCAGGTGCGGGCGGCCGCAGCGCTTGACCGCATGATCCATCGCGGCACCCAAGGCGCAACCGGCATCCCCGGCTGCCGGTTGGATCCAGATCGAGTCAAAACGCCCGGAGCGACTAAGCACGCCATTGGCCACGCAGTTCAATGCGACCCCGCCGGCCAGGCACAGATTGCGCTGGCCGGTCTGCTTGACGGCGGCCGTCGCCAGCCCCAGGACCACCTCTTCGGTGACTTTTTGAATCGACGCCGCGAGGTCACATTCACGCTGCGATATCGGGCTTTCGGGTTGGCGGATCGGCCCTTCGAAAAGCGCTTCGAAGGCCTCCCCGACCATGCGTTCACCACGCAGGTACTCGAAGTACTTCATGTTCAAGGTGAACGAGCCGTCGGGGCGGATATTGATCAGTTCATCGCGAATCTTGTCGGCATAGATGGGTTGACCATACGGCGCCAACCCCATCAATTTGTACTCCCCCGAATCGACCTTGAAACCACAGTAATAGGTCATCGCCGAATACAGCAGGCCCAGGGAATGCGGGTAGGAAATCGAGTTTTTCAGCTCAAGGCTGGAGCCCTGGCCTTGCCAGATGGTCGTCGAATGCCATTCGCCAATGCCGTCGATGCACAGCACTGCGGCGTTCTCGAACGGTGAGGGATAAAACGCAGCGGCCGCGTGAGAACGGTGATGCCGGGACGCCTGGGTGCGCGGCGCCTTGCCCCGTCCCAGCGCCTCGAGCTGCTCATCGACGAACTTGAGCACGTTCCACTTCCAACGAATCCATTCCGGCATCGCATTGATAAACGTGCGGGCGCCGCCGATGCCGCCACTGGCGAAGGAGGACATCACTCGGGAGAATTTCTCCTGAGGGTCTTCGTAATAGACCACAGCCTCCAGGTCATCCAGGGTAATCCCCTCGGCGTCCAGGCAGTACGCAATCGCCTGGGCCGGGAATGCCGGATCGTGACGCACACGGGTGAAGCGCTCTTCCTGAGCAGCAGCAACGGGCACACCGTCCTTGACCAAGGCGGCAGCACTGTCGTGATAGAAGGCAGATATCCCTAAAACATACATAGCCATTTAAGTGTGCATCCTCATCACATCATGCCAATCCATGGAGTTGCTTGTGCCCACCGAGCGGTGAGCGGCACAGCAACTTTCTAGGCGTTTCAAAACCATCCTTGAGCGAATGGCAGACTTTTTATGACCGGTATCAACGACACCACCAGCACCAGGCTCATGGCGATATTGAAGACCTTCAAATGCCGCGGCCGCGTCAAGAAGCGCCGCAGGTACTGCCCAAAAAACACCCACACCATCGAGCACGGTGTGCCGAACAAAAAGAACAACAGTGCAATCAAAAAAACCTGCAGGGTGTAGCCGCCCAGGGGCGACGTGTAAGCCAACACCGCGCCCACCGCCATGACCCAGGCTTTCGGATTGACCCACTGAAACAACGCCGCGCCAGTGAACCCCAGGGGCTTGCCGGACTTGTCAGCCAGGTCCGCGGTGGGCGAGCGGGCGATCTGATAAGCCAGAAACAGCAGGTACACCGCCCCGATCACTTGCAACCCATCATGCAGGCTCGGGTACTGCCGAAAAATCGCGCCGGCGCCCAGGCCGACCGCCACCACCATCAACGGAAAGCCGATGTTGATCCCGGCCACGTGGCGCAGGGTTCGGCCCATTCCGAAGTTGGCGCCCGAGGACATCAACATCACGTTGTTCGGCCCCGGCGTGACGCAGGTGGCGATCACGAACAATGCAACCGCGTAGTAATCCAGAATCTGCATCACTGCCCCCTTATCAACGGTAGTCTTCCAACGTGCCGCGTCGACGGATATCGACGGACACACAATGGAAGCCGCCGCTCAAACTGCGGGCATGCCGCATCTTCAGCGGTGCCACATCGATGCCATGGCGTTCCAGCGCACGAATCAACGGGACTTGCTGGTCGTTGATCACCGCCAACGACGGGTTGACCATGATGAAGTTCATGCCCTGCCAAATGGATGCGCGTGGGTAGGACCAGCAATAACCGGTGTCCACCATGTCGGGCGCCCAGATAATGTCCCAGTGCTTGAACACTTCCGGCACCTGGTCCTTGGCGATACGCTCAGGGTTCAACACCACCAACCCGGGGCGTACCAGGGTGATCGTGGTGTCCAGGTGCGTACCGTCGTAGAACCCACTGAGGGCGTGCACCCGGTATTGATCACCGAGCACTCGCTTGAGCCATTCGTAGCCCAGCCGATTGCCACTGCGCGACTCCAGGTAAAGAATGTCGCGCCCCATACGCAGCACGTTGGCTGCATCGAAGATAGGTTCCTCATTGGCAATGATCGACCCTTCACGCGGGTTCACCCGGTAAGTGTTGTCACCCAGTTGCGGCTTGGGGGCCGAGATCCAGTTGGCGCCGCTGGCGAAATACGCTTGCAGGTGTTCACGGTAGGCGAAAGGTTCGAAGTAGCGGCTGCGCAAGGCCATCGGCGCTTCAATGATGGTCTTGCCGATCGGCAGCAGGACATCCCGAGGGCAGTAATTGTATTCACCGTCGGTCTTCCAGTCGGACGTCCCGAAGACCTCGGCGTGGTAGGACTTCTTGGGGCGGCGTACGGTAACGCCATGCCCCACCAGAAACGCCGCGAACGCATCGAGGTCTTCTTCGGCCTCTGCAACGACCTGCTCGGGATAGGGGCCCGACGGAATCTCATGCATGGCGTCGTGATGTTCGCTGTAATCAAGGGCGAACAGGCCTTTGTCCGGCCGAGGCACGCGCGCGCCATGGGCAATACCTACGATCATTTCCTCGAGGGGGTCCCATTCGTTATGCACTTCTACCAAAGACATAGTTGCTCCTCGTGGCGTTACTGATCGGTCACGTGCGTCAACACTTCCCGAGTGATCGGCAGGTGATGAAGATAGTCATTTGAAGCCGTTGCCCGCTCCGTACGCGGTAACACGCGCCCCACCGATGACAGGCCCAGCCGACTCAATATCGAGTCCCACTTGCTCGGCATCGGCGCCAGTGATTCATAGCCCACGCGTACGCGCTGCCATTGCTCGGCGACGGCTTCAGCCGTGGCCAATGGGCGCATGTAAGCGTCAATCGCATCGGCAGCCCAGGCTGAGTGCCCGGTGGAAACGTTGTCGATGGTGTTATGCAGATCAACGAACGCGGTGCTGAAACCGTAGTGCCGCAGAAAACGTCGCGCAGAGCGATAAGTACCGCCCACGCCGGATAACTCCATCGCCAGGTTCATGCCGAGAATTTCCGGCATAAAGGTCACCGGCAGTTTCCCCAGGCACAGCCAATACACCGGCAAGCGGAAGGACGCCTCGTCCAGGCGCGGGTCCTCGGCAAATTCACGGCTGCCGGTTGGCGCCAGCTCGAAATCCATCTCGCGCAAGCCATCGCGGTAGATCTTCGGATGATTGAGCGCAGCGATGCCGTTGCCCAGCTCATCCCAATACGTCTGAAACAAGCTGTAGCCGACATGGGAAGACGCCAAATCCACATCGGTAAAACCTTGCAGCCAGGCACCGTCGATCAGCGTCAAGGGCGCCAGTTGCAGGGTTGAATCAATGATTTCTTCACGGCTCGGCATTTGCGCGGGGTCGCTGTTATCGAACTGCTGGCCGTGCTGGTCATGCTTATCGAGCAACCAGGCGCGCAGCACATGGGTGCCCCACTGCTCGGGCAGCTGGCGCCCGGAGGTTTTCAGCGACCGCTGCGAACGCGCCAGCCAACGGGACACATAGGCGTGAGCGAATTGCAGCGTGGAGGCCTCCAGCGCCCGCCCCTGCAAGACAAAATACGCTTCGCGCAAACTCTGGGGCCAATGGCCAACACTGACCTCGGCGCCCACGGTTTGGCGGGCTTCAATGGCCACGTTATCGACCGGTTGTCGAGGCAACTGCTGACTGCCGGCAAGCTGGGGTAACGCGTCGATCCATTGGCGAATCACGCTCAAATCCGCCTCACTGAAAATGCGGAACATGCGGCCCGTCGGCGCCACCAGGCTGGTCACCAACAGGCTTTTTTTCGCGTTGCCGGGGACGATCAAGCGGCTGCGGGACAGCACATCCAGCAAGGGCGCAGGGTCGGTCTGTGCCTCCCCAAGCCAGAGCGCCAGGCTACGGCCTTCGATCAGGTAGTTCTGGTGATACACCGCGCCGACCCTGGCCAGGCGCTGCACCAACTGCATCATCGCCTGCTGCGGGCAAGTGGCCGCCAACGACGCGTTGTACAGCCGGGCATTCCAGCGCTGTAACGCGCCAAACACCCAGCTGGCCCCACGCATCAACCGCGCCTGCCGTTCCTCACTTTGCAAGGCAACCTGGCGCGCAACCCACTGGCTGATCTGGCGCAGCGATGCCAGCTCCATGCCAGGGAATGACTCACTCAGGTCCAGGCGCCGCACCTCCAGCGCCACACCGTCGAGTTGCCCCATCGCGGCCCAACCGGGGCATAACCCCACTGCCCGCAACACCCAGTCGATACCGCACAGTTCATCACCAAATTCATCACTGCGACGGCTCAGCGCCAACAGTAATGCGGGCAATTCAAACGCGTCGTCACTGAGGTCCGGCAACGTCGACAGTTGCTCAGGCGCCAGGGCATAAGCCGTCAGTTGCAACTGGCCCAGCAGCGCTTTGAAATGATGGGCCCGCGACGCATTCGGGTAACCGACGCCCACGTCATGGGCAAACAATTGCATGATTCGTAGCTGTGCCGGGTCTTCGAAAACCCCAGGCGCACTCATGCCCTGAAGCCAGCAGCCGAGCACCGAGGCCATCGGCGCCGAGTAAATGGCCAGCGCCTGGGCAAAGGCGCGGGTGTTGTTGCGTTCAGCGGCCGCTGCCGCAGCGCTGGCGTATGCCGTTGCCTGAGACACTTGCCACTGGTCGATCCGAGGCGACAGCTGCGACAGCTGCGTTGGCTCACCGCTGCCCAACATACGGTTGAGGTACGCAGCCTCCAGAAAACATTCAGGGTTGAGCGCCAGGCGATACAGCTCGCGCCACCTGCCCTCTTCCATCATGCGTGTTGAAACCGAGCCATCCATAGCCAATACCTTGTCCAATCAAACGTCAGAACATTGGATAAATAGAGGAGTCGGGTTTTTTCTTCTTCTTTCCAAACAGGCGCTGAAAAAACTTTTTGATGGATTTCATGAGCAAGTCCTTTTACCGAGTGACATCAAGAATAAGTTTCGAAACCAGGTCATTGCCGAAGTCGGTGAAGTGAATACGGTCAACAAACTGCCAGTCGTCCGGGCCCAGGGCCTCTGCCAGCAAAGGCGTGATATCGACAAAGCCGACCCCCATGCCCTGTGCCCCGGCCCGGAGCCGCTGTGCGTAGGCTTCACGCACTGAGGTTTGCAGGATGTCGCCGTACACGTCGGTAAAGTTTCCTGCCTGGTCCAGTTCGGCGAACAATTGCCGTTCCTCAGGGCTACCGGTTTCCCGTACCCAACCGGCCAGGGGTTGCAGGATGAACGTCAACTTCGCGCCCATGTCAGTGGCCAGGGCACGCCAGATATCCAGGTGCTGCAATGTCAGGTTGGCGGCGTAGTCAATCTGTTCCTGCATCGACTGCGGCGCCGGGCGCTCAGGCTCCTGGGCCTTGCCGAACAGATTCGACAGGCTCCACGAAGTGGACGCCGGCTCCGCTGGGGCCAATGCGTCGAAAAACTGATGGCAATTGAAGAACGCTCCATACTCGCCGCGATAATTTTCGGGCTGCCGAGCCAGGCCGAGGTTATTGAAACCGGAAAACAGCACGATCTCGTCCACCTTCGGCAAACGGTGCTTATTAAGGGTGAACAGCGTCAATTCTTGAGTGGAGTTGAAACTGCGACCGCCAAAATTGAGCCAGTGCTGGCCACGGGGGTCGTTTTGAGTGAGGCGCGACGCCAGTGTCTGGCTGTCAGCACTGGCGCCAATACCGAATACGGTCGAGCTGCCCGCCAACAACCGTACCGGGCCACTGCTTTGGCCGCCGTCGGCCACCGAGTAGCGCGTGGTCAACGACTCCGAGTAGCGAAAACCTGCCGAATCGGTATTGACCACGAAGGAGCGATGGTCAGTCGGGTGAAAATACATCAAATAAGGTAACCAACGAACCTCGCCACCATCGGTGAACTTCTGTTCATATTCGGCCATTTGCGGTGTGAGCGTCATCCTTGCCGTCATTGCGCGTGGTCCTCTCGCTATTCGCTGGGCAGATTCAGGTATCTGTATTTGTCATGCCGGGCATGTCTTGAAATTTGACCGTGCCAGGTGTTGCCTTGCCATTTTGCGACTACCCTGTCCAAGGCCCTGTGCACCGTTACGGGGCTCATCATCCCAAGACGACGATGTGTATTGCAGATACAGAAACATCTAATCTTTTAAATACAGATTGGCTTTTTTGTAAGAAAATTCTTCAAAAAAAGGCGCCTCTGTACCTTCTTAAGTAACAGATGAGCAGCTACAGTCAGACCATGACTCTTTATCTGAACCTCGCCGAATTTATCAGCAGCCGCATCGAGCAGGGCCTTTATGGCCCCGGCGAGCGCCTGCCCTCTGTGCGCACGCTCAGCCATGAGCACGGCGTCAGCCTGACGACCGTGCAACAGGCCTACCGTGTATTGGAATGTTCGGGGCTTGCGATACCACGCCCCAAGTCGGGCTACTTCGTGCCGGCCAACCGACGCATCGCGCCATTGCCACAAATGGGCCGGCCGATCCTGCGCCCGGTGGACATTTCCCAATGGGATATGGTCCAGGAGCTGATGCGCTTCGATGAGAACGCCGATATTGTTCAATTGGGATGTGGCATGCCGGACATCACCGCACCCACGCTCAAGCCACTGCTGACGGCAATGGCACGCATCAGCCGGCGCAGTGATAACGCCAGCCTGCAGTACAACCGTATTCAGGGTGTATTGGCCTTGCGCGAGCAGATCGCAAGGCTGTCGATTGACTCGGGCTGCCGCCTGAACCCGGCCGATATCGTCGTCACCAGCGGTTGCCAGGAAGCCCTCTCCACCGCCATACGCGCGATTTGCTCGCCCGGCGACATTGTCGCCATTGCCTCGCCGAGCTATCACGGGATGATGCAGATCCTCAAGGCGGCCGACCTCAAGGCCTTGGAGATTCCCACCGACCCGGTGACGGGTATCAACCTGGAAGCCCTGGAAATGGCCATGGAGCAATGGCCGATCAAGGTTATCCAGTTGACCGCCAACTGTAATAACCCGTTGGGCTACATCATGCCTGACGAGCGCAAACTCAAACTGATACGCATGGCCCAGCGCTTCGACGTCCCGATCATAGAAGACGATATCTACGGTGATCTGTCGCACCGCTATCCGCGGCCGCGCTCACTCAAGTCCTTTGACGAGGACAATCGGGTGCTGCTGTGCAGTTCATTTTCCAAGACAGTGGCACCTGGCTTGCGGGTTGGCTGGATCGCACCAGGGCGCTATCTGCCACAGGTGCTGCACATGAAATACATTGGCTCCGGCGCCACGGCCACCCAGCCACAGCTGGCGGTTGCCGAATTCATCGCCAAGGGCAATTACCTCCTGCACCTGCGTCGAATGCGCAAACAATACAAACGCAATGGCGACCTGATGAGCGAGTGGGTCAACCGCTATTTCCCGGCGGGCACCCGCGTCAGCCAACCCCAGGGGGGCTTTACGCTCTGGGTCGAACTGCCCGAAGAGTTCGACATCTATACCCTCAACCAGCTGCTCGAAGCCCAGGACATACAAGTGGCGAACGGCAATATGTTCTCGGCAGCGGGAAAATACCGAAACTGCATCCGCCTGAACTTCGCCAATGCACCGACGCGCAAAGTCGAGATGGCGGTACTCAAGGTCGGGCAAACCATCAGCCAACTGAAGCAACTGGAAGCGCACGGCGGCCAGGCCCGCCAGGATGGCCCAACCGTTTGAGGTGGCACCCAACGGGCTGGTTGCACTGGCGCTGTTACGGCGAGCCTGGTCGATCCCGGCCGACTCGCTGCAGGTACTCATCCACCTGCCCGCCTGTCAGCGGCTTGACCTGAATCGACACGCTATTGACCTGTCGCCCCATCGTAATCCCTTCACGACGTCGTACCTGCACATACCCAAGCCTGGGCCAAAAGCGCTCGGCCTTGTGATTGCCGATGACAACGGTCAACCGCAACCACTGGGCACCTTTGCCGATAGCCCACGCCTCAAGATCCGCATGCAACTGCCGCGCAAGCCCGGTGCCATGCAAGCGCGTGTGCACCAGCAACAGCCCGATATGCCACACACCGGCAGCCAACAGGTCGGCGGCAATGTTCACTGCCGCGACCAATTGATCATCAGCATCGCGGTAACCCAACCAGTACATCCGGCTGCAGCGCCAGCCTGCGGGCAAATGGCCCTGCAACTCTTCGTGCGCTTCAGTCGGCAAAGCGGGCTCGCCGTTGACGGCGATGAAATAATCCGGTGCCTGCTCAAAAAACCGCTGCAGTTCAGCCGCATCGCTGACCTGCAGTTCAACCACTCGAATACCCTCGACGGAGCAATCCGGCAACGGCGGTGAATCAACGTCCATGTTCAACTCCGTTCAGTCGTCCCGCGTCAGCACTTCCAATAACTCAATCTCAAAGCGCAAATTGCTGTTGGGCTTGATATGCGCGCCCATCGAGCGTTCGCCATAGGCCAGATGCGCGGGCACACACAACGTGCGCACACCGCCGACCTGCATGCCCATCAAGCCTTGGTCCCAACCCTTTATCACGCGCCCGGTGCCGATCACACACTGGAACGGCTTGCCGCGTTCCCAGGACGAATCGAACACCGTGCCGTCCTCCAAAGTGCCGGTGTATTGGGTGGTAATCAGCGCACCTTTGACCACGGCTTTGCCGTCGCCCACGCGGATATCAGTGATCTGGAGTTCGTCGTGACTCATGGGGAGCTCATTGAAGGTGTAAAGACAGGGGTTTTCCCAGAAACGGGTGGGGTTGGCAAGTGCAGGAACAGTCTGATCAACAGGAATATACCTACGAGAAGGGAGCATAGATGGTAGCCATGAGCCCACCCTGCTTATCTGGGGAAACCCCCAATGGAAAAACAGCACCACCCGGTAAAACGCTAGGCACCGTTTTTTGCAAAATGGAAAATGTTTGCAGAGCGAATGACTCTAACAGTCTCTGAGCATTATGGTTCTGAGGGCTGGGAACGCATGTGGATGTCCATAGTAAAAAAATACGAAGGTATTTCATTTCGTGATTTGGTGAAGATGCCAACCATAGCGGCCTGGTGCCAAAGTGATCCTGGTAATGTTGGCGGGATGGGTATGACTGCCCAGGAATCTGCTGTTTTCTACTCCATTGGAATTGGTGACGGCAGTTGGGGAGCATTCTATGACGTGTGTTAGCTTTACCCTTTACGCACGGCAATATTTGGGTTCAGTAGTTACTTGCAATTGATCCACGGACGCGTAAACGCGGAGGGTATGCCCATAGAGCCACCTTATCTGAACTCGACAGAAATATTCGATTTAAATAAAAATGCTTACTTTTAAGAAACCAAATTATATTGGACTTGGTTCTCTGGCTGAGTCCCTGCTCTTCATAAAGCCGACGAGCCCTGGGAATCCCTGTACGAACATTTAATTAAAAGCCATGGACTGCTGACCAGTAGCTCAGTAACAAAACTAAAAAATGACCGTGATAAACATCTGTAAAAAATCCATGCAAACTTCAATGGCGGCTTCACCCTGCAAGACTATCCTGAATATGAAGTTCAAACTCAGACATAAAGGAATCAGACCACAACGCAACGGGAATCATCTGACTATCACTTACACACTCTATCGCCTCTTATAAACATTCAACCACCCCGGTTGCATAACAATAAGAGGTCACCTCCATGAACGAACCAACGAGCCCGGCACGTATCGCGGTTATCCAACTTGATCCCCAAGTCGGAATGACCAACCGAGCGGATAACCTGCGTCAGAGTCTTGTACTGGCAACCGAAGCTGCAAACGGCGGTGCCAATCTGATCGTGCTGCCGGAACTCACCAATTGCGGGTATTTTTTCAACAGCCGCCAAGACGCCTTTGATCACGCCGAGGTGGTTCCGGACGGTCCCAGTGTGCGCGCGTGGATTGAGTTCGCCGTCAGGCACCAGGTGTATCTGGTTGCTGGCCTAAGCGAAATCGACGCAATGCAGCTGTTCAATACTGCCGTATTGCTGGGCCCCAACGGTTTTATAGGCAAGTACCGCAAAGCTCATTTATGGAATCTGGAAAAGCTTTGGTTCACTCCCGGCAATACGGGCTTTCCCGTGTTCGAAACGCCGATCGGCCGCATCGGCTTACTGATCTGCTGGGACATCTGGTTCCCGGAAGTACCACGTATTCTCAGCCAACAAGGCGCGGATATTATTTGCAGCCTAAATAACTGGGTGTGGACGCCACCACCGCTATTCGATGAGGCAGGCAAATGCATGGCGTCCTACCTGACGATGACTGCCGCACATGTGAATAACGTGTTTATCGCAGCCGCAAGCCGCATTGGTGAGGAGCGGGATGCTCGCTACCTGGGATGCTCGTTGATTGCAGGCACCAACGGCTGGCCGATCGGCGCTGTAGCTTCGGCCAACCGTCAGGAAATTTTATTTGCTGACATTGATATCACCAGCGCCCGGAGCGCACCGATCTGGAACAGCCTCAATGACCTACAACGTGATCGACGCAATGATCTCTACGATCAAATGCTCGGGTACGCCCAACATCCTGCTCTACCGCGTTGATGGGAGGGCAGAAGATGGAAACGCTCTCTACCGATACAAAACGCGGCCATTCACGGGCAGAAATCATCGTCATTATTTTGGGTTTAATCAGTGCATTGCTGGTGCTATGGGTAGCAGTCAATCATCACGGCTCTTGGCCAAGCTATAGCGAAATGGTCGCAAGTCTGCCCCATCCTGTCGCATGGCTGCGATGGATACTGGGGGATATCAGTGAATTCGCCTTCTACAAGCATGAACTCGCCTCACTCGGTGTGCTGAGCGGCGCCTATTTGGCGTGGTGGGCTAGCAAGCGCGGTAAAACCTGGCAGGGCTTTTCCATTTCATACGGAACTGGACTATGGCCTTGGCTGGTGACCAGTTCGCTCTTAGGGCTACTGCTTAGCAATTTACTGTGGGGCTGGAGCGTTACCGCTCAAACGTGGCAACCGACCACATTCGCGGCCTTCATTTCGTTGCCGGCGGCAATGGTGCTGATGTTTGGCGGCGGCTGGAAGGTTGCGCTCATTGGCGCAGTATTGGGGGCATTACTGGTTACGCCGATGTGCTTGATAATCGTGAACTTCGTATGCGTACCGCTGGATTTACCTCCGGTAATCGGCAATGTGCTGGGCATGGCCGTGGGTAGCGTCTTAGCCTTTTTACTGTGTCGTCATGCGCCATCATTGATGCGCTCAGACTACAAGCCCCCCGTCAGACCAATGCCGGGCAAACCACCAACTTATGGTGTTGTCTGGAGCCTGCGTCGAGTTTTGGCGGATTTTTCCGAAGCGCCATTTTTCGGAAATGAACTGGCCAGTCTTGGTCTGCTGGCAGGAGTCTTGCTGGCATATGCTTTGAATCCCATCAGCCCGGTTTATGGGTCAGGATTGGTCTTGCCACTGCTAGGGGCGCAAGCACTGACATCGGCACTGGGCGTAGTGTTCTGGCGACACCAGTGGATCAGACGAGGCTGGTATCCAACTTACATTCCATTGGTTTCAGTAGTGCCCGCAGCCGTATTGACCTATGGCAGTAGTTGGATGGTGATTGGCTCAAGTGCGCTACTTGGTGCTCTGATCGCACCGCCATTGGCATCAGCCATTGCAGGACGATTGCCAGCAGACTTTCATCCGTATATTGCGAACGTGATCTCAATGGCGGTGAGTACGCTGTTGATCGTGCCGTCGGTGGGCTGGTTAGTCCAAATGTGAGGTTGTTCCCACGCGGCGCTCTTCGCGCAGCGTGGGAACAGTCAACGTTCTTGTCCCTCACAACCAATGCCAAAACCGGCTCCAAAACCCACGCCCCAAATCATTCTTGCAGCCCGCATATTGCGCCGCATACATCTGCGAACGCGCCTGCACCTTGCTGGCCACGGGCGGCAGCCAGGCTTTGGCCGCATAGGTACGCTGGCGGTAGCCGCCCCAGCCTTCGTGGTAGTTCAGGTATTGGCCGTAGGCGTCGTATTTGTAAACGCCGTTGATGGTGTAGGTCTTGTCCATGTACCAGCCGATAAAGTCGATGGCGTCGTCGAAGTCCCGCCGGCTGGCGCCGCTGCGGCCGGTGCTCTTGCGGTAGTCGCTCCACACTTCATCCTTGGCCTGGGCATAGCCGGCGGCGGTGGAGACGCGGCCCCAAGGGATGATCCACAGCAGGTATTTGCGCGGGGCCAGGGCGTCCTGACGGAAGCCGGACTCCTGATACATGATCGCCAGCGGCACCTGAATCGGCACGCCCCAGCGTTTTTGCGTGACCTTGGCTGCATCGTACCAGTCATCTTTTTCGCGAAAGATGCCGCAGATGTCGTTGGGTGTGCGTGGCGGCGACGTACCGCACGCCGCCAGCATTGAGGTGAGTAATAACAACCCGACAGTTTTGCCTGCGCTCAAAGTGCACCTTTGCGTGATCCGCGTAAAAAGCCGGCATTTTACGCGTTCAGCAAAGCGGCGTCCTTGCCGCAAACACTTTTAAGCCAAAGGCACTCGGCGAGTGGTCAGCGCCGTACGCCCGACGAAGAAGCTCAAGGCTGCGCCCAACAGCAACATGGCCAAGGTGCTCCAGGCTGCGCGGGAGAGCTGTTTGGCCGCCACTTCACCGGCTTCACGGGCTTTCTGCTCGGCCTGCTGCTTCAGTTCGTCAACCTTTTGCATGGCTTGCTGATAGGCCTGGGCATAGTTGTCGACGATCTGGGTCGCTTCCTCTTTGCTCTTGCCGGTACGGGCCGCGACGATGTTGACCAGTGCATCTTTATCCGCAGCGTTCAGCGCGGGTTCACCCGACGCTTTAACGCGTTCAAACCACTGCTTCAATGCGTCGCCGGCCTGGGCAGGATCGGTGGCGGCAGCGGTGGCCGATTGCTTGCCGTCAGCGGCAGCCTGGTCAGCCTTCTGCTCAACGTTGGCCGGGTCCAATTCAGGTTTGCCGCTTTGCTTGAGCAGTGTGTCCAGTTGGCCTTGCAGGCTGTTCCAATCCAGCTGGATGCCCTGCTCGCTCAACTGCTGCTTAACACTGTTACCAATGCCCGGTGCTGCCGCCGCAATGCCGCTGCCGGCAGCCGACAGGCCTTTGCCCACGACGTTGCCAGCCGTCCCGACCACACTGGCAGCCAAACCCGCCAACAGCCAGGTGGTGAGCAAGGTGGTGACGGTCCAGGTCAACACGCCGTGCAAGCCACCGCGGTCCGGCGCAGTGCGGCCAGCCACAAAGGCACCGGCGCCGATGGCGATCAGTGTCGACACGAACAGCCAGATCCCGGCGCCCGTACCAAAGCCACTCAGTGGGTTACCTGCTTGCATTGGGTTGACGGCACTCGCCCCGATAGCCGTGCCCAGCACACTGAGCACCAAATAGGTCACCAGTGCAATTGCGCTACCGGCCAATACCGAGCTCCAGGACACACGAAACAGCGAACGATTGGTTTCATAGACAGTGGTCATACACAGGTCCTTCACAAGTTATGAGAGCAAGGCAAAGTGCCTTGATGGGTGTGAGTGTGGCGAAAGGACATATGTTCAGTCGTGGCCCAAATGCACCAGTTGAACTGGTACATTCGCACTTCCCCTGTCGCACTTTCTCTGCACTATCCTCAACCCCGGGTGTCGTACCCCCAAGAGCTATCTACCGGGAGAAACCATGAGCCAGGATGTCCTCGCGAAAGAAACCAACCGCCGCCATTTGCAGCAGATCATCTCAGGGTTATCCGACGGTGTGATTCTGGCCGAGGTCGACCAGACCATCCTCTGGGCCAACGAAGCCGCGTTGAACATGCATGGGGTGAGCGACATCGAGCAGCTCGGCGCCAATACCAAGCAATACGCCGAGCGCTTCGCCTTGCGCTACCGCAACAACCATCCGTTGCCGCTGGACAACTACCCGCTCAGCCGCGTGGCGGCCGGTGAAGAATTCAGCGACGTGATAGTGGAAGTCACCCCCGCCGCCGACGAAGACCGCCGCTGGGTCCATCGCTTGCGCAGCCTGGTACTGAACGACGCTCACGGCGAGCCGGAGCTGTTGGTGCTGATCCTCAGCGACGCCACCGAGTGGGCCAGCGCCGAGCAGCGTTTCGAGAAAACCTTCAACGCCAACCCGGCGCCCGCCGTGATCTGCCGCCTGAGTGACTTGCGCTACATCAAGGTCAACCAGGGTTTCCTTGAGATGACCGGTTACAACCGTGACCAGGTCATCGGCCGCTCTGTGTATGAACTGGATGTGCTGGAACACGCCGAGCGCAAGGACCTGGCCGTGCAGCGCCTGGGCGAAGGCGCGACCATCCCGCAGATGCAGGCCGAACTGCGCCTGCCCGAGGGCGGTAGCAAGCTGGTGATCGTCGCCGGCCAGCCGTTGGACATGAACGAGGAAGACTGCATGTTGTTTTCCTTCACCGACCTGGAGCCGCGACGCAAGGCGGAAACCGCCCTGCGCCAGAGCGAAGAACGCTTCGCCAAATCCTTCCGCCTGACACCAGTGCCGACGCTGGTGTGCAGCGCCGCCAACCGGCAGGTGGTGGATATCAACGAAGCGTTCATGAACATCACGGGCTACATCAGCGAAGAACTGATCGGCAAGACCGTCGAAGACATCCACTTTATCGACAGCGCCCAGGCAGGCGCGCAGCTGTTCGCCACCCTGGAAAAAGCCGGCAACCTCGACGGCCAGGACCTCAAGGTGCGCAAGAAAGGCAACGAGGTGATCGACTGTGTGGTTTCCGCCGACACCGTGCTCATCCAGGACGTGCCCTGCTACCTGTTGGTGATGATGAATATCACTGAGCGCAAACGCTCGGAGCTGGAGCTGGTGGCGGCCATCGAGGAAGTGATGCAGGACGCCTCCTGGTTCAGCCAGACCCTGATCGAGAAACTGGCCAACGCCAAGAGCGTCAACAGCCCCAATTTGCCGAGCGTGAGCTTTACCGATTTGACGGCCCGTGAGCGTGATGTGCTGGGCTTGATTTGCGAAGGCCTGGCCGACAAGGAAATTGCATCGCGCCTGAAACTGGCCCCTAACACCGTGCGTAACCACGTGGCCACCGTGTACTCCAAGCTGGGCGTGCACAGCCGTAGTGCAGCCATCGTGTGGGCCCGTGAACGCGGGCTGTTCGCCGGTGAATTGCGAGTTAAAAGCAAGAAATAGAGTGCAAATGCACTAGTGCGACCAGTGCAAATTCGCCTTATTGCGTCGCGATGCGCTGCTTAACCTTGAAGAGTGGGCACAGGGCGTTTAGTCCCGTGCCGTAAAGGTTTGATCTCTTTGAGGAATGCACCATGAAAAGCGAACAAGTCAAAGGCGCCGTGGAGAAGGTCGCTGGCAAGGCCCAAGGTTTTATCGGCGACCTGACCGGTGACGAGCAATTGCAAGCGGAAGGTGTTGCCCGCCAGGCCGCAGGCCAATTGCAGCAAACCTATGGCGACGCGCTGGATACAGTGAGTGATTTTGCCAAAAACAAACCGCTGGCTACCGTGGCTGTTGTTGCCGGAATCGGTCTGCTCGTGGGTCTGTTGCTGCGTCGCCGTTGAGGAGGCTGAGCACCATGTTCACGCTCTCCCAATTGCGTAACTGCATCGAAGAAGCCCTGCTGCCGCTAACCTGCGAATTCACCTTGTGCCGGGACGCTTCGCTGACACTGAAAGTGTTCGATGCCGAGAGTGGCCGGGTTGACCTGGTGGTAACGGGTATCAGCGTCAACAAGTTGCAGTCGGCCCAGGCCGTGGAAAACATGGTTGAAGAACTGCGCTATGAACTGCAGAGCAACACCATGGGGCGGCTGACGCTGGACGACCTACCCCTGTCGCCTTCGGCGCAATAACCGCGCGCTACTCAAGCGGCCGCGGTTTCAACGACGCGCCAATAAAGTAAAACACCCCACCGCCCACGATAAACGCCGCCAGCATGTAGAACATCGCGTGGGCCGGCAGGCTGGCCAGCACCAGCCCGCACAATACCGGGCCCAGGGCGGCGCCGAGGTTGGTCAGGTTTTGCGCACCGTAGTACATGCCCCGCAGAGGGTCCGGGGCAATCCGGTCGATAAACATGTACTCGGCCGGAACCACGATGATCTCCCCCACGGTGAATACCGCCATCGCCAACACCCACCACAGCACACTGGTGGACAGTGCAAAACCAATCACACCCAACATGAACATGCCCAGGCCAGCGATCAGCCACTGGCTAAGGTAACGGTGGGAAATACGCCGGCCAATCACATACTGCAACGCAATCACCAGCACGGCGTTGGTGGTGAGCACCGCACTGATCACACTGTAGGTGTATTCGGCAGTGCTGGTAGTCATCAGGTACTGCGACAAGTAGGCCGTGAACTGGCCGAACACCACCGCGCTGAGCAAACCGCCGACGGTGAAGCACACCAATCGGTGATCGCGTAACAGCACGCGGCCAACAGCCAGGAACGACACCGGTTTTTGCGCGGCATCGGCAGTCGTCAACGTGCGATCGCCCCAGCGCCAGTACAACAGAAAGAACCCCGCGCCGAGCAGCGCCGACAACATAAACGGCAGGCTGATATCCCACTTGGCCACCATCGCGCCCAGAAACGGCCCCACCGCATAACCGATGTTGGTGAGCGTGTACTTGATAGAGAACACTCCACTGCGCGCGTCTTCAGGCAGCAAGCTGGCAAAGCCGGCTTTGATTGCAATATCGATGACGGCATACGCGAGGTTGATCAGGATCAGGCAGCCGTAAAACAGCCAGAGGTGGTGGGCCACGACCGTGCCGACAAACCCCAGTACAAACAGCGCACTCAAGGCGAGCAGCAGTGGGTAACTGTGGATACGGTCGACCAGAAAGCCACCGTACACGCCGAGCAATGAGCCGACGATCAATGAACTGCCGATCACCAGACCGACTTGGGTAATGTCGAGGCCGAAGTGGTCGATCAGGTAAATCACCAGGTACGGAAAGGTGATCGCCTTGGCCAAGGTCAGCAGTAACGTGGCGCACAACAGCAGGTTAACGCTACGCGGGTAGTTTTTCAGGGTGGCAAACATCCTGCTCTCAGCCTTTGAAGGTAACGCGACCGGTGTGGTCGGTTACCTTAGCGCAAGCGCCAGGAAAAAAGACCGGTCATTTCTTGACGGGAGTGATCTCGAGAATGGTGCCGTTGGTGGTTTTCAGCAGCACAAACCTGTCACCCACCCGAGCCCACTGGCTGTCTGCCTCAGGCTGCTTGAGGCCACGCTTCTTCCAGTCGCTGACCGCCGATTCCTTGCGCATCAGCATATCCGGGGCGCGGTCGCCCTCTTTCAGGTCGCGGGCGTTAATGCTTGAAGGCTTTACGGTTTCTTGGGGCGTATCACCGGCCTGCACGACAAAACTGGCGGTGGACAGGCCGGTGGCGACCAGCAGGCAAGCGGCGAGGGTTTTAGACTTCATGGGTGCTCCTTCAATGAATGATGCGTACCCAGGTTCCGACCGCGGACGCGCGGAATCATTCAGCCAGAACTCGACTTCAAGGCGGGTTATACAACGGCCACCGGCGTGCCCTGATGAAACACCATCCGCCACTGCCCCGCCTCTTCGCGCCAGACTGAACTGCGCAACGAATGCCCGACCCCTTCCCGATAGCCGCGATAAGTCACCAGCGCTACGCCTTCACCCAACACGTTCACCGCAAACCCGGTCATGCTCCGCGCGCAAAACACTTCATCCAACAAGCCGGCAATTATTTCGGCCTTGCTGCCCCAAACATTCCCGCTGGCGCCAAACTCAAAAAAATCATCGGCCAGCAACTGCGACAGTCGGGCTGCGTCTGAACGGGTGGTGCACCCCTGCAGCGCCTGTTCCTGCTCGAATAAAAGCGCTTCCAATGCCATGTCCATTGCTCCCATGAAATAAATCCTGTAATTTTTCATGAAATTTATCGAAATAAATTTCATGAACCAACAACAAGAACTCGACACCCTGGCCGTCCTGATCCACGACCTGCGCAAGCACAAGAAACTCACCCTCGCCCAACTCGCGCAAAAAATCGAGCGCTCGGTGGGTTTCCTGTCTCAGGTCGAACGCGGCTTGTCGCGCCCGACCGTGGCGGACCTGACCGCCATCAGCCACGCCCTCGATGTGCCTACCACCTACTTCTACAGCCTGCCCAAACCCAAGGCGGTGGCCTGGGTCACCCGCCCCAACGAGCGGCGCACGGTGTATTACGCCAATGGCATCACCGACATCCTGGTCTCGCCGAGCATGAATGGCGCCTTTTCGATGCTCGACAGCCTGCTCGCACCCGGCGCCAACAGTGGCGAACACCCCATGAGCGACCGCGCCGAGCAGGCCGGTTTTGTGCTGGAGGGCGAGTTGACGCTGTGGGTGGACGGTGAGGACGACTCGGTCACGCTCGGCCCCGGCGACAGCTTCCACCTCGCCAGTTTCGCCCATTGCCGCTACGCCAACCTGACTGAGCTGCCCGCCCGCGTGCTGTGGGTTTACAACTAGGAGCGACACCCGTGAAAAGCCATTCATCCAGTTTGCTGGCCGAAGTACGGACTTTCCGCCAGAACCATCCCGAGGTGCGTTACGTCGACCTGATCGCCCTGGACATTCCCGGGCATTTCTACGGCAAGCGCTACCCGGTGGACATGCTGGAAAAAGTCGCCGCCGGCAGCCCGTTGAAGCTGCCGCAAAACGCTGTGCTGCTGGGGGCTCAGGGCGGATTGTTCAAGATTGGCGACTATTGCTTCCACGATGGCGACCCGGACGCCAACCGGCGCCTGGTGCCTGGCACGCTCAAGCCGGTGAGCTGGGAGTCACAGCCGCTGGGGCAAATGCTGATTACCTCGGACGGCACCGAAGCGCCTATCGAATTCGAACCCCGGGAAGTCTTGGCCAGGGTCCTGGAGCGCCTGCACCACAAAGGCATCCATCCGGTGGTGGCGTTCGAGTTGGAGTTCTATCTGTTCGATAAAAAGCTCGACAGCGGCCTGCCGCAATTTGCCCGCGACCCGCTGAGCGATGACACCGATGACCAGCCCAACCTGCATATCGAACGGCTGTCGCGCTTTTCCGACGTGCTCGACGATATGGCACAAACCGCCAGGGACCAGGGCATCGACATCACGGTAATCACCGCCGAACTTGGCCCCGGCCAGTTTGAAATCAACTTCGGCCACCTTGACGACGGCTTGCGCGCCGCCGACTGGGCCGCCCTGTTCTGCCGCAGCACCCGTGGCGTGGCGCTCAAGCACGGTTACCGCGCCAGCTTCATGGCCAAGCCTTATCTGCAATACCCGGGCAGCGGCATGCATGTGCATGTGAGCCTGTACGACGGCGCGGGCAATAATTTGCTGGCGGCGCACCAGCAACAACCGCTGCGTCACGCCGTGGCCGGCTGCCTGGAACTGCTGCCGCACTGCATGCCGATTTTCTCGCCCAACCACAACGCCTTCCGCCGCTTGGGTGGCACCGTCAATGCGGCGACCCGCGCCAGCTGGGGCTTTGAGGACCGCGACGCGTGCGTGCGCATTCCCGAGTCCGACCCGCGCAACCTGCGTATCGAACACCGCCTGGCCAGTGCCGATGCCAACCCGTATCTGGTGCTGGCAGCGATTCTCGCCGGGCTGGAGCATGGCCTTGAAGCCAGGCAAGAACCCATCGCCCCCTTGAACGAAGACCGTAACAGCGGCGCCGACTTCCCCCTGGAAATGCTCGATGCCGTGCGCGCCATGCAACATCAACCGGTCGTGCGCGATAAGCTGGGCGCCGAATTTGTCGACGTGTATTGCGAGAACAAACGCCAGGATCACCTGGCCTTTCAACAAGAGATCAACGCGCGGGAATACCGCTGGTTTCTCTAATGCCCTGGAACCCCCGATGACCGAGCAAAGCGCCCCAGCCCTCAAGGAAATCTTCAACGTCGAGCGCCTGCAACACATTGCCAGCGAGATGTCGGCGGTGTACCCGACATTCGACGCCAAGGGGTTCCTCAAGCACGCCAAGGCAGGGCTTGCCGAGTTGTCGGTGATGCAGCGCATGGCGCGGGTCAGCGAAAGCCTCCACGCCGTCATCCCACTGGATTATGCGCAAACCCTCAAGCTGCTTTACGCCCTCGCCCCGCGTCTGAACAGTGGGTTTGTCAGCCTGTTCCTGCCGCACTATGTGGCCAGTTACGGCCAAGGTGACTTCAAACGCTCCATGGCCGCGCTCAAATATTTCACCACGTTTGGCTCGGCCGAATTCGCCATCCGCCACTTTTTGCTGCACGACTTCAAGCGCACGCTGGCCGTGATGCAGGCATGGTCGCTGGACGCCAACGAACATGTACGGCGCCTGGCCAGCGAAGGCTCGCGCCCGCGCCTGCCCTGGTCCTTTCGCCTTGCCGAAGTGCAGGCCAACCCCGAGTTGTGCGCGTCGATCCTCGATAACCTCAAGGCTGACAGCAGCCTGTATGTGCGCAAATCCGTGGCCAACCACCTCAATGACATCACCAAGGATGACCCGGATTGGGTGCTCAGCCTGATCGAAGGCTGGCACCTGGATAACCCGCACACCGCGTGGATCGCCCGCCATGCACTGCGCAGCCTGATCAAGCAAGGCAACACCCGTGCGCTGACAATAATGGGCGCCGGTGCCAGGGCCGAGGTGAAGGTTCACCACCTGACGGTCACCCCGGCCGTGATCAACCTGGGCGAGCGCATCAGCCTCCCTTTCAGCCTGGAGTCCACTGCCGCCACCGCACAAAAGCTGGTGGTGGACTACGCCATCGACTATGTAAAAAGCGCGGGGCATAGCGCAGCCAAAGTGTTCAAGCTCAAGGTGCTTACCCTGGATGCGGGCGAGCACCACAGCATTCGCCGCGAACAACATATGCGTGAGCTGACCACGCGCAAGCACTACCCAGGCAAACACTGGGTACACGTGCTGATCAATGGCGAGAAGCTCGCCAGCGCCGAGTTCGAGCTGAATAAAGCCTGACATTTCTTACACAAAAGGCTCTAGAACGGGCCTTTCAGACCAATAAATTGTAGAACAATCCTGGCCTTAGCTGTTGAGATCAATTATCATCTGCGCCTTCTTGCTACCCACAGGGTAGTTGTTTCAATGTGTCACCCGAGGCGCCCATGTACCGTTTTTCGTTTCACCGCCCTTTGATTGCCCTCAGTCTGGGGCTGGTTACCCACTCCGTTAACGCCGCACTGCAACCCATGGCCGAAGCCCCGCTGGCCGGCGACACCGAGTTGCATTGCCACTTCAACCGCGATGCCAGTACCGACTGCACCACCACCTATCACTACACAATCCTTGCGCCCAACGGCCGCGAAATACTCTCGCGCATCGACTTCGATTACTCCGAAGGCGACACCTTTGAAGTGATCAGCGCCCAATCCACCCAGCCTGGCGCCAGGCCGATCGCGCTGGATGCCGCGCAAATCGACACCCGCACCGCGCCCAACCCGGACCAGGGCTTTCGCCGCGACAAACAGACCTCCCTGGCCTTTCCGAACCTGCGCGTCGGCACACAGATTCGTTACACCGTGCGCGAACATCGCGCGGCCAAGCCGCTGATGACCCAGTTTCACTACGCCCTCAAGTTCGGCCCGAGCGCGGTCCGTCGCGACCACGTCAAGGCACGCTTTACCGCTGAGCGACCGATCCAGTGGCGCAGCGAACTGTTCGACGATTTCACCGTGACCGCGTCGGCCGACGGCAAGACCCTGGACGTGGTACAAAAAGCCCCGATTTACCTCAACTACATCAATGAATCCCCTGGCGCCGCACTGTTGCGCATACCGCGCCTGGAAGTGGGCAGCGCCCTGGATCGCCAAGCGTATTTCGGTGATTTCGCCCAACGCTACAACCAGATCCTCGGGGCCACCCTGCCAGCGCAAAGTGCCGCGGCCGTGGCCGCCGCGCGCGGTTTACCGCCGGCTGAACAAGTCGCCGCCCTGATGCAGCACATCAATGATCACTACCGCTACCTGGGCGACTGGCGCGCTACAGAGCGCGGCTATGTGCCGTTCAATCTGGCTGAAATCGAGCAGCATGGTTATGGCGATTGCAAAGACCTGGCGATCCTGCTGACCGCCATGCTCAAGGCCAGCGGCATCAAGGCCGAGACGGCGTGGGTCAGCCGTGGCGAAGTGGTGGATTCCTTGCTGATTCCCGGCACCAACGCGCCGAACCACGCCATCGTTCGCGCCGAAGTGGATGGCCAGGTCTGGTGGCTCGACCCGACCAACCCGGTGTTCGCCCCAGGCCAGACGCTGCCCGACATCCAGGACCGCTGGGTGTTGGTCAACGACGCCCAAAGCCAGGTGCGCGAAGAACATATCCCGCTGGAGCGTCCCGAAACGAGCATGCGTCTGAACAAGCAGGTGCACTACGACAAGCAAGGCAACGGCGCGACTCAAGCCACCATCGTCTTCAGCCGCCTGCCGCTGATGCAAATGAGCGTGTCCGACCGCCAACAAGGCACCACCGCCACCGACCAAGAGTTCTGCGCGCGCTTCGGCAACGAGATCAGCGACTGCCACATCAGCCGCCCACCCACCGCGTTTGTGGTGCACGACGGCTACACCTTCAGCGCAACCTTGAACGACCATCGCGCCCTGGAAAAACTGGCGAATGACTATGTCTATACCGATGAGTCACTCAAAGGTCTCTGGGACGGCTTTATCAACTATCGCCGCCACGGCCAACAGGCAGATCTCTACATGGGCAACCCGGAGACCCACGACTACAGCTTCGTGCTGATGGGCGGGAAGATGGAAAAAGCGATCCCCGGCTGCCAGGTACGCTCGCCGTGGTATGACCTGGATCTGGAAGGGCAACGCACGGATGACGGGTTGCGTTACCACTATCGCCTGAGCCAGAAGACGCGTTGGTTGACCCACGCTCAAATCACCAGTGATGCGTTTGGCAAGATGATTGAAGATGCGCGGGCCTGTGCCGAACAGGTGCATCAGGTGGTAAAGCTCTAACCCCTGCCTGACACCACACAATCAACCTGTGGGAGCGGGCTTGCTCGCGAACGCGGTGGCTCAGTTAATACATTTACTGACTGACACGCCGCTTTCGCGAGCAAGCTCCGCCCACAGGTTCATCCGGTTTCTTCAACTGGATTCGCCGAGCAGCAAACCTTGCTCACGCGCGCACAATTCCACCACGTAATCCCACAACACGCGCAGCCGCACTGACTTGTGCAGCTCACGGCGCGAGCTGATCCAGTAGCTTCGCTGAATGCCCTCCCCCGGCAGCAACGGCACCAGGTCCGGATCGCCGGCAGCCATGAAGCATGGCAACACGGCAATCCCCAATCCCGAACGCGCAGCCTGATGCTGGGCGATCACGCTGGTGCTGTGGAACACCACCTTGGGGTTTCGGCAAAAGCTGCTGAGGAGTTTAAGTTCCTGGCTGAACAGCAGGTCGTCCACGTAATCGATCCAGGCGTGGGCGGCGAGGTCTTCGCGTTTCTCGATCGGCGGGTTACGGTCCAGGTAGGCACGGCTGGCGTAAAGCGCGAGGCGGTAGTCGGTGAGTTTGCGCGTGACCAGTTGATCGACGCTGGGCCGTTCGAGGTGGATGCTGATTTCCGCTTCGCGGTTGAGGATGCTGACGAAGCGCGGCACGGCCACCAGTTCCACTTCCAGCCCCGGATAACGCTCAAACAGCCCGCCCATGCGACTGGCGAGGAACATCACGCCTAACCCTTCGGCCACACCCAGACGAATCTTGCCCAAGGGCGCAGCACGATGGGTGAGTTCGTCTTCGGCCAGCAGCGCAACGTTTTCCATGGCTTCGGCGTGTTTGAGCAGGGCTTCGCCGGAGGGCGTCAGCTCGTAGCCCTGCGCGTGCTGGACAAACAGCGCGGTGCCGAGGCTTTTCTCGATCGCCTCGATGTGACGGGCCACAGTGGCGTGGGTGGTTTTCAGGCGCTGCGCGGCGGTGAGCAAGCGGCCACTGCGTTGCAACTCAAGAAAAAACCGCAAGTCATTCCAGTCGAACATGTCGTCTCCGTTGCGAGAGCCTGAGCCGCGCTGTTTAAAAACGCACAGCAGCTGGGTAAAAACTAACATTTTTAAGACGAAAACTAACAACTAGGATGGAGCCAATAAGAAAAACAAGCGAGACCTCAGATGCCCATTGCAGCTGCTGAATACGATTACGTGGTAGTAGGCGCCGGCCCCGCAGGTTGCCTGCTGGCCAATCGACTGTCCGCCAACCCCGCCCACCGCGTGCTGCTGCTTGAAGCCGGTGGCCGCGACAATTACCCCTGGATCCATATCCCCGTCGGCTACCTGTTTTGTATCGGTAACCCTCGCACCGACTGGTGCTTCAAGACCGAAGCCCAGGAAGGCCTGCAAGGCCGTGCACTGAGTTACCCACGAGGCAAGGTGCTGGGTGGCTGCTCGTCCATCAACGGTATGATTTATATGCGCGGCCAGGCCCGGGATTACGACGGTTGGGCAGCGCAAGGCAACGCCGGCTGGGCCTGGAAAGATGTACTGCCGCTGTTCAAGCAGAGCGAAAACCATTTTGCCGGTGGCTCGGAGTTTCACAGCGACGGCGGGGAGTGGCGCGTTGAGCAACAGCGCTTGCACTGGCCGATCCTGGATGCCTTTCGCGATGCGGCGGCGCAAAGTGGAATTGCGCCGATCAGCGACTTCAACCAGGGCGATAACGAAGGCTGCGGGTACTTCCAGGTCAACCAGAAGGCCGGGGTGCGCTGGAACGCGGCCAAGGCGTTTCTCAAGCCGATCCGCCAGCGGCCTAACCTGACGGTGCTGACCGAAGTGGAAGTGGACCGTGTGGCGCTGGAAAACGGCCGCGCATCGGCAGTAGTCGGGCGTCAGCACGGCCAGCCGGTGAGTTGGAAGGCGCGCAAGGAAATCGTGCTGTGCGCCGGCTCCGTCGGTTCACCGGGCATCCTGCAGCGCTCGGGGATCGGCCCGTCGAATGTGCTCAAGCCGCTGGGCATCGACGTGCTGCATGAACTGCCCGGCGTCGGCGGCAACCTGCAGGACCACCTGCAATTGCGGCTGATCTATAAGCTGGAAAACGCGCGAACCTTGAACCAGATCGCAGGCACCGTGTGGGGCAAAATGGGCATGGGCCTGCGCTATCTGTATGACCGCAGCGGTCCACTGTCGATGGCGCCCAGCCAGCTCGGCGCCTTTGCTCGCTCTGGCCCGGAACAGACCTCGGCCAACCTTCAATACCATGTACAACCGCTGTCCCTGGAGCGCTTTGGCGAGCCGTTGCATGCATTCCCGGCATTCACCGCATCGGTCTGCGACCTGCGCCCGCAGAGCCGTGGCCGTATCGATATCCGCTCGGCAAACCCGGCGGATGCGCCATTGATCCGGCCCAACTACCTCAGCCATCCGCAAGACCTGCGGGTAGCCGCCGACGCGATCCGCCTGACGCGCCGCATTGTCGCCGCACCGGCTTTGAGCGCGTTCAAACCGGTGGAATACCTGCCTGGCGAGTCGTTGCAAACCGAAGAACAACTGCACGAAGCCGCCGCGCGTATCGGCACGACTATTTTCCACCCGGTGGGCACCTGCCGCATGGGCAGCGACACCGACGCCGTGGTCGACGCCCAACTGCGCGTGCATGGGGTGCCCGGCCTGCGCATTGCCGATGCCTCGGTCATGCCCCGCATCACATCCGGCAACACCTGCTCACCTACACTGATGATTGCGGAGAAAGCCGCGCAGTTGATCCTTTCGCCGAACACAAGGAGCCTCGCCCCGCAGAAAGAAACGGTTCATGCAATCTGAATAGCGGCGCCACACCCGGCGCCGACAGTGGAACAACAATAAATAATCACTGTGAGGGATACCCGATGTCAGAACACGCTCAACCCCTGGGCTCCGCGGTCCGCGCGAGCACCGGCAGCGAATCAAGGAAAGTCATTTTCGCCTCGTCCCTGGGGACGGTGTTCGAGTGGTATGACTTTTTCCTGTACGGCGCCCTGGCGGCGGTGATCAGCAAGCAGTTCTTTGCCGGGGTCAACGACACCACGGCGTTTATCTTTGCCCTGATGGCCTTTGCCGCCGGTTTTGTCGTGCGGCCGTTCGGCGCGCTGGTGTTCGGCCGCCTGGGCGACATGATCGGGCGCAAGTACACCTTCCTCGTCACCATTATTTTGATGGGCGTGGCGACATTCTGTGTCGGGCTGTTGCCCACCTACGCCAGCATCGGTATTGCGGCGCCGGTCATCCTGATCGCGCTGCGCATGTTGCAAGGCCTGGCGTTAGGCGGTGAGTACGGCGGCGCAGCCACCTATGTGGCCGAACATGCGCCCGCCGGTAAACGCGGCTTGCACACCAGCTGGATTCAATCCACCGCCACCCTCGGCCTGCTGCTGTCGCTGCTGGTGGTGCTGGCCTGCCGTTACTTCACCGGCGACCAGTTCGAAGTGTGGGGCTGGCGTATTCCGTTCCTGTTTTCCATCGTGCTGCTGGGCATTTCCACCTGGATTCGCATGAGCCTGCATGAGTCACCCGCGTTCCTGAAAATGAAGGAGGAAGGCAAGGCCAGCAAGTCGCCGATCCGCGAGTCCTTCGGCAAGTGGGAAAACCTCAAGGTGGTGCTGATCGCGCTGTTCAGCATCAACGGCGGGCAAGCGGTGACCTTCTACGCGGCGCAGTTCTACGTGCTGTTCTTCCTCACGCAATTTTTGAAGATGGACCCGGCGCTGGCCAACATGCTGTTGATCATCAGTGTGGTGATCGGCGCGCCGTTCTTTATCCTGTTTGGCTGGCTGTCGGACAAGGTCGGCCGTAAGCCGGTGCTGATGCTCGGCTTGCTGCTGGCCACCGTGCTGTATTTCCCGATCTTCAAGGGGTTGGCGCACTACACCAACCCGGCGATGGACCAGGCCAGCCACCAGGCCCCGATTACCGTGCTGGCCGACCCGGCCACGTGCACCTTCCAGTTCGACCCGGTGGGCAAGGCGCGTTTTGACAGCCCGTGCGACAAGGTCAAGACCTTCCTGGTCAAGCAGGGCCTGCCGTATAGCAGCGCGGTAGCCCCGGCGGGCAGCCCGGTACAGGTGAGCGTCGGTGACGTGCGCATCGATGGCTTCGACGAAGCCGCCCTGCGCGGCGCGGTGACCCTGGCCGGTTACCCGACTTCGGCGGACATGGCCCAGGTCAACAAGGTGATGGTGGTGGTGCTGATCGTGGCGCTGATCCTGATCGCCGCCATGTGCTACGGCCCGCTGGCGGCGTTGATGGTAGAGCTGTTCCCGACGCGTATCCGCTACACGTCGATGTCGCTGCCCTACCACATCGGTAACGGCTGGTTTGGCGGGTTCCTGCCGACCGTATCGTTTGCCTTGGTGGTGTACACCGGCGATATTTTCTATGGCTTGTGGTACCCGGTGGTCGTGACCGGGGTGAGCTTGATCGTGGGGTTGTTCTGCCTCAAAGAAACGCGGAATGTGGACATCGATAACAACTGAGTCAGCTTCAAGGGGCAAGCTGCAAGCGGCAAGTAGGAGCTGATCGGCCTCTACTTGCAGCTTGTAGCTTGAAACTTAAAGCTGTACATCCATACAGATAATGGTTGCTCAAATCCTTCTGACTAAGCATCCTGCAAGGCATCAACCCGATGTGATGTGATGACCATGCGGCTGTACCTCTGTGAAAAACCCTCCCAGGCCAAGGATATCGCGGCCGTACTGGGCGCCAGTCGCCGTGGCGATGGCTGCTGGCTGGGCAATGGCGTCACAGTGACCTGGTGCATCGGCCACCTGCTGGAAACCGCCCCGCCCGATGCCTACGACGCCAAATACAAGCGCTGGGTGCTGGCCGACCTGCCGATCGTCCCGGAAAAATGGAAGATGCTGGTCAAGCCCAAGACCGCCAGCCAGTTCAAGGCGGTCAAGCGTTTGTTGGGGGAAGCGCAGGAGCTGGTGATCGCCACCGACGCCGACCGTGAGGGCGAGATGATCGCCCGTGAACTGGTGGAGCATTGCCGTTACCGCGGGCCCATCCAGCGGTTGTGGCTGTCGGCGCTGGATGACGCCTCCATTCGCAAGGCCCTGGCTGCGCTCAAGCCAGGCGCCGAGACCTTCAGCCTGTATCACTCGGCCCTCGGCCGCTCGCGCGCCGACTGGCTGATCGGCATGAACATGAGCCGTTTGTTTACCTTGCTCGGGCGCCAATCCGGTTATCAAGGCGTGTTGCCGGTGGGCCGGGTGCAAACCCCGACGTTGCGCCTGGTGGTGGACCGCGACCGCAGCATCGCAGACTTTGTGCCGGTGGCTTACTGGGCCATCGATGTCGACTTGCGCCATGAACGCATGACCTTCACCGCGCAATGGCGCGCCAGCGAGGACGCCTGTGATGATCAGGGCCGCTGCCTGAACCCCCAGCTGGCTCGGGAAGCGGCCGATGCGATGACCAATGCCGGGGCTGCGCGCCTGATGAAACTGCGCACCGAACGCATGCGCGAGGTAGCCCCCCTGCCCTTCGACCTCGGCACATTGCAGGAAATCTGCTCCAAGAAGCTCGGCCTCGGCGCCCAGGAAACCCTGGATGTCGCGCAATCCCTTTACGAAACCCACAAGGTCATCACCTACCCGCGCAGTGACTGCGGCTACTTGCCGTTAAGCCAGCACGGCGACGCGCCTAAGATCCTCGCAGCGTTGGGCCGTGCGGATGCGGCGGTGAACGAGCTGATGCCGCATATCGACCCGCAACGCCGTTCGCGGGCCTGGAACGACGCCAAGGTCAGCGCGCACCACGGCATCATTCCTACCGGCGCAGGCAAGGATGTCGGGCAGCTCACCGGCAAACATCGTGCGGTCTATACCCTCATTCGTGCGCGTTATCTGGCGCAGTTCCTGCCCAACCATGAATACGATCGTACCCAGGCGGATTTCGACTGCGCCAGCCAGGCGTTGCGTGCAGTCGGCAAGGTCATCATCGAGCCGGGCTGGAAACGCGCGCTGCCCGAAGCGCTGGCGCCCGCCAAAGGCCGAGAGGCCGCCGCGCCACAAGCGTTGCCGACGCTGGTGCAGGGCAAGGATTATGCGGTGGCCAAGGTCAACCTCAAGGACCTGTGGACCCAACCGCCCAAGCCGTTTACCGAAGGCGACCTGATCAAGGCGATGAAAAACGTCGCCAAACTGGTGGAAGATCCGCTGCTCAAGCAAAAACTCAAGGACACCACCGGCATTGGCACCGAAGCCACGCGCGCCGGGATCATCCAGGGCCTGCTGGACCGTGGTTACCTGGTCAAAAACGGCAAGGCGCTTTCAGCCACTGCGGCGGCGTTCAGCCTGATCGACGCGGTGCCACGGGCGATCGCCGACCCCGGCACCACCGCGATCTGGGAGCAGGCACTGGACATGGTGCAAAGCGGTGAAATGAGCCTGGAAGAGTTCGTCGCCAAGCAGGCCGCCTGGATGAGTAAACAAGTGGCGCGCTGCAATGGCATGCGCATGACCATCAGCGGCCCGGCCAGCCCTGCGGGCCGAGGCGCTACGCCGTGGAAAAAGAAACGCAAGAGCACACCGCGCAAAACGACAGCCCCCCCCACCAAGCGCGCGAAAAAACCGACAAATGCTGGATAACGTCGAAAAAATCCGGCGAATGACGTTTTTCGACGAGTTTAACGCCGCTTTGGACCTTGCTCCGCCGTGGGCCGTCTAGGACTCTGTAGGTGACCCGCTGACTTCCTAACAACAACACCGGAGTGGCCGCCATGAAAACCGTTGCACAAGTGCTCAAAGCCAAGGACCAGAAGAATCACGACGTCCACACAATCCAATGGGACCACACCGTGTTTGAGGCACTGGTGCGGATGTCCGAGAAGAACGTCGGGGCCTTGCCGGTCGTCAAAGAAGGCACGGTTGTAGGGATCATCAGCGAACGTGATTACGCACGTAAACTCATCCTCAAAGGCTTATCGTCGGTCACCACAAGGGTCGATGAGGTGATGAGTTCACCGGTGATAACCGTCGATACCCATAAAAGTGTCGAGGAGTGCATGAACATCATGACCGACAGTCACCTGCGCCATTTGCCGGTGGTCGAAGACGGCAAACTGCTGGGCCTGCTCTCCATCGGTGACCTGGTCAAGGAAGCCATTGCCGAACAGGCTGACCTGATCAAGCAACTGGAGCAGTACATCCGCGGCGAATAGGAGACCCCATGCTCGACACGCTGGAATATCAACAGGACCACCTCGATACCCTGCACCGGGCCATGGCTGAACGGCGCTTTTTGGTGTTGACCGGCGCGGGGATCAGTACGTCGTCGGGTATCCCCGACTATCGCGACAGCGAAGGCGTGCGCCGAGGCAAGGCACCAATGATGTACCAGGAGTTCCTGGCCACGCCTCAAGCGCGGCGCCGCTACTGGGCGCGAGCGATGCTGGGTTGGCCACGGGTACGCATCGCACAGCCGAACAAGGCTCATTGGGCGCTGGCGACATTGCAGCAACGTGAGCGCATCGGCGGGTTGATCACGCAAAACGTCGATGCCTTGCATGACCAGGCGGGCAGCCATGAGGTGATCGAACTGCATGGCAGCCTGCATTGGGTGCTGTGCCTGGATTGCCAACAGCGCAGCGAGCGCGATGGAGTCCAGCGGGTGATGGAAGATCAGAACCCTTATCTGGCCGGCGTTGATGCCGTGCAGGCGCCCGATGGCGATACGCTGCTCGATCCTGCCTTTGAAGAACGCTTCCAGGTCCCCCACTGCCCTTACTGCAACGGCCAACGGCTGAAACCGGATGTGGTATTTTTTGGCGAGAACGTCGCCCAGGCAACGGCGGCCAAGGCAATGGCCGCTGTGGCACACGCCGAGGGCTTGCTGGTAGTGGGCTCATCGCTGATGGCCTACTCGGCGTTCCGCCTGTGCAAAGCAATGGTGGAACAAGGCAAGCCAGTGATTGCCATCAACCTGGGCAAGACCCGTGGGGATGAGCTGTTGCAGGTAAAGATCGAGGCCTCATGCGAGCGGTTGTTGCCCTTGCTGGTCGAGCGATTGGGACAGTAGGAACACTGCAGATCAAAAAATGTGGGAGCGGGCTTGCTCGCGAAAGCGGATTGTCAGTTAACAAATGTTTAGCTGACCCACCGCATTCGCGAGCAAGCCCGCTCCCACAGGGTTCGTGTGTTGGTTCGACTATCGTGCCCTTCGACCAACCGCACAAAAAATGACGCCCGAGTCACGTTTTCCCGCATTCTCCCGTCCCTGCTGCGATTTATGTAGTGCTCCAAAAAAATCACTACATAATCGTTGACGTAACCTTTTTGTCCTTGCATTATCGAGACGTCTCCCGGATCGGGAGCGTTGGTAACAAGCGTTTTGAACAAGCTCGTCTGACCGCCGAGCTGTTTTTTCCGGATGTGCACTGCCCACAAGGCAGATTGATGAAGCTGACCGGCTCGAAAGAATCGGTACAAGGGGCTCAAACGCTGCTTGTCTTCGTTATGAAACCATTGCGTAGCAGTTCATCAGCAAGACTACATGCATCAGGTTCAAGACCCTGCCCGTATTCGGCAGACCGTCACTGACGCCCGGTTTTCGGAACCGGAGACAACTAAGCAGTATTAACGAATCAACTGATAGATCGCCAACTGGTCAAGGGGCTTACACATGAATCTGAACAACCAACCTACTATTGATGAATTGGCTGAGATGTTCGCAGCGCAGAAAGACAAACTCGACGACCATATCCTGTGGATTGGTAAATCGGGCGAAGTCAATATTGACTGCCTGGCGCCCCATACCGAAGAAGCCGAGTTCGACCGCAATCACCATGAACTGGCGGCACGCCTGAAGATGTACCGCCGCGGCCAGGGTTATGTTGGCAAGAAAGCGGCTGCCGATCGCAACTTTATCGAGCAAGTTTTCCATACACTTAATACCGAATGGCAGCACCTCAAAGGCCAGTCGCAGGTTAAAGTGATTGATAGATACTGCTGATAACAGAGTCACTTAATTTTGAGCCCGCTCGTTTATTCGAGCGGGCTTTTTAATACCTGATTTTCAAAAACCTTATGCCCGTGCGGGAAACCTGCCCTTCGCCGCTTCATCGCGAAAAATATCAAACAACACCTGCGCCGCCGCCGACAATTCATGCCCGGGTTTGGTCAGAACACCAATGGGCCGCTCGATCACCGGATCACTCAACGTAATGCAATGGGCACCCGCCTCCTCCATCTGTCGTGCGCACAATGCCGGTACGGCGCTGACGCCCAGGCCGCTAGCAACCATCTTGCCCACCGTTGCCAGTTGATGGCTCTCCAGCGCTACCGGCAATTTCATCTGCAAGGCGCCCAAGTGTTCCTCCAGCATCACCCGCACCGTGGAAGGCCGTTGCAAGGTAATGAACGGTTGCTCCAATAAGGTTTTCCAGTCGATTTCGGCACACTGTGCCAAGGGCGAGTCACCCGGCACCACGGCTATGAACCGGTCCAGGTACAACGGTGTGAACGCCAATGACGAACCTTCCGACGGTTCGAACGCCACGCCCAATTCCACCTGACGGTCGCGGACCATCTCCAGTACCTGCTCGTTGATCAGGTCATGCACCGTCACGTTCACCTGAGGGTAACGTGCGCGGAATACCTTCAGAATCGGCGGCAGCAGGTTGCCCGCAAACGATGGCATGGCAGCCACTGTGACCCGGCCACGCTGCAGGGTGAAGCGCTGGCGCAGCTCATCCTCGGCGTTGTCCCAATCCGCAATCAAGCGCCGCGCCAGGGGTAACAACGATTCACCTTCAGGCGTGAGCGCGACGTTGCGGGTATTACGGCTGAACAGGCGGCCACCCAAGCCCTCCTCCAGCCCTTTGATCGTCAGGCTCAGCGCCGATTGGGAAAGGTGCAGGCGCTCGCAGGCAGCGGCGAAACTCAGGCTCTGGGCCACGGCGAGAAAGGCACGCATCTGTTTAACGGTCATGAGGTTGCTCCGAACGACGGGTGGACTATGCTGTTTTCTAAATCAATCAACCTTAAAAAACAACTTAACAAATCAATCCGTCAGCGCAACACTCGGCTCATTGGCTGGCCCACAAACAATAAAAGAGGTGCATATGGCAGGTTTCGATAAACGCGTGGCGTCCTATGAAGAAGCACTGGCAGGCCTGGAAGACGGCATGACGGTGCTTTCCGGTGGTTTTGGCCTGTGCGGCATTCCGGAAAACCTCATCGCCGAGATCAAACGCAAAGGCACCCGCGACCTGACCGTGGTTTCCAATAATTGTGGCGTCGACGGTTTCGGCCTGGGCGTGCTGCTGGAAGAAAAGCAGATCCGCAAAGTGATCGCCTCCTACGTCGGTGAAAACGCCCTGTTCGAGAAGCAACTGCTCAGCGGCGAAATCGAAGTAGTGCTCACCCCACAAGGCACCCTCGCGGAAAAAATGCGCGCAGGCGGTGCCGGCATCCCGGCTTTCTTCACCGCCACCGGCGTCGGCACCCCGGTTGCCGAAGGCAAGGAAACCCGTGAATTCAACGGTCGCCCGTACCTGATGGAAGAGTCCATCACCGGCGACTTCGCGATTGTCAAAGGCTGGAAAGCCGACCACTTCGGCAACGTCATCTATCGTCATACCGCCCAGAACTTCAACCCGCTGGCCGCCACCGCCGGCAAGATCACCGTGGTCGAAGTTGAAGAAATCGTCGAACCGGGCGAGCTGGACCCGGCGCAGATCCACACCCCTGGCATCTACGTCGACCGGATCATCTGCGGCACCTTCGAGAAGCGCATCGAACAGCGCACTGTCCGCAAATAATCCTCCAGCCCAAATAATAAGGAGACAAAAAATGGCTCTTACCCGCGAACAAATGGCTCAACGCGTCGCCCGCGAAATGCAGGATGGTTTCTACGTCAACCTCGGCATCGGCATTCCGACCCTCGTGGCCAACTACATCCCCGAAGGCATGGAAGTCATGCTGCAATCAGAAAACGGCCTGCTGGGCATGGGTCCGTTTCCGACTGAAGAAACCATCGATGCCGACATGATCAACGCCGGCAAACAGACGGTGACTGCGCGCATTGGCGCGTCTATTTTCTCCTCCGCCGAGTCCTTCGCGATGATTCGCGGCGGCCACGTCGACCTCACCGTGCTCGGCGCGTTTGAAGTCGACGTACACGGCAACATCGCCTCATGGATGATCCCCGGCAAACTGGTCAAAGGCATGGGCGGCGCCATGGACCTGGTGGCCGGCGCGGAAAACATCATCGTCATCATGACCCACGCCTCCAAAGACGGTGAATCCAAGTTGCTCAGCCAATGCAGCCTGCCGCTCACGGGCGCCAATTGCATCAAGCGTGTGCTGACCGATCTTGCCTACCTGGAAATCGAAAATGGCGCTTTTGTCCTCAAGGAACGCGCACCTGGCGTCAGCGTTGAAGAGATTGTGAGCAAGACCGCCGGTAAACTGATCGTCCCGGACCACGTTCCAGAAATGCACTTCCAGTGAGGACAGATTCCATGCAAGACGTCGTGATTGTTGCTGCCACCCGCACCGCCGTGGGCAGCTTTCAAGGTTCGCTGGCCAGTATCCCGGCGCCGGAACTGGGCGCGGCCGTGATCCGTCGCCTGCTGGAGCAGACCGGCCTGGACCCCGCTCAGGTAGATGAAGTCATCCTCGGCCAGGTGCTCACGGCCGGCAGTGGCCAGAACCCTGCGCGCCAGGCGTCGATCCTTGCCGGCCTGCCCCATGCCGTGCCGGCCTTGACCCTGAACAAGGTGTGCGGTTCTGGCCTCAAGGCGCTGCACTTGGGCGCCCAGGCGATTCGTTGCGGCGACGCTGACGTGATCATCGCCGGCGGTATGGAAAACATGAGCCTGGCGCCGTACGTGTTGCCCGCTGCGCGCACCGGCTTGCGCATGGGCCACGCCAAGATGATCGACAGTATGATCACCGACGGCTTGTGGGATGCGTTCAACGACTACCACATGGGCATCACCGCCGAGAACCTGGTGGACAAATACGGCATCAGCCGTGAAGCCCAGGACGCCTTCGCCGCTGCCTCCCAGCAGAAAGCCACTGCGGCGATCGAAGCTGGCCGGTTTGTCGATGAGATCACGCCCATCCTGATCCCCCAGCGCAAAGGCGACCCGGTGGCCTTCGCGGTCGATGAACAGCCGCGCGCCGGCACCACCGCCGAATCCCTGGCCAAGCTCAAGCCCGCGTTCAAAAAGGACGGCAGCGTCACCGCCGGCAACGCCTCCAGCCTCAATGACGGCGCGGCGGCGGTACTGCTGATGAGCGCTGATAAAGCCAAGGCGCTCGGCCTGCCCGTTCTGGCGCGTATTGCCAGCTACGCCAACGCCGGTGTTGACCCCGCCATCATGGGCATCGGCCCGGTCTCGGCCACGCGCCGCTGCCTGGACAAAGCTGGCTGGAGCCTGGGCGACCTGGACCTGATCGAAGCTAACGAAGCCTTCGCCGCGCAATCCCTGGCGGTGGGCAAAGAGCTGGAGTGGGATGCGGACAAGGTCAACGTCAACGGTGGCGCTATTGCCATCGGCCACCCGATCGGCGCCTCAGGCTGCCGTGTGCTGGTGACCCTGCTGCATGAAATGATCAAGCGCGATGCCAAGAAAGGCCTCGCGACGCTGTGCATCGGTGGCGGTCAAGGCGTAGCCCTCGCCCTCGAACGCAGCTGATTCAAGAGCAACATGGAAAAGGCCCGGTTCCACGAAAACCGGGCCTTTTCTTTGGGCAGCATTCCTGAAAAAACACGGTAATGATTTCAGTGTCAGTCGGTACGAGGCACCGCAAACACCGCACTCGCCCGCGCCACGACCTTCTCCCCCACCTGCAAGCTCGCCGTGGCAAACGCCATCTGCCGACCACGTTTATGATGTTCCAACCGCACCACCATCCACTCACCCACCTGCACCGCGCCCAGGTAGTCCAGGGTCATGCTCGCGGTAATTAACGGCAACGGTGGCTCACTGGAAAACGCCATCGCATACCCCATGCCGATATCCGCCAGAGTCGCCAACACCCCACCGTGCACCGTGCCGCGCCCATTGGCGTGGCGGTTGTCGGCGCGCAGGCCGATTTCCAGTTGCAAACCTTCACCCCGGCAATAGGCCGGGCCTAACAAGTCGAGCAACGGGCTGCTGCGCGGTAGCGAGACGAACCCTTGGGGCACGGCGTGAGCGATCATGGCGAGCTCTTCCTTGGCATAAGGTTTGAGGTGTACGCCTGGCTCTGCGAGGCTGCCATCACCATCAGCCACGCAAATCCTGTGCGATGCTTTGCGTAAATACGCCAGACCCGCTTTAATCGCGATCATTTCCCCTGCACACCCCAAGGAACTGCAATGCGCCATCTGGACGGCACAACAAAACCGCTGCTTTTGATCGTGCTGGCCGGCCTGGCCCTGGCCGGTTGCTCGCCCAAGGACCACTCCCGTGCCACGGTGATCAATGGCGAACAGGGCCGGGCCGGGGCGCAGTTGGCCTATGAACATGAGCTGATGCTGGCGCTGCCCGGCGCCCTGCTTGCACCCCGCATGCACGCTACCCGTGAGGCGTGTGAATCGGCACGTTTCGGCGCCTGCAATATTCTGGGTATCACCGAAGATGACAATGGCGGCACGATCATCCTGCGCATCGCACCTACCGGCGTGGAGCCGATGGTCGCACTGGCCGCTGAAGGCGGAAAACTCGGCCAGCGCATCACTAGCGCCGAAGACCTGGCCGACGCGGTGGCCGATGTGCGCCGTCGCCAGGATCGCCTGCAAGCCCAACAGCAACGCCTCGACGAACTGGCCAAGCGCAAGGACATCACCGTCAGCGACCTGATCGCCCTGAGCAAGGAACAGGCCGCTATCGAAAACGAATTGCAGGAACTGGCACAGGTCGCCGCGGGCCAGCAACGTCGCCTTGATACCAACCGTGTGACCCTGAATTTCCGTTCTTCCGACGGCGCGAATCAACCGTCACGCTTCAGCCGGATGTTCAGCAACCTGGGTGACAACCTGGTGAACGGCACGGCAGACGCCCTGGAGCGCGCCAGTTATGTGCTGCCGTTTGTGATCCTGGCGTTCCCGGTGGTGTGGTTGTGGGTCTGGCTGTGGCGCCGGTTCGTTAAACGCCGCCCATGATCAGCGCTTCATACAGCGCTGATAGCGCTCATCCACCCGCTTGGCAAACCACGCCGTGGTCAGGTTGCGGGTGATCTTCGGGCTCTTGAGCACGATGCCCGGCAGGATCGCCCGTGGCATCGGCTTGCCTGCAGCCTTATCAGCTAGAGCAAACACACGCTGGTAGAGGGTGGTCTGCTCAAAGTCCAATTGCTCGCCCTGCTCCAGCTGGCTGCGGATGCTGGGGTTGCGCATGTCCAACTTCGAACCCAGTGAGCGCACCGCCAGCTCAGTGGTGCCCGGCAGCAGCGACCCGTAGCGAATCAAATCCCCGTCCAACGCCAGCTCGGTGCCACTGGCACGACTGACAGCAGCCTGGAACGCAGCGTTACGGCTGGCGTACCAGCCCGCGTTGAAATCGGCAAAGCGGTACAACGGCTGGTCGTAGTTCACCGGGTAACCGAGCAGATGGGTGATACCAAAATACATCCCGCCACGACGAGTGAAGACTTCGCGCCGAATCGTGCCATCCACGGTGTAGGGATAATCACGGGCGTGCTGTTGCGCAAAGTCGATGCTGACCTGCATGGGGCCGGCGGTATGCACCGGGTTGAAACCGCCAAACAATGAATTGCCCAAGGGCACCATGCTGATGAAATCATCAAAGATGCCGCTCAGGTCCTTCTCTGTGCGTGCGGCGTTGAGGCGATCGGCGTAAGTCTTACCGCTGGGCGAGCGCAATTGCAGCGTGGTCCGCACCACGAAGGCCGGGACATGGACCTTGCCGGCACGCCGCAGAATTTCATCCTGGGCGATCTTGCCCATGTTTGGCACGGGTGGGTCGACCTGGTAGGTGGACTCTTGCTCGGTCACCGCCAGCACAGCGCAGATATTCTCGGTGCTGGGGTAGATTTTCTGGGTGTCGAAGGCGGTGTAAATGTCCTGGGCCCAGCCACTGCGGTCGGGAACCGAGGTCGGCAACAGGCGCACGATCTGCGCCTTTACCTCGGCCTCGCTGCGTACAGGCTGCTGCGGGCCACGTGGGGTGGAGCAGCCGGCCAGCACCAGCAATGTAGTGAGGCACAGGATCAGACGGCTTGAATACATGGGGCTTCCTTGAGTAACGACGGGCCGGGCAATGCGGATATCGACAGGTAAGTCTAACCGGGGTTCGCCGACCTGCTGCACTCGCCAGTTATCACCGAACATGACAGGATCCGTCATCAGCCATTCGTACACGGAGTTGGATGCCATGCTCAGTCTGAATTTCTTCGTCACCTGCCTGATCGTCGTACTGATCCCCGGCACTGGCGTGATTTTTACCGTCTCTACCGGCCTGACCTCCGGCAAACGCGCCAGCTTGTTTGCCGCGCTGGGCTGCACCGCCGGGATCATTCCTCACTTGCTGGCGTCGATACTGGGCCTGTCCGCCCTGCTCCACACCAGCGCCTTGGCCTTCGAAGCATTGAAATTCGCCGGCGCGGCCTACCTGCTGTACTTGGCCTATGCCACCTGGCGTGACCGCTCGGCCTTTGCAATGAGCGACACGCCGACGGTTGCGACCGCGCGCAGCCTGATGCTGCGTGGCTTTTTGCTGAACATCCTCAACCCCAAGCTGACGATTTTCTTCCTGGCCTTCCTGCCTCAATTCGTAACGCCAGGCGGCACGGCGCCAGCCGTGCAGATGCTGGTACTGAGCGGCGTGTTCATGGCGATGACGCTTGCAGTGTTTGTGCTGTATGGCCTGTTGGCCAATGTGTTTCGTCGTGCGGTGGTCGAATCGCCACGTGTGCAGAACTGGCTGCGTCGCAGTTTTGCCACGGCCTTTGCAGGGCTCGGGTTAAACCTGGCGTTTGCGCAGCGCTGAAAACGTGTCGAATCGTGTTAATGGATCACTGACAAGGACTACTGAAACTTCCCACGTAACAGCCGGACAAGCTCTACAGATCTCTCCTTAAAACCTCTGCAAAGTCCTTCGCCTGACTCAACAGTGCGAGGGATTGCAGATGGTTTTTTTCGTTAAAGCCCAGGTTTTTGTGGCTGTCGCTTGAACACGGCCATTGGCAGGCTGGCCCTGGCCCCAATGGATGCAAAGACGGTCGATGTTGAAACCGTCTTGCGCGACTTTAGAGAGTGCCTGAACACCTTTGACGACTGGGCTTCGAGCTTCTGGAGCTTTTCGGCGCTGGATGTCGAGCAGGTGTTCAAGGTCGGCGACGAGGTGGCGCTGGTCGCGCCCATCAACCGCTCCATTTTTCCCGGCAGCACCGTT
>NZ_JBJGXV010000015.1:0-146421 GCF_045447295.1 Pseudomonas sp. O39
ACAAGCCTGCAGTTTCGTGCTCTCAGAACAGGCGAAGCAAAAACTGAACACGCTGGCGAAGCAGAACAAAAGCAGCATAACCAATTTTCTTGAGAGCCTGCTCTCTGATGAATACGAGCAGGCCGCCCAACAGAAAACCGTTGCTAAGAATGCCGCCAAAAGGGCCGCAGAAAAGGAGCAGCAACTAAAAAAGAGGCTGGACTCCCTATACCTAGCACTCCAGAAGTGCGCCACGGAACTCACGCAGCGCGTCGTCATGATGGAAGCCGTAGACCTCTCAATCGCCAGCCTCTCAGAGGAGCAGAAGAGCCAAAGCGAAGCGCTTTACGCAAAAACACTAAAAAAGCTTACAGGCAAAAGTCCAACGACATTTCTCAATGAGCAACTCTCTCGCAGCACGGAAAGAGCGCCGAACTAGCCGAGCCCTTCAGGGGCAGCGACGCCAACGCCCACCAGCGCAGCTCGGATCCCGATTTGAACACAAGCGCCAGCGTAGATTGCCAAGAAAGAAAAGCGCCCTATCGCGAACTACCTGACGACAGGGACACCTTTCCAAAATCCGAATGGGGGAACAAAAACCGTAGAATGCAAAAAGGCCCCATTTATGGGGCCTTTAGGTATCAATATGGCGGTGAAGGAGAGATTCGAACTCTCGATACAATTTCTTGTATACACACTTTCCAGGCGTGCTCCTTAAGCCACTCGGACACTTCACCGTATCTCGTCAAACCAGTTCAGTCTGTCGAGGCGCGCTAATGTAGTCGAAAGCCTTTCTGATGGCAAAGGTTTTTTTCAGAATTTTCATGCGGTTAGGCGGTTATGCCGTTACCCGCTCGGGGAGGGCGGTGATTCTGCCATTCTCGGGCACCGCTGGCACGCACTTGGGGCGGCTGCTGCGCCCTGCCCTGGGCCGTCTAACCTAATGAGATACGGGAAAAGTCTGACTGAGTAGTCAGTCATGGCGCTTTACCGGGGCGGGCGTGGTGGGTAACGTCTGCGCATGCTCTTCTATAAACAGCCTATCTATAACAAGTCCTACAAGGAACCGCGTCATGAGTGAGTTGATTGCCTACCACCTCGAAGACGGTATCGCGACCCTGACCTTGAGCAACGGCAAGGTGAATGCCATTTCTCCGGCGGTGGTGAGTGAGTTTAATGCGGCGCTGGATCAGGCCGAGAAAGATCGGGCGGTGGTGATCATCACCGGGACGCCGGGGATTCTGTCGGGCGGTTATGATTTGAAGGTGATGACGGCCGGCCCTAAAGAGGCTATTGGCCTGGTGACGTCGGGCTCGACGTTGGCGCGTCGCCTGTTGTCGCACCCGTTTCCCGTCATCGTCGCATGCCCCGGGCACGCAGTGGCCAAAGGTGCGTTCCTGCTGTTGTCGGCAGATTATCGGATTGGTGTGGAAGGCCCGTTCAGCATTGGCCTGAATGAAGTGGCGATTGGCATGACCATGCACCACGCCGGTATCGAGTTGGCGCGGGATCGTCTGCGCAAGTCGGCGTTTCATCGTTCGGTAATCAATGCAGAAATGTTTGACCCGCAGGGCGCACTGCAAGCGGGCTTCCTGGATAAGGTGGTCGCACCGGAAGAATTGCACGCGGCGGCCCTGGAAGCAGCCCGCCAGTTGAAGAAGATCAACATGAACGCCCACAAGCACACCAAGCTGAAGGTGCGTAAAGCGCTGCTGGAAGCGTTGGATGATGCAATCATCCAGGATCAGGGCCATATCCTGAGCTAACACCCCGCAGCGGCAACGCCAGAGCCCGACCTAGAGTCGGGCTTTTTCTTACCGATAAATCCGAAACCTCTTTAGCCGCTCTAGTCAGGCCTTGTCGGCACACGTTGAAACATGTACTTAAACATCGCCTATCTCCTACGTCTGTAGGGGCAATTGCCGAATACAGTGCACATCCGTACACTGCGCCACCTTTTGTCCCGATGGGCCGCGTCGATGCTCTTTCTGTTACGTATGTTGTTGATGAGCCTGCACTTTATGGTTGCCGGTGTGCTGGGCGTGCTGTTGGGCATTTGTCGGCCGTTCAATCCCGACAACAGCCGCTTGTGCGCGCGCCTCTATGCGCTGCCCGCCATGTGGATATTGCGTTTAAACGTGAAGACGGATGTTGACTCGCTGCGCAACAAACCCGGCACGTGCGTGGTCATCGCCAACCACCAGTCCAACTATGACTTGTTTGTGTTGGGTACTGTGGTGCCTTACCGCACGGTGTGTATTGCCAAGAAAAGCCTGAAATGGGTGCCGCTGTTCGGCCAGTTGTTCTGGCTGGCAGGCAATGTGCTGATCGACCGCGGCAATGCGCACAAGGCGCGTCGCGCGATGCTCACGACCACGCATACCTTGCAGCATCAGGACACGTCGATCTGGGTATTTCCGGAAGGCACGCGCAACCTCGGCAAAGGCCTGCTGCCGTTCAAGAAAGGCGCGTTCCATATGGCGATTGCGGCAGGTGTGCCGATCGTGCAGGTGTGTGTCAGCAATTACATCACCCATATGCAACTTAATCAGTGGAACAGTGGTGATGTCCTCATACGCTCGTTGCCACCGATTCCTACCGCAGGCCTGACTTCGGATGACATCCCTCAGTTGATGCAGACCTGTCAGACGCAGATGGATGAATGTATTGCCGCGATGGACAGTGAGCTGCAAAGTGCCGTAACAATCGAACTCGCTTCCAGCTAAGCTGCCCAACACCTGTCCTCCTAATAAGAAGCGATCAGCACCATGGGTAGAGTTGTTGCGGCCGCCGTTTACAGCGGCGGAAAGAAAGTCACCGATATTACCCTCGATGAGGGCGCGGCCTGGGCCGCCAAACCCGACCATTTTGTGTGGATTGGCCTGGAAGAGCCCAACGCCCAGGAACTGGCCAACCTGCAACGCCAGTTCAACCTGCATGAACTGGCCATTGAGGACGCCCTGGAAAAGCACAGCCGACCGAAGCTGGAAACCTTCGGCGATGCGCTGTTTATCGTGACCTACTCACCGGTACGCGAGAACGGCAAACTGGTGTTTATCGAAACTCATATTTTTGCCGGCAACGGCTACATCATTACCGCACGCAACGGGCACTCAGCGTCGTACGGCTATGTGCGCCAGCGCTGTGAGGCGCGGCCGCTGTTGCTGGAGCATGGGGAAGATTTCGTACTCTATGCGCTGCTGGATTTCGTCACCGAGAATTACCAGCCGGTGAGCGAGGCGATCCATGCCGAGATCGATGAGCTGGAACGCAACGTGTTGTGCAACTCCCTCAATGAAACCCATATCCAGAACCTCCACGGGCTGCGCCGTGACGTGCTGCGGCTCAAGCGTTATGTGGCGCCGATGGTCGAAATCAGCCAGGAACTGCAGAAGCTGAGCTTCCCGTTTATCGACAAGAACATGCGCCCCTATTTCCGTGACGTGCAGATCCACGTGACGCGGCAGATGGAAGACCTGACCACCCTGCGCGATATCGCCAGCCAGACCATTGAGATCGGTGTGTTGCTGGAGGCCTCACGCCAAAGCGTGGTGCAACGCAAGTTCGCCGCGTGGGCGGCGATTCTGGCATTCCCCACCGCGGTGGCGGGGATTTACGGGATGAACTTCCAGAACATGCCCGAGCTGCAATGGCACTACGGCTATTTTGCGGTGCTCGGGTTTATTGCGGCGGGCTGCACCGGTTTGTGGGCAAGCTTCAAGCGTTCGGGCTGGCTTTAAGCCGCAGTCTCTGGCTTGTGCGCGACAAAACGCATCATCCACTCCGCCACGGTGGCACCGTGGTGGTCGCGTTCCAGGCTTGCCACGCCGTGGGTGTAGACCTTTTCCCCAAGAGTTGTCTGAAGAATCTCCAGCAACTCGCGGGAATAATCGTGGATGAATTCCGGGTGGCCCTGGAAGCACAGCACCTGGTCTTCGATGTGATACGCCGCATAGGGGCAAAAATCGCTGGAAGCGATCACCGTGGCGTTTTCCGGCAGGCTGGTCACTTGATCCTGATGACTGATCAGCAACGTCAGTTCTTCCACCACCGGGCTCATCCAGGGCGCCTTGGCATTCAGCGTGTAGTCGTGGATGCCCATGCCCCAGCCTTTGCTGGCGCGTTCAGTCTTGCCGCCCAACAGCAGCGCCAATAACTGGTGACCGAAACAGACGCCCAGCAATTTATCGCCGCGCGCATAGCGTTCGAACAGGTAGGTCTTGAGGGTCTGGATCCATGGGTCGGTGCCGAAGGAGTCGGCTTTGCTGCCGGTGATCAGGTAGGCGTCAAACACTTCATCATCTGACGGGTATTCGCCCTGGACGACGTTGTAGATTACAAATTCGGCGGCAATCGGTTGCTTGGAGAACAGGCGCTTGAACATCTGCCCGTACCCTTGGTAGTGATCGATCAAGCCTGGACGCAGGATATCGGTTTCCAGGATACAGACGCGTAGCGACATAAAAAATACCTGACACGGTGATGGGAATAATGCACACCCCAGAGCCTGCCTTGAAATACCCCTGCAAAGCAACCCCCACCCTGTGCCTAACTGCAGGAGCGGCGGTGCGAGGATTCAACTTGCCCGCGATGGCGTCATATCAGCCAACATTTGCAGTGGCTGGCATACCGCTATCGCGGGCAAGCCCGCTCCCAAAAGGGTTCTCTATTACCCAAAATATTGCGTTTCGGTCAGGCGAATATTGCTCCCTGTGCAGCTTTTTCCAGTAGCAGGGCCGGCGGTGAGAACCGCTCCCCATACTGCTCGGCCAGGTAGCGTGCCCGAGCGATAAAGTCGTTGAGCCCGTACTGGTTGATAAATTGCAGCGCGCCGCCACTCCACGCGGCAAAGCCAATACCAAAGATCGAGCCCACGTTGGCGTCGGCCGTCGACATCAACACGCCCTCCTCCACACACCGCACGGTTTCAATCGCCTGGATAAACAGCAAACGATCGCGCACATCTTTTGGCGAAATCTGATTGCCGGGCTGTTCGAAGCGCGCTTTCAGCTCGGGCCACAGGTGTTTCTGCCCGCCTGCGGGATAGTCGTAAAAACCGCCCCCGGCCGCCTTGCCCACGCGTTTGTATTCATTCACCAACAGATCGATCACCCGCGTCGCAGGATGCGTCGGTACCGCCTTACCTTCCGCCTGCAGATCCTTCGCGGTTTGCTGTCGGATATGGCTCATCAGGCTGAGCGATACCTCATCGGACACCGCCAACGGCCCCACCGGCATCCCAGCCTTGCGCGCTTCGGTCTCGATCATTGGGGCGGCCACGCCTTCGCCTAACATCGCAATGCCTTCGTTGGTGAAGGTGCCGAACACCCGCGAGGTGAAGAAGCCGCGACTGTCGTTGACCACAATCGGGGTTTTCTTGATTTGCAGTACGAAGTCGAAACCTCGTGCCAGGGTTTCGTCGCTGGTCAGGGCGCCCTTGATGATTTCCACCAGCGGCATTTTGTCGACAGGGCTGAAGAAATGCAGGCCGATAAACTTGCCTTGATCAGGCACCGCTTTGGCCAGGCCGCTGATGGGCAGCGTCGAAGTGTTGGAGGCAATCACCGCACCGGCGCCAACCACGTTTTGTGCAGCCGCCGACACCCTGGCTTTGAGTTCACGGTCTTCGAAGACGGCTTCGATGATCAGGTCGCAGCCAGCCAGGTCGGCGTCATCCTGAGTAGGATGAATCCGCGCCAGGGTGCTTTCACGCTGTTCGGCCGTCAGTTGCCCACGGCTGACCTGCTTGTCCAGCAGCGCGGCCGAATGGGCCTTGCCCTTCTCGGCAGCCGCCAGGTTGACGTCCTTGAGCACCACCTCGATGCCCGCACAGGCACTGACATACGCGATGCCCGCCCCCATCATTCCCGCGCCAAGCACGCCAACTTTACGCGTGACGTAAGGCGCGAAGCCTTGGGGCCGTGAACGGCCGGCGTTGATTTCGTTGAGCTGGAACCAGAAGGTACCGATCATGTTTTTCGCCACCTGCCCGGTGACCAGCTCGGTGAAGTAGCGCGTTTCAATCAGGTGCGCCGTGTCGAAATCCACCTGGGCGCCTTCCACGGCGGCACACAGGATCTTCTCCGGTGCCGGGAAGCAGCCTTGGGTTTTACTGCGCAATATCGACGGCGCAATTGCCAGCATCTGCGCCACTTTGGGGTTCGACGGCGTGCCGCCGGGGAGCTGATAGCCTTTGTTGTCCCACGGCTGCCTGGCCTCAGGATTGGCAAGAATCCAGGCGCGGGACTTGGCCAGCAGTTCGTCGCGGTCCACCGCCAGCTCATTGATCAAGCCCGCCTGCAGCGCCTGCTGCGCACGGACTTTTTTACCTTCCAGCAAATACGGCAAGGCTTTTTCCAACCCCAGCATGCGCACCATGCGGACCACCCCGCCGCCACCCGGCAACAGGCCCAGGGTGACTTCCGGCAAGCCGAGCTGCACCGACTTGTCGTCCAGCGCGACGCGGTAATGGCAGGCCAGGCAAATCTCCCAGCCGCCGCCCAGGGCAGCGCCATTAATCGCGGCAACCACCGGTTTGCCGAGCGTTTCCAAGCGGCGCAATTGCGCCTTTAACACGACCACACCGGCGTAGAAATCCTTGGCGTGCGCTGTGTCGACTTTGATCAATTCATTGAGATCACCCCCGGCAAAAAAGGTCTTCTTCGCCGAGGTAATGACCACACCGGCCAGCGTGTCCTTCTCCGCTTCCAGGCGCGCGACAGTGGCCGCCATCGCCTCGCGGTACACACTGTTCATGGTGTTGGCGCTCTGGCCAGGCATGTCGAGGGTCAGCACCACGATCTGGTCCTGGCCTTTTTCGTAACGAATGGCTTCGGTCATGACAAATTCCTTGGGCTCAGAGGCGTTCAATAATGGTGGCGATGCCCATGCCACCGCCGACACACAGGGTGGCCAGGCCGTAGCGCTGCTGGCGCACTTCCAGCTCGTCGAGCAACGTGCCAAGGATCGCGCAGCCCGTGGCGCCCAGTGGATGGCCCATGGCGATGGAGCCGCCATTGACGTTGACCCGCGCAGCGTCGATACCCATATCCTTGATGAACTTGAGCACCACCGAGGCAAACGCTTCGTTGACCTCGAACAGGTCGATGTCTTCCACGCGCAAACCAGCCTTGGCCAGGGCTTTGCGTGTAGCAGGTGCCGGGCCGGTGAGCATGATGGTGGGGTCGGTGCTGGTAACCGCCGTGGCGACAATCCGCGCCCGCGGTTGCAGGCCCAGTTCACGGCCTTTGGCCTCGGAGCCGATCAGCATCAGCGCCGCGCCATCGACGATGCCGGAGCTGTTGCCGGGCGTGTGCACGTGGTTGATGCGCTCCACATGGCTGTAGACCCGCAGCGCGGTGGCGTCGAAGCCCATCTGCCCCATCATCTCGAAGCTCGGCTTGAGCTTGCCCAGGCCTTCGAGGGTGGAGTCGCCACGGATAAACTCGTCATGGTCCAGCAGTACGATACCGTTCTGGTCCTGCACCGCAATCAGCGATTTGTTGAAAGAACCGTCTGCGCGTGCCCTGGCCGCTTTCTGCTGGGACTGTAGGGCGAAAGCGTCGACGTCCTGGCGAGTGAAGCCTTCCAGGGTCGCGATCAAATCCGCGCCGATGCCCTGGGGCGTGAAGTGGCTGTGCATGTTGGTCTGTGGGTCGAGCACCCAGGCGCCGCCATCACTGCCCATCGGCACGCGGGACATGGATTCGACGCCACCGACCACCACCAGGTCTTCAAAGCCGGAACGCACTTTCATCGCGCCAAGGTTGACCGCTTCAAGGCCCGAAGCGCAAAAGCGGTTGATCTGTAAGCCGGCGACACTGACGTCCCAGTCCGCCACCAGCGCGGCGGTCTTGGCGATGTCGGCACCCTGGTCGCCTACCGGGGTGACGCAGCCGAGGACGATGTCATCCACCTGGCGCGTGTCGAGGTCGCTGCGTTGTGCCAGCGCGGTGAGTAAGCCCGCCACCAGGTTTACCGGTTTGACGCTGTGCAAGGCGCCGTCGGCCTTACCTTTGCCCCGGGGCGTGCGTATCGCATCAAAGATCAAAGCTTGGGTCATGACGTCCTCGAACCGCTGTGCATGTGTGCCCCTTACCTTAGGCCCGATTGACACGGTTTCAATGACGGATGCGCTCATTGCTTTTGACACCCACGCTCGGACGAACGGTAGCCAGCTACGGAAAACGGTCGGTTAAACGTTTTAGCTGTCTAGCCTCGGGGCTGGCGCCAAGATGGCCTTAGGCCTCATGCCGTTTTTAGCGGATTTACTGATTAGCTGATATGAAATGGATCTAAGCCGCAAAGAACGAGGGCTCTAAGGTTGAATCAGTAAGAAGTTGCTGCCGGGTTTTGCTGGAGCAGCTGTAAGAAAAGCGACACGTCACGTTGCGATACTGAAATTAACCGGCACGCATTTGACGTTCAGGAATAACAACAAAAGGCAGACAGCCATGTTCAAACACACCAAAGTACGTCAGGCGGGACTTATTCTTTTCGCCACCACCCTGATTCTGATCTTGCCCAATTTAACCAAGATTATTGGGTGACGACTCGATCCTCACATTGCGTGCACACAGTCCACCAGGACTGCAGTTTTTGGCAGCACCTGCCGGGACATTGCGTATAGCGGTCCTGTTGCAGGGGCTGTCTTTTTGCGTGCAGATTTCCGGTATCGTGTGCGCAACCGTCACTTCGAACCGGGCTCCCTCTTGAAACCGATCCTTGCCTTCCTCGCCTTGCTGTTGGCCCTGCCCGCTGCGGCGGCGCAATTGACCATTGAGTTGGACCACGCCAGTAAAACCTGGCAGACCGAGGACTTGCTCAAGCACCCGGATGCGCAGACGGTGCAGATCGTTGATGACGTTTCCTACAAGCGCAATATGACGTATCGCGCAGTGCCGTTGGCAGATCTCCTGCCCGGTTTGAAACCTGAAAACCACCTTCAAGCCGTGGCCCTGGATGGATTTGCCGCTGAGCTAACCGCTGCGCCATTGTTGGAGAAACACGGCGCACGTGCCTGGCTGGCGGTGGAAGACCCGGCGCACCCGTGGCCCGCGCTGGCGGAAGGCAAACCCGGTGCCGGGCCGTTCTATCTGGTGTGGACCGACCCGCAAGCCGCCCATGTCAGCCCGGAGCAGTGGCCGTTTCAACTCTCCGCCATCAAGCAACTGAAGACGGTGGCCGAGCGTTTTCCGGCCCTGTTGCCCGACCCGAAGTTGGCTGCAAATGACCCGATCAACCAGGGCTTCGCGTTGTTCCAGAAAAACTGCCTGGCCTGCCATCGCCTCAATGGCGCCGGCGATGCACAGATGGGGCCGGACCTGAATGTGCCCTACAGCCCCACCGAGTATTTCAGCGGGGATTTCCTCAAGCGTTATATCCGCGACCCGCAGAGCCTGCGGCATTGGCCACAAGCGAAGATGCCGGCGTTTACGGCCAGTGTGTTGCCGGATGGCGAGCTGGATTTGCTGGTGGGGTATTTGAAGCATATGGCGGGGCGTAAACAGCAGCCCTGAGCCTGGCAATTTTTCTGAAAACACCCGCGCCCACTGTGGGAGCTGGCTTGCCTGTGATAACGGACGTTCAGTTAACCCATTTGTAGCTGACCCAGCGCAATCGCAGGCCCGCCAGCTCCCACACCAGAGTTGCCTCGCCTATTGCTGCTGCACGGAAATCACCGGCGTCGGCGCCACACACACCTTGGCATGCATCTGCTCATGCCCACCGCCACGACGCATGCCGCGTACCGGGCAGGCATCCAGGTAATCCAGGCCCACGGCCAGTTTCAAATGCCGTTCCGGCCGGGCCAGTTGGTTGGTCACGTCAAAGCTGTACCAGGCGTCATCCAGCCAGGCTTCCGCCCAGGCATGGCTGGCGAGGTGCGTGCTGTCCTCAGTGTACAAATACCCCGACACATACCGCGCCGGAATCCCCAGGCTGCGCGCGCAGGCCAGGAACGCATGGGTGTGATCCTGGCACACGCCTGCGCGGCCGGCGAAGGCCTGCGCGGCACAGGTGTCGACTTCAGTGGCGCCGGGCGTGTAGACCATTGACTGGTTGAGGGCGTGCATCAGGTCGATCAGCGCGCTGCGGTCACGACGGCGCTGGCAGTGTTGCTCGGCAAAGCCGCGCAGTGCCTGGTCGGGCTCGGTCAGGCGTGTGCTGCGCAGGAACGGAAAGGCCGACTGGCTCTCGTGTTCGGCCTCGCGTAATTCGTCGATATCCACTTGGCCACGGGCGCCAATGATGATGGCGTCGTGGGGTTCATCCAGGGTCAGCACGTGCAGGATGTTGCCGAACGGGTCAACCTGCGCCCGCACCGGGCGCGGCAGGTCGAGTTGCCAGCTGAGCACATGCTGGCGCTCGCTGTCGTGGGGCGTGAGGCGCAGGTACTGGATGCTGGCGCGCACCTGGTCTTCGTAACGGTAGGTGGTTTCGTGGCTGATGGAGAGTCTCATGCCGCCTCCAGGTAGGAACTGTAGATGGCGTCGCCCAACTGGCGGACCAAGGGAATAAAATCGGTCAGCCAGGCGTGCAGGCCTTCCTCGAGAATTTCATCGATGGCGGTAAAGCGCAGGCGCGCGTCCATCTCGGCGGCCAGGCGCTGGGCCGGGCGGCCATTGAGGCCGGGCAGGCTGGCGAGAATCTGGTCGATCTCTTCGCTGCAGGCCCGCAGGGAACGCGGGACGTCTGCGCGTAACAGCAGCAGCTCGGCCACTTGCCGGGCGCCGGGCGCGTCGCGGTAGATCTCGGTGTAGGCCTCGAATGACGACAAGGCGCGCAACAAGGCGCTCCATTGATAGTAGGCGTGGGCCGTGCCGTCGGTGACGGCGGCGGCTTGGTCACCGGCCATTTCGTAGCGAGCATCGAGCAGGCGCAGGGTGTTGTCGGCGCGCTCGATAAAGGTGCCCAGGCGAATAAAACGAAACGCATCGTTACGCATGATGGTGCCGTAGGTAGCGCCTCGGAACAGGTGCGAACGCTCCTTGACCCATTCACAAAACCGGCTCATGCCGTAGTGGCTCAGCCCTTGTTGGGCAATATCGCGAATATCCAGCCAGGTGGCGTTGATGTTTTCCCACATGTCGGCGGTAATTCGCCCACGCACTGCATGGGCGCTGGCCCGCGCAGCACCGAGACAACTGTAGATGCTGGCCGGGTTGGCCGCGTCCAGTGCAAAGAAGTGCAACAGGCGTTCGGCGTGCAGTTCGCCGTGGCGTTCGTGGTAATCCTCCAGAGTGCCGGTGATCAACAACGGCATGGCCAACTCATGCAGGCCATCGCCACGCCCGTCCTGGGGCATCAGCGACAACGAATAGCTGACATCGAGCATGCGCGCGAGGTTTTCGGCGCGCTCCAGGTAGCGCGACATCCAGTACAAATCCGAGGCAGTTCTACTCAACATGGCATCAGTCCTCGACCACCCAAGTGTCTTTGGTGCCGCCGCCCTGGGACGAATTGACCACCAGCGAGCCTTCGCGCAGCGCCACACGGGTGAGGCCACCGGGAACGACGCGGGTTTCCTTGCCGGACAATACAAACGGCCGCAAGTCGATATGGCGCGGCGCGATGCCGTTTTCGACGAAGGTCGGACAGGTGGATAAACACAGGGTCGGTTGTGCGATATAGGCGTGGGGCTTGGCCTTGATACGGGCGCGGAAGGCTTCGATTTCCGCCGCCGTGGAAGCCGGGCCGACCAGCATGCCGTAGCCGCCGGAGCCTTGGGTTTCCTTGACGACCAGGTCCGGCAGGTTGGCCAGCACATGGGACAGTTCATCGGGCTTTCGGCACTGAAACGTCGGAACGTTCTTCAGAACCGGCTCTTCATCCAGGTAAAAGCGGATCATCTCGGTGACGAAGGGGTACACTGACTTGTCATCCGCCACCCCCGTGCCGATCGCATTGGCCAGTACCACATTGCCCGAGCGGTATGCCGCGAGCAGGCCAGGCACGCCCAGCATAGAATCCGGGTTGAAGGCCAGCGGGTCGAGGAATGCGTCGTCGAGGCGCCGGTAGATCACGTCCACTGCCTTGGGGCCGTCGGTGGTGCGCATGAATACGCGGTCATCGCGTACAAACAGGTCCGCGCCTTCTACCAGTTCCACGCCCATCTCCCGGGCCAGGAAGGCATGTTCAAAAAACGCGCTGTTGAAGCGGCCCGGCGTCAGCACCACCACACTTGGATTATCCAGCGGGCTGGAGCTTTTGAGGGTATCGAGCAGCAGGTTGGGGTAATGATCAATCGGCGCAATGCGCTGCGCCGCGAATAATTCCGGGAACAGCCGCATCATCATCTTGCGATCTTCAAGCATGTAGCTGACACCGCTTGGGGTGCGCAGGTTGTCTTCCAGCACGTAGTAAGTGCCATCGCCATCGCGTACGAGGTCGACCCCGGAGATGTGGGAATACAGATCGCGGTGCAGGTCCAGGCCCTGCATCGCCAGTTGGTATTGCTCGTTGGCCAGCACCTGCTCGGCGGGGATAATGCCGGCCTTGATGATGCGCTGGTCGTGATACAGGTCGGCGAGAAACATGTTCAGCGCCTTGACCCTTTGAATACACCCACGCTCGACAATCCGCCATTCACTCGCCGGAATACTGCGCGGGATGGTGTCAAAAGGGATCAGACGCTCAGTGCCCTGCTCGTCCCCATAGAGGGTGAAGGTGATACCGGCACGGTGGAACAGCAAGTCGGCCTCACGCCGGCGCTGCGCCAGCAGTTCGGCCGGCGTTTCGGCCAACCAGCGGGCGAACTCGCGGTAATGGGGGCGAACCTGCCCTGCCCCGTCGTACATTTCATCGTAATAAGTGCGGGTCATGCCGTACTCCTTGTCACCCGGGCGCAAGCACTGTCGCAAGGCCCGTGCCATCGGCATAAACACTTAGAAATCAGTCAGTTAAATAAGCTGCGAAATCTGACCGCACCGTCCTGGTGCGCAGAATGCTGGCGCTCACGACCCGCGCTTCATCGCAATGCAGGCTTTGACTATCAACAGCATAGTCAGAGTTGATTTCACTGCCCGGCCCCTCCTGCGGATAATCACCCACATCGGCTGAACAGGATTGTTTCCTGAGATTTCAGCGAACCTCTCTTCCCTTTGGGCCACCCTTTTCGGGTGGCTTTTTTTTGCTGCTCGAAAAGTGCGCTGCACGTTCGGGAAATTTCAGACAGCACAAACAAAATCGGCCGACCCAAAGGTCAGCCGATACGCTGTGTTGCTCATAAAATCCAGCTACATGGGTAACCCACGCACCTCCTGCTTGACGCCCCACCCTTCGATGATTCCGCCCAGCGGCTCGACCACCGCTTCAAAGTCTTGCTCGAAGTCTCCTATACCGTCGTAGGTTGCGAACATGATTTTGCTCAGCTCCAGGTACCAGGCGCCATCATCGCGCGCGCTGACCTGGGCATTCAGGGATTCCCCACGAAATCGACCCGCAGCCCTTCGCGCCCGTTCCTCATCCGGGAAAATGGCGTAGAACTCGATGGGGTGAAAACGCGAGAAGTCGAAGCCGCCCTCTTTCATGCGGCGCAGTACGTTGGTGCTGATGTCTTCTTGATAGGCTGTGCTCATGAAACGTCCTCCTCAAACCGATGGATAGACTTTCCGTGCTTCCCGAAGCCCGCGCCCTACTGGCGCGGGTACTACGGCAATGACATGACCGCGGGAAAACAAGCATGTAGCTGACAAGACCAGACCTTAGCGATTCATTCGCTGATCTCAGTTGCAGAGTAGCGCGAAGCTATCACCTCCACCAGAGGTGGTTTGGATGCCATACAGGGAATATTCAGGCGGCGGGGGAGATGTCGAGAATCTGAATACTGTTCTGATCCTTGAGGATCTTGACCGTAGGCTCGGGCTTGCGGCCCTCAAGGTCATTAAGATCGAGTTCGGCGGCTACGGGCACCAGCTTGCTGCGAATCATGTGTGCCGCATCTTCGAGGCTGGGTTTTTGTGCGCAGGTGAACTGCTCCACGGACTGTACGCCGTGATCATCAACGAAGGTAATCTGCCACTTTTGCATCGGTGCCTCCTCGATAAAACCCGTGTGTGGGCTTACACATATCTGGACCTTGAGGGACCGGCAAACGTTCCACTCAAGGCCGGAGGCACCTGATCAACTGCGCTTATTTTTCAGCGTGTTCTTTCAAGGCTTTCAAGGTGTTGAACGGCGCGTCCACCACAAACTTGTTGGCCAGCCACGACGGCACACTGCCACCTGGCTCGGTGTGCACCTGGTAGGTGACTTCGGTCTGGTTGTCGCCTTTTGGCACCAGTTTCCAGTAGCCATCTACCTGGGCGACACGCACGTAGCCTTTGACTTCCGGCTGGTAGGTCGGCACTTCCAGCAGTTTACGGGTCACAGTGCCATCGGCGGCCTTGGACGTGGTGATCTCAAGGATCGAATCGCGGTCGGTCACCGGGAACGGTGCCTTGAACTGGGTGTAGGTCCAGCTCTTGTCACCTTCGGTCTTGAGCAGTTTTTGCGATTTGCATTCGTGAATCCAGGAACAGGCACCGGCCACGTCTTCCTGCAGGGCCTGGATCTTGGCGACGGGCGCCTTGATCAGGGCCACACCGCGATACGCCTTGTATTTGGAGCCGGCAATTTCGCTCAGGGACACCTTGATACCGTCTTCGTCCTTGGCCACTTGCCAATCTTCAGCCTGGGCAGTGGCTGCAAATAACACCGTAAAACCGCACAACACAGCCATTCGTTTCAGCGAACCCATTGTTGTATTCCTTATTGTTGAAGTTCCGATAGTAAAGCCCATCAAGCCGCCGTCATTTGTTCCCACCAGCCGATCAGCCGGATCGCATCGGCTTGATCGTTGCCACAAACCTCAAGGTCTGCCTTGAAGTCACTGCACACCGCCGGTCGCTCCGGTTGCCCGAACAGCAGGCACAGCTGTTCGACCGACAGATGCAGGCAGCGTTCGCCTGCCGGTTTGCCGTGGGGCATTCCAGGTAATGGCGAACTGATGGAGGGGGCGATGCAGCAAGCGCCACAGCCTTCACGGCATTTCATGACCAGCAGGTCCTCGACGACTCAATGTGGATGGCCGGGCTAGAGTACGCCCTTAAACAGCCGTTTTAAAATGGTCTAACAGGGGTTTTTCGCACAAAACAAAAGTGACTGACCAGTCTGCGACAAATGGTCGATGGCCTGCGTCACCTTTGCGGGAAAATTTATTGCTTGAATTCGAAATCGAGCGCGGCGCCTTCAATATCGCGTCGTTCTTCACTGCGCAGTTGCAGCTGCATCTGGTTGCTGAGCAGGCGGCCATTGATCTGGAACGCGCTGTCGTCGGTGGGTTTTTCAGCAAACATGGGCGGTAACAACGGCACGCTCTTCGGTTTAGGCATGGTGCCAATGGGCTGCAAATGCCTGACCATTTCCGTCGGCAGGGACAAGTCCAACTGTGCCGGTGGCAGTTTGGTCTGGGCTATTTCGTGGGCAGACTTGGATTTGCTCGCGACCGGTGCGCGTTTTTTTATTACTGCAGGTTTCTTCTTGGCTGCCGGAGCCTTTTTAACCGGCGCCGGCTTCTTCGCAGGGGTCTTCTGTTCGGTACTGGCAGCGGGCTTGCCGTCAGTCACGGGAGCCGCCGCCAGCACCGAGCTGGCATTGCACAGGCTTAGCAGGCCAATCACCACAACAGTGCGAAAAATAGAGGTCATATCGCCAACAGCATTAACGGCAGAGAGCCATATGCTCGCTTTTTGTGCGTGGCATGACAAGTCTGGTGATTCACCAGCCCATCTTGCCACCCTTCAAAAACCGGCCGCAGTTTCCTGACACAACTGGTTGGCCAACATCCCCAGCGTCATCAGTGCCCGCTCTGCCTCGCGGTTCCACGGCGTGCCGCAGTTAAGACGAATACAGTGGTTGAACTGTTCCGTATTACTGAAGATCACCCCCGGCGCGATGCTGATGCCCTGCTGCAGTGCACGCACATGCAGTTCCTGGGTATTGACCCTTCCCGGCAAACTGACCCACAGAATGAAGCCGCCCGTCGGGCGTGTCATCTGTGTGCCCTCCGGGAAATACTGCTGCACCGCCAGCTGGAAAGCACTCAGGTTCTTGCGGTATTCCTGGCGGATGTAGCGCAGATGCCGATCATAGCCACCGTTCTCCAGGTACGCCGCGACCCCCATCTGGGTGACGCTGCAGGCCGAGTGGGTACTGAACATCTGCAACCGCTGGATTTCCTGTTGATACTTGCCGGCGATCATCCAGCCGATGCGCACACCCGGGGACAAGGTCTTGGAAAAGCTCGAGCAATAGATCACCCGGTCCAGGCGGTCATAGGCTTTCAGCGCCTTGGTGCGGCCCAGTTCGAACATCAGCTCGCCGTAGATATCGTCCTCGACGATCTGAATATCAAAATCCGAGGCCAGGCGCAGCAACTGTTTCTGGCGCTCCTCGGGCATGGTCGCGCCCAGCGGATTACTCAGGCGCGTAGTCAGCACCAACGCCTTGATCGACCATTGGTTGGCTGCCAGTTGCAGGGCTTCAAGGCTCATGCCGGTGGACGGGTCGCTGGGGATCTCGATGACTTTGAGGCCCAGCAGATCCGCCAGTTGCAGCAAGCCGTAATACGTCGGGGACTCGGCGGCAATCAAGTCGCCGGGACGGGTCAGCACACGCAAGGACATCTGCAACGCATCGACACAACCGTGGGTAATCACCACTTCGGAGGGGTCCACAACCACGCCGGCATCGCGCATGCGAATTGCCACCTGGCGCCGCAGCGGTTCAAAGCCGGGGCTGAACATGTAGCTGAACGCCCGCGGGCTCTGGAAGCGCGTGACCTTGGCCAACTGTTGATGCAGCGCCCGTACCGGCAAGTAGTCAACACTCGGTACCGCCGCGCCGAGCGGGAACACACCTTCACGGCGCGACTCGACCAATACCTGCTGGATAATGCTGCTGCGGGTGACCAACCCCGGGCGTTCAACCCGCGCGATGTCCGGCGTGGGCGCCGTGAGTGCGGGCGTCTGGTGCACATAATAGCCTGACTGTGGCCGCGCCCGGATCAGCCCCTGGTCTTCCAGGTTGGCGTAGGCCTGCAACACCGTGGCGTGGCTGACGTTGAGCTGTGAACTCATCTTGCGCACCGAAGGCACGCGCTCGCCGGGTTGATAGACACCGCGCCGGATGTCCTCAGCCAGTTGCTGGGCGATACGTTGGTAAAGCAACAGATTGGTCATGACGCAGCACTCGATTTCACGGGTATTTTATTTTTGTGTGAAACATACCGGCACAGTTTAGAAGTGTACGGGGACAGTTGCGAGAATAGTCGAGCGCGAGCGGCAGTGATAGAAAAAACTGTAAGGTGTATACAGAACAAAAATGTGGGAGCGGGCCTGCTCGCGAATGCGGTGTGTCAGCCAATGAAATGTTGACTGATACTCCGCATTCGCGCGCAGGCCCGCTCCCACATTTTATTCGGCGACAGGCTTCAGCGCGCAGCGCCTAACTGGCCTTTCTCATCGGAGAACACAATTTCCACACGACGATTCTGTGCGCGGCCCCGCTCGGAGGCGTTGACCTCCACCGGGTACTGGTCGCCGTAGCCTTCAACCTGGATGCGTTTTTCGTCGATCCCCAGGTCCATCAGCACGTCGGCCACGGCCTGCGCACGGTCGCGGGACAGCTTGAGGTTTTCCTGTTCGCCGCCGGTGTTGTCGGTGTAGCCCTCGATGCGCACCACGCGCTTGGGGTTCAGTTGCAGGAACTGCACGATCTTGAGCACGGTGCGGTTGGCCGAGTTTTGCAGCTGCGCGTCACCGGTGTCGAACAGCACATCGCCCAAGGTCATGACCAGGCCGCGATCGGTCTGGGTGGTGGTCAGGCTGGCGATTTGCTCTTCGAGCCACTTGCCTTGCTGCTGCACACTGGCCAGCTTGTTTTCACGCAGGGCGAGTTGCAGGCGTTGGCGCTCCAGTTCGAGCTTGGTACCGCGCTCTGCGTTAAGGCCTTGCTCGGTGTGTTCGCGGGCGATGGCACTGTAGCGCTGGCTCAGGTAGGCGTAATGCACCACGTCGGCACCGCTGCCCCAGTAGCTGGACAAGCGATCGGCGCGGGCCAGGGATTCACCGGCGCGAATCACATCTTTAGGCGCGAAGCGCAACACGTTGGAGTCTTCCTTGACCTTCTGGAAGTCACTGCCGGCCTGCTGCAACGCCTGCTCGCTATTGGGTTGGCTGGCGCAACCGCCCAGGGCGGCGCTGCTCAACAGCAGCACACAGCTCAGACCACGGATCATCGGGCTCATTGGGCTTCTCCCAACTGCAATTGCTTGCGCAGGCGAGTGATGCGGGTATTGAGCACGTTCAGTTGCTCCTGGCTCTTGCGGGTCAGAATTTTCGCTTCGGCGAGGCGCGCGTCCAACTCGGCCTGTTCGGCCCGCATACGCGCATGCTTGTAGGATTGGTCAGCCATATCGGCCTGGGCCCTGGCGAACTTGTCTTCGGCCAGTTTCAGTTCCGGCGACTCATCGGTGCTGGCACCCACGGCGCCGGCTTGTTCCAAGGCTTGCTGGGTGAGGCGTATTTGTTCATTCGGCGCAGGATCGGCTGCACATCCCGCCAGAGCGACAACGGCGAGGGCCGCGAAAAGAGGTCGAAGAGTCACTGTAAATCCTTACTTTGCTGGGGTGCCGACGGGTTGCTGCAATTGCGCTTTCCAGCGTTCGAGGTTGCGCTGCAATGCGGCTTGCGCGGCACCGGACGCGGGCAATTCTGTCATCTTTTTGGCCAGCTGTCCGCGCAGCCACGGATCATTGCAGGCGGAGTTGTGGGAAATCGCCAGGTACAGGCCAGGTTGATCGACGGGCACTTCGCGCGCGATCAGGTCGTTGCTCATGCCCAAGGTCTGGGCCATGGCCATCCCGGAATAACGCCCGGCAAGCACATAGTCGACCTCCCCCAGCAGCAGTTTCTGAAAGGCCGGCGTCAAGCTGGGCAGGCGTTGCAGGCTGAGTTGCTGGGCGGCGAAGGTCTCGAAGCCGGCACTCAAGCGCGCGCGTTCGGATACCGCGCCCTTATGGCCGTGAAGGTCGGCGGCCGTGGTGTAGGGCAACGGCGAATCCTTGCGGGTCCAGACCAGGTAATCGATCTGTACCAGCGCCGGGTGGATGTAGTCGAGGGTTTCCAGTTCGCCGAGGTTCAGCGGTGCGTCCGCGAGGATGTCCACGCGCCCGCTGCGCACTTCATCCAACGCCAGGGAGCGTTTACCACCGTAGAGCAGGTCGATTTTAAGCCCCAGATCCTTGCCCACTTGTTGCAGCACGTCGGCGGTGGCACCGATCAGGTGGGTCGGGTCTTGGGGGTCGCGCCACAGCAGCGGCGGTGCATCCGGGCTTCCGGTAATCACCAGGCGATCACATTTGCCGGCGGCCAGCGCCAGGCTTGGCAGCAGCAACAGAGCCAGCAATACGGGACGCAAATCCATGGCAATTTCTCCAGGTTGAAAAAGGGCGCGCAAAAAAAAGCCCGGTCACTCGACCGGGCTCTTTATAAGTGAAGCGGCTGGATTAGACCAGCTTCTCCAACTCAGGTACGGCTTCGAACAAGTCCGCAACCAGGCCGTAATCAGCCACCTGGAAGATCGGTGCTTCTTCGTCCTTGTTGATCGCAACGATCACTTTGGAGTCTTTCATACCGGCCAAGTGCTGGATCGCGCCGGAGATACCGACCGCGATGTACAGCTGTGGCGCAACGATTTTGCCGGTCTGGCCGACCTGCATGTCGTTGGGTACGAAACCTGCGTCGACGGCCGCGCGGGAAGCGCCGACCGCAGCGCCCAGCTTGTCGGCCAGGGCGTACAGGTGCTTGAAGTTGTCACCGTTCTGCATGCCGCGACCGCCGGAAACGACGATTTTGGCAGCAGTCAGTTCAGGACGATCCGACTTGGCCAGCTCTTCGCCGACAAAGCTGGAAGTGCCAGCGTCGTGAGCAGCGGAGACGGCTTCAACGGCAGCCGAACCACCTTCAGCGGCAACCGGGTCGAAGCCGGTGGCGCGCACGGTGATCACTTTGATGGCCGCGGTCGATTGCACGGTGGCGATGGCGTTACCGGCGTAGATCGGGCGCTTGAAGGTGTCGGCGCTTTCTACCGAGATGATCTCGGAGATCTGGTCAACGTCCAGCTGCGCAGCAACGCGTGGCAGGATGTTTTTGCCGTTGGAGGTGGCAGCGGCCAGGATGTGGCTGTAACCAGCGCCCAGCTCTGCTACCAGCGGAGCCACGTTTTCCGGCAGTTGGTGAGCGTAGGCGGCGTTGTCGGCCGACAGTACTTTGCTCACACCAGCGATTTTCGCCGCGGATTCAGCCACGGCGCCAGCGCCTTGGCCTGCTACCAGCACGTGAATGTCGCCACCGATTTTCGCAGCAGCAGCCACTGTGTTCAGGGTGGCCGGGGCCAGCACCTTGTTGTCGTGTTCTGCGATTACCAAGATAGTCATTTTTAGATTACCTTCGCTTCGTTTTTCAGTTTCTCAACCAGTTCAGCCACCGACTTGACCTTGATGCCTGCGCTGCGTGCAGCCGGCGCTTCGACTTTAACGGTCTTGTTGGTGGAGGCGGTGGAAACGCCCAAAGCTTCTGGAGTTACCGACTCAAGCGGCTTCTTCTTGGCTTTCATGATGTTTGGCAGGGACGCGTAGCGCGGCTCGTTCAAACGCAGGTCGGTAGTGACGATAGCCGGCAGTTTCAACGAAACGGTCTGTGCGCCGCCGTCGATTTCACGGGTAACAGCAACGCTGTCGCCGCTCACTTCGACTTTGGAGGCGAAGGTGCCCTGGCCGTAACCGGTCAGCGCAGCCAGCATCTGGCCAGTCTGGTTGTTGTCGCTGTCGATGGCCTGCTTGCCGAGGATCACCAACTGAGGCTGTTCCTTGTCGACAACGGCTTTGAGCAACTTGGCAACGGCCAGGGAGGTCAGGTCTTCAGCGGACTCAACCAGGATGGCGCGGTCGGCGCCCAGTGCCAGGGCAGTACGCAACTGCTCTTGAGCAGTGGTCGGGCCGATGGAAACCACGACGATTTCAGTCGCCACGCCTTTCTCTTTCAGGCGTACGGCTTCTTCCACAGCGATTTCGCAGAAAGGGTTCATCGACATTTTGACGTTAGCGAGGTCGACGCCGGAATTGTCCGCCTTGACGCGAACTTTCACGTTGTAATCGACAACGCGTTTGACAGCTACAAGAACCTTCATGGATTCCTCGTTACTCTCCGGTGAAAAGAAAGTCGCCTAGGCGAACCTGGCGGTTGATGCTCATCGGCACACAAGGGCACCTCCAAAAACCTCGGCGTGTGACACAGCGATGGGGGGATTGATGACCGTTCGTCAGTGGTGACTGAGAGGTCATTCCTTATCGCGGCGTGTAAACTGCGCGCCATCAATCAAACGCGCGTCACCTGTTTTGCCGTTGCCCTGCTTTTGGACGTGCTCTTGAAACCTGCGGTGTGCCTACGGTTAGCGCAAAACCGACCGTATATTGACCGGAACGCCTATTCTGGTCAATACGCCAAAATAGCCAGTCATAAGCCGCGTTGCTTTGATTTACCTAGCTTCCAAGCAATTCAAACAAACGTTTGTATTGGACGCTGCCAGTGGTGTAGATATAATGCGCCACCTAGAGAGAAAGGTGGGTCATCCCCTGCCCTTTTGCAGCGATGACGGACACGACACCGAACCTCCACCCATTAGAAAAAAAGCCTGTTGAGCCTTGAGTAGGAGATAGCCTGTGGAACGCGAATACATGGAATTCGACGTAGTCATCGTCGGCGCTGGCCCGGCAGGCCTGTCTGCCGCCTGCCGACTGAAGCAGAAGGCCGCCGAAGCCGGTAAAGAAATCAGCGTCTGCGTGGTCGAGAAAGGCTCCGAAGTCGGCGCACATATCCTCTCCGGTGCCGTGTTCGAACCGCGCGCCCTGAACGAACTGTTCCCGGACTGGAAGGAACTCGGCGCCCCGCTCAACACTCCCGTGGTGCGCGATGACATCTATGTACTGCGCAGCGCCGACACCTCCACCAAGGTTCCCGACTTCTTTGTGCCCAAGACCATGCACAACGAGGGCAACTACATCATCTCCCTCGGCAACCTGTGCCGCTGGCTGGCCCAACAGGCCGAGAACCTGGGTGTGGAAGTCTACCCAGGCTTCGCCGCCCAGGAAGCACTGTTCGACGAAAACGGCGTGGTCCGCGGGATCATCACCGGTGACCTCGGCGTCGACCGCGAAGGCAATCCAAAAGAAGGTGTCTACACCCCTGGCATGGAACTGCGCGGCAAGTACACGCTGTTCGCCGAAGGCTGCCGTGGCCACATCGGCAAGCAACTGATCCAACGCTTCAACCTGGACAGCGACGCCGACGCCCAGCACTACGGCATCGGCCTCAAGGAAATCTGGGAAATCGACCCGGCTAAACATCAGCCAGGCCTGGTGGTGCACACCGCCGGCTGGCCGCTGGACATCATGAGCAACGAGAACACCGGTGGCTCGTTCCTCTATCACCTGGAAAACAACCAGGTGGTGGTCGGCCTGATCGTCGACCTGTCCTACAGCAACACCTTCCTGTCGCCGTTCGATGAGTTCCAGCGCCTCAAGCATCACCCGGTTCTGGCTCAATACCTGGAAGGCGGCAAGCGCATCAGCTACGGCGCCCGTGCCCTGGCCAAAGGCGGCATCAACTCGTTGCCGAAGATGGTATTCAAGGGCGGCGCATTGATTGGCTGTGACCTGGGCACCATGAACGTGGCCAAGATCAAAGGCAGCCACACGGCCATGAAGTCCGGCATGCTCGCGGCTGACGCGGTGGCCGAACGTCTGTTTGCCGAATCCGAAGGCGGCGACGAGTTGACCAACTACGTCGACAGCTTCAAAGCCAGCTGGCTCTACGAAGAACTGTTCGCCAGCCGCAACTTCGGCCCGGCGATGCACAAGTTCGGCCCGATCATCGGCGCCGGCTTCAACTGGCTCGACCAGAACATCCTCGGCGGCAAAATGCCGTTCACCCTGCACGACACCAAGCCGGACTACGCCTGCCTGAAGCTGGCCAAAGACAGCAAGCAGATCAACTACCCAAAACCCGATGGCAAGTTGAGCTTCGACAAGCTGAGCTCGGTGTTCATCTCCGGTACCAACCATGAAGAAGAACAGCCGTGCCACCTGAAGCTCAAGGACCCGAGCATCCCGATCAGCACCAACCTGCCGCTCTACGATGAACCGGCGCAGCGCTACTGCCCGGCCGGCGTGTATGAAGTGATCACCAAGGAAGACGGCGAAAAGCGCTTCCAGATCAACGCCCAGAACTGCGTGCACTGCAAGACCTGTGACATCAAGGACCCTTCGCAGAACATTACCTGGGTAACACCGGAAGGCGCGGGTGGGCCGACTTATCCGAATATGTAAGTCGATTGCTTGACCTGAAAGGCTCCCAGACGGGGGCCTTTTTTGTGGCCGGCATAAATCGAATGTGGAACCCGCTTTCTGTGGGAGCCTGGCTTGCCCGCGATGCAGGCGACTCGGTCTGTCAGTAAAACTCAGCGGATGCCATCGCAGGCAAGCCAGCTCCCACATTGACCGAGTTGTATCAACAGAACCTAGGCCGCGCGCTCTTCACCCGGATTACGCAGGAAGTAGCGCTTATATTCGCGACTGAACTGCGACGTACTCTGATACCCCACACTGTGCGCCGCCTGCGCCACGCCCATGCCTTCTACCAATAACAATTGCTGAGCCTTGAGCAAGCGCAAACGCTTCAGGTACTGCACCGGCGACAACAGCGTGCAGCGTTTGAAATGCTCATGAAACGTCGACGCACTCATGTGCGCATAACCTGCCAGGGTCTCGATATTCAACGGCTCGGCGTAATGGGCATGCAGGTGATTCAACGACGTGGCGATTCGCGAAAACTGCCCCTGCTGCTCCACCAAGGCGCGCAACACATCCGCCTGCGGCCCGCGCAGCGCCGTGAACAACAACTCACGCACCCGTGCCGGGCCCATGATCCGGCTCTCCAGCGGATCGTGCAGGCATTGCAACAGCCGCTCGACGCACCCGCGCATCGCATCATCGAGCACCACCGAGCTCATCGACTCCAGGGTCTGCGCCGTCGGCGGCGGCCCCGCCTGAATGCCCATGGCCATGACCAACTCGCCCAGCACCACGCGGTCAATGCCAACCGTGACGCCATACAGCGGCGCATTCGGCAGGGCAAAGGTCTCGCACTCAAAGGGCACCGGCATCGCCTGAATCAGGTAGTGCCCCGCGCCATACTCCAGCGTACGCGGGCCCAGATAGGCGACTTTGCTGCCCTGGGCGACGATCATCAGGCTCGGCTCATAAATCTGTGGCCCGCGCGCCACGTCGCAACTGGCGCGCAATACCTGCACGCCCGGCAGGTTCGTCGGGGAAAAACCGTCGCGGGGCGTAAGCCCTTTTATCAAGGCCACCAGCGTGGCGTTGGCGTCGAGATGGCGGGTCAATAACATAAAAGCAGTTCTCGGGAGTTTTCAGATCTGAGCGTCTGCAAGCTTCAAGCCTCAAGCAGCAAGAGAGCGTGCAGTTTATAGCGTGCAGCTTAAGGCTTGACGCTTTTAGCTGCTCCTCCGGAGCTTTAGGCATGAGGTTCGGAGCAATCGCCATGGCCGCAGCCAGGCCGGGCGCGGAGAATGCGCCGCCTCCCTAGTCATTCCTTTTGCGAGGTTTCTTCATGTACACCGCCATCGGTTATGCCGCCCAGTCGGCTACCACTCCCCTCGCCCCCATGTCCTTCGAACGTCGCAGCCCGCGCGCCGATGACGTGGCCATCGAGATACTCTACTGCGGCGTCTGCCACTCCGACATCCACCAGGCTCGCAACGAATGGGGCATTGCCGTCTACCCGCTGATGCCGGGCCACGAGATCGTCGGCAAAGTCACCGCCGTCGGCGCCAGCGTGACCGCGCATAAAGTCGGCGACCTGGTTGGCGTCGGCTGCATGGTCGACTCGTGCCGCCACTGCGACGCCTGCCATGCGGACCTGGAGCAATATTGCCTCGAAGGCCCGACCATGACTTACGCCACCCCGGACCGGGTCGATGGCAGCAATACCATGGGCGGCTACTCCGACAGCATCGTGGTCAGCGAACACTTCGTGGTGAAGATCCCGGCCAAGCTCGACCTGGCCAGCGCCGCGCCGATTCTCTGCGCCGGCATCACCACTTACTCGCCGCTCAAGCACTACGGCGTGAAGGCTGGCGACAAAGTTGGCATTCTGGGTATGGGCGGCCTGGGCCACATGGGCATCAAGTTTGCCAAGGCGATGGGCGCGGAAGTGACGCTGTTCACCCGCTCCGCAAGCAAAGCAGAAGAAGGCCGTCGCCAGGGCGCCGACCACGTGATCGTGTCCACCGACGCCGAGCAGATGAAAGCCGCTGCCGGGCACTTCGACTTCCTGCTGGACACCATTCCGGTACAACACGACTTGAACCCCTACCTCGACGTGCTGCGCTTTGACGGCGTGCATATCCTGGTTGGTTTGATCGAGCCGGTGGACCCGCCTGTGAATGCGGCCAAGCTGGTGTTGGGGCGTAAAGTGCTGGCCGGCTCCTTGATCGGCGGCATTGCCGAAACCCAGGAAGTCCTGGATTTCTGCGCCGAGCACAACATCACGTGTGATATCGAAATGCTCGACATCCGCCAGATCAACGAAGCCTACACCCGCATGATCGCCGGTGATGTGAAGTACCGCTTTGTCATCGACATGGCGACCCTGAAGGCCTGATCAGGCCTTTGCGCCCAACTCCGCTGACAGCCGGGCTGCGACCTGTTTGATCACAGGAATCAGCTCGGCCATTTTTTCCAGCGGCATGTAGGGCACGGTACTGGCGATGCTGATGCCGGCGACGATTCGCCGGCTGGCATCGCGCACTGGTGCCGCCACACAGCGGATCGACGGTTCGTTGTCTTCCAGATCGAACGCATAACCCCCCACCACGTATTCGCGCATGCGCTGCTCGAACTGCGCCCAGGATTGCTCCGGGTGCTGCGGCCATTGCAGGCTTTTCCCGCCGGCAGGCAAGCTGACTTCGTACAGACGCTGCCACTCCTCGACCGAATCATCCAGCAGCAACGCCTTGCCGATACCGGTGCGCGCCAACGGCATGCGATGGCCGACCCGCGAACGCATTTCCGGGCCGTTGCGGCCGGGATTCTTGTGCAGGTAGAGCACGTCGTCGTATTCGCGAATGGCCAGGTGGATGGTGTCGCCGGTCAGCGCCGACAGCTCGTCCAGATAAGGCACGGCCAAGCTCACCAGAGGCAGTTCTTCACGGGCCTGGAAGCCCAGTTCGATCAACTTCGGCCCCAGCAGGTATCCGACTTGCGGCACCACGCGCAGGTAACGCTCTTCCACCAGGCAACTGGCCAGGCGGTGGGTGGTGCTGCGGGTGGTGCCGATGCGCCTGGCGATCTCTTTCAGATCCCGCGCACCGGCCGCCACCGCTTGCACCACGCCCAGGCCACGCAGCAGGGTCTGGGTGCCGGTGGGCGCGGCGTCTTTGACGGGGGTGTGGGCGTTTTCCTGCATATCGGGCCTATTGGGAAGTACGAAAACGGCGCCATTATGGCAAATGCTGAACCTCAATACAGTGGAGATCCAATGTGGGAGCGGGCTTGCTCGCGAATGCGGTATGTCAGTTTGCACATCTGCGTCTGATACACCGCATTCGCGAGCAAGCCCGCTCCCACATTGGATTTTCAGTGTTGTTGAGACCGGGTTTCTAACGCTGCTTCATGCGGTCGATAATCACCGCCAGCAACAGGATCGAACCACGGATCACGTACTGGTAAAAGGTGTCGATGTTCTTCAGGTTCATCGCGTTTTCAATGATCGCCAAAATCAGCACGCCGGCAATCACATGGCGGATCATGCCGATGCCGCCGCTCAGCGACACACCGCCCAACACACAGGCGGAAATCACCGTCAATTCAAAACCCTGGCCGATCATCGGCTGGCCCGACGTCATGCGCGACGCGAGGATTACCCCGGCCAAGGCGCCGATCAAGCCGTGCACGGCAAAGATGATGATCTTGGTGCGATCAACGTTCACCCCGGCCAGCAACGCCGCTTCCTGGTTACCGCCGATGGCCATGGTGTTGCGCCCGTAGGTGGTGTAGTTGAGCAGCCAGCCGAAAAACACAAAGCACAGCACGGTGATGATGATCGGCACCGGCACGCCCATCAGTTGGCCGTTACCGAACACGAAGAACCGCTCATCCATCACGCCGACAGCCTTGCCGTTGGAGAAGATGTAGGCCAGACCCCGCACGATCTGCATGGTTGCCAATGTGGCAATCAACGCATTGATGCGCAGCTTGGCGATCACAATCCCGTTGATCAGCCCCACCACCAGGCCCATGGCCAATGCCGCCGACACGCCGAGCACCACGCTGTCGGTGTCACGGATCACAATCCCCGCCACCACCCCGGCGCAGGCAATCACCGAGCCCACCGACAAGTCGAAGTGCCCCGACGCCAGGCAGAACAACATGGTGCACGCGGCAATGCCGACCGTAGAAATTGCCAGGCCCAGGCCACGCATGTTCAGCGGCGAAAGGAAGTTGTCGATAAACAGCGCACTGAGCACAAAGATGCTTAACGCGGCGAGCAGCATCACCCAATCATCCAGAAACTTGCGCTGGTTGAAACCCGGCCAGAAGCCTTTTGCAGTTTTTACCTGGGACATCATTCACCTCGAATTCTTCAAGCCCGCGTACGCGGAAGTGCCAGTTGCAATAGCTGTGCTTCGTCCGCGTGTTCGCGGTTCAACTCGCCGGTCAGCACGCCTTCGCTCATCACCAGGATGCGGTCAGAGATGCCCATCACTTCCATCAGGTCGCTGGACACCACGATCACCGCGATGCCGCTGGCCGCTGGCCGCCAGGTTGTGGATGATCTGGTAGATCTCCGACTTGGCGCCGATGTCGATGCCACGGGTCGGCTCGTCGAGCAGCAACACCTTCATCGGCATCGACAGCCAGCGACCAAGGATGGCCTTCTGCTGATTACCGCCGGACAGGTACATGATTTTCTGTTGTGCGTTCGGCGTTTTGACTTTCATCGCCTTGATTTGCTGGTCGGCGTTACCTTTCTCCCAGCCCTCACGCAACAGCCAGCCAAACGTGGAATGGGCACCCCGTGCGCTGATATTGATGTTCTCGGCCACACTGGACAGCGGAATGATGCCCTCCTTCTTGCGGTCTTCCGGACACAGCAGCACACCACCGGCGATAGCATCACGCGGCGAGCGCAAGTGCAGCGGTTGCCCACACAGTTCAAGTTGCCCGGCCGTGCTGCGCACCAGCCCGCTGAGCAGGCGCAGCAGTTCCGTGCGCCCTGCGCCGACCAGCCCGAACAGCCCCAGAATCTCGCCCTTGTGCACCTGCAAGCTGACCGCTTCACGCAGGCCCGGGCCAAGCAAACCCTCGACCTTGAGCGCCACTTCACCGCGTTCGCGCGGGCGGTAATCGTAGATATCCTGGATGTCGCGCCCGACCATGCACGTCACCAATTGGTCGTGGGTGAACGTGGCCATGTCGTCAAAGGTGCGCACGAAGCGGCCGTCCTTGAACACCGTCACCGCATCGCAAATACGGAACACTTCTTCCATGCGATGCGACACATACAGCACCACTTTGCCCTCATCGCGCAGGCGCGTGATGATTGCCATCAGCCGGTCGATTTCCCGCGCCGACAAACTGCTGGTGGGCTCGTCGAAGGCAATCACATGGGCGCCACGGGACAACGCCTTGGCGATCTCCACCAGTTGGCGCTGGCCCAGGGACAGCCGCCCGAGCTTTTCCTGCGGGTCGATTTCATCGGCCAGGCCTTTGAGGCATGCCAGCGCCTGCTTGCGCAGCAGGCCGCCGTTGACCACCCCGAAACGCGACGGCAGATGCCCGAGAAACAGGTTCTCCGCCACGGTCATTTCCGGCACCAGGTGCAGTTCCTGATGGATCACCGCGACGCCGCTGGCAATGCTGTCGGCGGCGGATTTGAAGTCCATCGTCTGCTCGCCGATCTGTACCGTACCGCTGCTCGGAATGTAGGCGCCGCCGAGGATCTTCAACAGCGTGGACTTGCCCGCGCCGTTCTCGCCCATCAGCGCGTGCACCGAGTGCGGCCGCGCTACAAAGCTGATCTGCGCCAGGGCTTTGACCCCGGGAAATTCCTTGCCGATGCCGTTGAAGCGCAGGGCCGCGCCGGTCATTTCCACAGACCGATTTTGCTCAACTCTTCCTTGAAGTTGGCGCGCGTGATCAGGGTGACGTTATCCAGGGCGGTGAACTTGGCAGGCTCGGTGCCTTTGGTGACCCACGCGAACATCGCGCTGGCGGTTTTGTAGCCCGACGCGTCAGGGCTGAGCAGCATTGAGCCGTAGAAACCGGTGTCGGATTTTTTCAGTTCTTCAATCGCATCGGTGCCGTTGATGCCGACCCCGATCACGTTGGCAGCCTTGAACCCGGCGCTTTCAGTGGCGCGCACGCCGCCCAGCACGGTGCTGTCGTTCATGCCGCCGATAAGCAGGTTTTTCGCGCCGCTGGGCAGTTTCACCAGGGCCGAGTTGGTGGCGTCCATGCTGCCCGGCACGTCGAGGGTTTTCTGTGCGCTGAACAGGATGTGGTCGGCCGGCAAGCCGGCGGCCTTGAGGCCTTCTACCGAACCGTCGGTGCGTTTCTTGCCGGTTTCCAACTCGTCAAAGGTGTTGATGACGGCGTAGGTGTCCTTCCAGTCCCAGTTGCGATGCTTGGCTTCGGTGGCCATGGCTTCGCCTTGTTTCTGGCCGATTTTGTAGGCGTCCAGGCCGACGTAGGGCACGTCTTCCATGGGCTTGCCTTTGGCGTCGACGAAACGGTCATCCACCGCCAGCACTTTCAAACCGTTGAGCTTGGCCTTGGCCATGATCGCAGGGCCCAGGGACACGTCCGGCGGGCAGATCACAAAGCCCTTGGCGCCGTTGGCAGCGAGGGTGTCGATAGCGGAAAGGGTTTTCTCGCCGTCGGGCACGGCGATCTTGATCACGGTGAAGCCCTGGTCCTTGCCGGCTTTTTCGGCGAAGGCCCATTCGGTCTGGAACCAGGGTTCTTCGGCTTGCTTGACCAGAAAGCCGATCTTCACCTCTTCGGCGGATGCAAAGCCGCTGAAGGCGATCGCAAGTGCCAGGGTGCCGAGTGTCTTCTTAAACATGAACCACCTCTTGTTGGATTTAGTCGTGGTACATCACAGAACGCCCGCCATCGATCATCAGGCAGGTTGCATTGATAAAAGGCGCCTCGTCAGTCGCCAGGAACAGTGCCGTCATCGCCACTTCTACCGGCTGGCCGATACGCTTGGGCGGGTGCAAATCGAAGGCGCGCTGACGCTCGGCGTGAGGGTCAGGAAAACCGTTCCAGTAATCGACATTGAGCTGAGTTTCGATATACCCCGGGGCGATGGCATTCACGCGGATGCCCTTGGGCGCGTATTCGATGCCCAGGGCGCGAGTGAGCCCGAGCAGGCCGTGCTTGGCGACGGGATAGGGAAAGCAGCCGGGGATGATGTGGCTGGAATGGGTGGAGGCAATGTTGATGATGTTGCCGATGCCCTGCTCGATCATAGATGGCAGCACCGTGCGGCAGCCGAACCAGGCGCCGTCGAGGTCGATGGCGAAACAGCGGCGCCAGTCTTCGTCGGTCATCTGCAGTGGGTCACGGAACACGTTGACGCCTGCGCAATTGACCAGCACATCCACGCGACCAAAGCGCTCAATGGCCAGGTTGACCAGCGACTGCCATTGCTCTTTGGAGGTGATGTCGACGGCTTGCGCGACGATTTGCGCCCCGCGCTCGCGCCAATGCGCGGCGACTTTTTCGACCTTTTCGCCCTGGATATCCGCGATCACCAGGCGTGCCTGCTGGGCCTGGAAACAGGCGACGATCGCCTCGCCAATGCCTTGGGCGGCACCGGTGATGATCACCACTTTGTTCTTCAACCGCTCGCCATAGGTAGGCTCGGGGACGGCGGGTAACGACAACGGTTGGGGCTGCATCGCTTCACCTGTTTTATTTTTGGTAGTGAGTGCTGATGCAGGCGACTATAAACCCATCATTTAAAATATCTCAATATATAAATTTGCATCCCATATATTGGAATAAAATCAAAAAATAATGTGGGAGCGGGCCTGCCCGCGAATGCAGTGGGTCAGTCAATAAATCATTGGCTGAACGACCGCATTCGCGAGCAAGCCCGCTCCCACATTTTTGATCTTGGGTGCTTTAGGAGAAGTGTTTTCAGCCGGTGGCGAAATCGCGCAGCGCGTCACCTTCCATGCGGTAGCGCACCCACTCCTCCTGCGGCTGGGCGCCGATGGATTTGTAGAAGGCAATCGCCGGCTCGTTCCAGTCCAGCACGCTCCACTCAAAACGCCCGCAGCCGTTGTCGCAGGCGATCCTGGCCAGGTGGCGCAACAGTTTCTTGCCCGCACCGCCACCGCGTTGCTCGGGGTTGATATACAGGTCTTCGAGGTACAGGCAGTTGCTGCCCAACCACGTGGAATAACTGAAAAAGAACACCGCAAAGCCAATCGGCAAGCCGTCCCGCGAACAGATCAAGCCATGGGCGGTGGCACCCTCGCTGAACAGGCTGCGCTCGATATCCACCACACTGGCGATCACTTCATGCCGGGCCTTTTCGTACTCGGCAAGCTCGGTGATGAACGTCAGGATCTGCGCAGCATCGCTGGGCACGGCGGGGCGAATCTCGATGGTCATGGGCGAGCCTTGGGCAAATTCAAAGCCCACATATTAAGGCGGTTTGATGACGGATTGCAGTGCAATTTCGCGGTGACTGGGGCGCTTTACTCCGTCGCGCGGTAACCCGAGCACCACCAACCACAGAACAATCCGCCGGGTCGTGCATGGTAAACAGAGCGTATAAATCCAACGATTCGAGACTTGCTCATGCACACCACGCCTGCGGTCGGCGCGAAGACATTCGCGCTGTTCTGCCTTGCCAGCTTTTTGTTGTCGCTGTCCTACGGCTCGACGTTTCTGCTGTCGCTATTGATTCATTCGCGCGGGGGGAACGAGCATGATGCCGGCAGCGTGATTTCCATGGCGATGCTCAGCACGTTCGTGGCGGTGGTTTTTTGCGGGCATTTGGCCGATGCCGTGGGCGCGGCACGGGCTATTGCGGGGATGGGCGTGTTGCTGGTGGTGGCCTGCCTGGGGTTTGCGCTGACGCCGGGTTTTGGTCAAGGCCTGATGCTGTTCGGGCTGTCCTTGGGGTTGGGCTGGGGCGTGTTCTACACCTTGGGGCCGATCATCGTGACACTGCTGGTGGAGTCCCATCAGCGGGCCAAATACTTTGCGCTGCTGTCGGGCAGCATGTTGAGCGGGATCGGCGCCGGCCCTTTGCTCGGGCGAGCCGCCAGTGCATTGGACCTGCCGCTTACAACGGCCTTCTATATTGCGGGGTTGGCCAGCCTCGCCGGCGTTGTGATGTTCTGGCGCATGGGCGCACGCCTCAAACATCACGCGAATGTGCCCACCTCGAAAATTTCCTGGGCTTCCAGCCGCCGAGTGCTGTCATCCAAAGCGGCATTTGCGATCTTGATGGTCGGCCTGGGTGGCTGTGTATTTGGCGGGCTGTCCTCGTTCCAGACCAGCTATGCAGCGGCCCATGGGTTGGACTATTCGCTGTTCTTCGCGGGCTTCCTGAGTGCCGCCATCACCAGCCGCCTGTTGATCGCCGGCCACGTGGTCAAGCGTGACGCCTACCGGGCCGCCTGCGTGTTATCCGGGATCATGCTCGGGTCGATCGCGCTGTTTGCTTTTGGCGTCAGCGGTAACTTCAGCTACCTGCTGGCGGCTGCCATGTTGGGGGTTGGATATGGCCTCACGTATTCGGTGATTAATGGACTGGTGGCCAGCGAGGCGCCGTCCGGCACTACGTCCCAGGCACTGCTGCTGTTCAGCCTGGCGTACTTTATCGGCGTGTTCGGGTTTCCCTGGCTGGCCGGCAAGCTCATCGTCGACTACGGCCTGCCGACGCTGCTGGCGAGTGTGCTGGGCGTGGCCGTGCTCAACTGGCTGATTACGGTGGCGCGGTTGATCTGGCGCCAGCGCTCGGCACACAAAATCTTACAGGTAACTTGATACCGTTCGTCGCCATCAAGGCACGAACCAGAAACGGGCGCGGACCAATAAAGGGTAAGGACATTAATCATATGGAGACACCCCCATGAAGAATTCCAAGTTTGCCGCCCTCGCCCTCACCGGCCTGCTGTCTGCCGCCTCGCTGAGCGCCTTCGCCGCGACCTCGTCGACCGGCAAGACTGACCCCGTCGGCAGCCCGCCAAGCCCTGCCACCCAGGAATCCCAGGATTCGATGGGTACCGGCCTCGACACCAATGGTGGCGCGATTATCGACAACGGCGCTGACCCACGCACCAAAGGCGCCGACACCCAGCGTCAGGCACCGGCTGCGGTGGGCAACGGCAAAATGGGCCCGGGTATCAGCAACGAGCCGAAGGTCAATAAAGGCGATGACAACAACATCCCTGGCGCACCGAAACAACCCGCGCCTTGATGCAGCGATAGCACGACTTACACCCGATCATTTCCCAGTGAAGAGGTACACATGAACGTCGATAGAAACCTTGAAAAAGAAGTCCTCACCCGCCTGTTGCACGCCCACCCGAACGGTTTGGGCAAGGAGGTGCTGGATAACTACCGCGGCGAGAAGGAGGTTGCCAGTGTCTTGGCATTCCTGCAGGACCGTGGGCTTATCAAGGATGGGCATGTGACCACCGACGACGCCGGTGAATATTCGTTGAACCTGCCGATCAAGTTGACCGCGTCCGGCGTGGACGAGGCGCGCAAGTTGGAAGGTGAAAGCCGTCACTGATCCATTTTGTCTGGCCTGGCCCTGGCAGCAGGGCCAGTGGGCTTAGGGCAATGCCTCTTGGAAGCAAAGCCAAATACACCGCCGCACAGGAGCGCAAGGCTGCGCGTATCGAAGCCTGAGAAAGACGGGTTAGACCAGGCTCAGATCAGGCACTCGACACCCATGTGCTAGCGGGCTTGTTCGCGAATGCGGTGGGTCAGTCAGCTGAGATGTCGACTGACACTCGGCATTCGCGAGCAAGCCCGCTCCCACAGGTTGATCCGATTTGCCAGTGAGATCAGCGGTGGGCCGACACCAGCAGCATCATAGGGCGCTCTTGCTCTTCGCCCAGCTCTGGCCGCGCAATCAGGTCCGCCTCGCTTGGGCCCCACTCCTCGATATGACTCAACGCAAACCCCGCCTGAATCAACAGATTGAGCAACGTGCCCAACGTACGGTGCTGTTTGATCACCCCATCGGCCAGCCAGTTGGTGACCCGTGGCCCTTCGATTTGATAGCCATCCAACGGCCAACTTTTTCGGCCTTGATCATCGACCAGCCATCCTGGATTGCGCGGCGACATGAAAATAGGGTGTTCAATGGAAAACACCAGTCGCCCGCCGGGCACCAGCGCCTGGTGGATACGCTCGAACAGGCCCTTGAGGTCGACGATGTAATGGAACGCCAGGGAGCTGTAGGCCAGATCGAATGAGGCCGCCGGCAGGTCAAGCTGCTCCAGGTCGGCAACTGCATAGGTGATAGCGGGCGCCGAGGTCATCTCTTTGGCCCGCGCCAGCATCTTGTGCGACACGTCCAAGCCAAGTACATGCGCAGCGCCCTGCTCCTGAGCCCAGCGACTGAACCACCCGTAGCCGCAGCCCAGGTCCACCACGTTCAAGCCAGGCATCGCCGGCAACTGTGCCTGCAACGCAGGCCACTCGGGCGCACCGGCCAGGCCTTCAACCGAGCGGCCCATCTTGCTGTAGCCCTCGAAGAAGGCAGGCGTGTCGTAGATATTCTGAGTCATTGCGTTGCTCCGTGCTGAGTACGCCCTATTCTGCCAACAACGCATCCACTTCGTCAGCCCCGGGCGAAGTCGCCGGGCCCCAGCGCGTGACCGCCAACGCTGCCGCCGCATTGGCCCTGCGTGCCGCTGCAGCGGGCGCCAAGCCCTTGGCCAACCCGGCCAGAAACACACCGGCATGGGCATCGCCCGCGCCGTTGCTGTCCACCGCTTGCACCTTGAACCCCGGCACATGCTCAGCCTTGCCTTGATGGCTCACCCAGCAACCATTGGGCCCATCGCGCACCACCAGCAATGCTTCGGCAGGCAGGTGGCGATTGAGCGCCAGCAGCGCATCGGCCAGCGTGCCCGCGCCGGTAAACGCAAGCGCTTCCGGGCCGTTGCTGGTCCAGATATCGATACGCGGCAGCAAGGCAATCATCAACGCCGAATCCGGCGCCTTGACCAACGGCCCCGGGTCGAACACCACCGTGATTTCACGCGGCAGCGCCAACAGCCAATCGAGCAAGGCCCGGGCCTTGCCTTCGAGCAACAGGCTGTAGCCGCTGACGTACACATAGTCGTCCGCGCGCGGTAATACGCCCGCCAAATCCTCAGCCCTCAAGTCACCTTCAGCGCCGATGTGGGAAATGAAGGTGCGCTCAGTGGTGGCCTCGGTCAGCGACACGCACAAACCCGTGTCCTTATCGTCGCTGGCATCCTGGGCTATCTCCACACCTTCGGCCTGCATGGCAGCGCGGGCCAGGTCGCCGAAGCGCCCTGCTCCATGGCGCCCCAGGTAGACCACCGGCAAACCATTGCGCCGGGCCGCCGCCATCACGTTGAAGCCACCGCCGGCTTCGAAACTGGCGGATTGCGCCAGTACGTCGCCACCGGTTGCGGGCAAGGTGTCGAGGGCCATGACCAGGTCGACGATGACCTGGCCGGTGTGCAGCAATCTAGACATTGGGGCTCTCTACTAACGCTGAACGACGGTCAGCCGCGCCGCCCAGTACGGCATAAATACCGCCGGCCACCAGGAAGGTGACAATCCAGCCCAGGCCGTTGTGGCCCAGCCAGGAGTCGGACAACGGCCCGGCGAACCAGATGTTTTCGGCGGTAGTGCCGATGGTGGTGAAGCTGAAACCCAACACGATCGCCACAGCCCAGGCGCCGAATGCACGCCACTCCACACCACCGCGGTACCAATAGGCACTGCTTGGGCTCACGTCCAGCAGGTCTTTGGCGCTGTAGTAGTGACGGTGAATCAGGTCGACCACGAAGATCCCGACCCACGCAGTGATCGGCACCGCCAGCAGCGAGATGAAGGTAATAAACGGGCCGTAGAAGCTGTCGGCGATCAGCATGAAGTAAATCGAACCGGCGAAGATCGCCACAATATCAACGATGACCGCGTGTACGCGCTTGACCTTCAAGCCGAGGGTCAAGGTAGTCAGACCCGCCGAATACACCGAAAGGTTGTTGGAGAGCAGCAGCCCACCAAACGCGGTGATCAGGTACGGCACGGCCATCCAGGTAGGGAGCATGTCGCGGATCGCGATGATCGGGTCAGTGGCCGAGGCCAGGTCGTTGTTGCCGACCGACAGCAGGCCGCCGAGGGTGATCAGCAGCACCAACGGAATTCCCGCACCAAATGCGGCAGACGCCACCAGGCGCGCAGCTTTGACGCTGCGGTGCTGGTAGCGCGACATGTCGGCACCGGCGTTGGCCCAACCGATACCGGTGCCGGCGGCCATGGTGCCGACGCCAATGATCATCGCGCTCAGCGGTGCCGGGGTGGCGTTGAACACCGCGCTCCAGTCGATGGTTGCGCAGAGGAAGCCGCCCACCAGAATATTCAAACCGCCGAATACGTAAGTGGCCCACTTCTGAATCACCAGCAGCGTGGCGTGACCCAGGCCGGACACGGACAAGGTCAGCAGCACGAAAATGGCGATGAATATCAGTGTCAGAACCGGTGCACTTTTCGCCTCGACCGGCGAATGAAACAGGATCGAACACAGTGACAGCAGCACGAAGGCAGCGGTGGTGGTGTTGACCGTTTCCCAGCCCAGGCGCGACATCAGCGACACAATGGTCGGGCCGATATTGCCACGCACGCCGAAGATCGCGCGCGACAGGGTCAAGCTCGGTGCACGACCACGCCGGCCGGCAATGGAGATGATGCCCACCACCGCGAAAGAGCCGGCGGCGCCGAGAATAGCGACGATGATTGCCTGCCAGATTGCCAGGCCACGAAACGCCACCAGAGTAGCACCGAGCGGCAAGCCGAGGATGCTGATGTTAGCGGCGAACCACACCCAGAACAGTTGCAGCGGATGGCCGTTGCACTCGCTTTCCGGGACCGGTTCGATACCACGTGTTTCCAATTGCCCGGCGCTTTGGCCGGAAGAAGGGGTGCTCATGAGGGGTGCTCCTGGTGCCTGTATTGTTGTGGTTGTGGCAGATACTCAAAGCTTTAACCGGTCGTCCTGACTCACCTACGATTTAATGTGGGAGCTGGCTTGCCTGCGATAGCGGCCTTCCAGTTGATGCATCAGTGACTGACAGGTCGCTATCGCGGGCAAGCCCGCTCCCATGGTTTTGAGCTGCGGTACTTAGCGCAGATCAAGCAGCCCCTGGACCAACGGCTGCAAATCCAGGCCATTGACGGCCTTGACCTGTTCGATCATTTCTTCAGGCCAGCACTGCATCCCCAGGCACGCGCCCAACATGGCGCCGAGAATCGCGGCGATGGTGTCGGTGTCGCCGCCGAGGCTGGCGGCCAGGCACAGGGCCTCTAAGGCATTCATCGCGCCCACCGCTACTTGCTGCGCGAGGGCAAACGACACCACTACCGACTCCTGGGACGCGACGGAGGTACCGATCAGTTCGTACAGCAGGTCGGCAAACAGGGCTTTGTCGCCGCTGCCGACGCTCAAGGTCCGCGCCCAACTGATGCGGGTGGCGATGCGTCCGCCGGCAATCCAGTGACCATGGCCTTCCGCCTGCTGGGCGATTTGGGTGCCGATGTTCAGCGCCTCTCCCAGATCCACACCGTTGATACCCGCCGAGACCACCGCCGCAACGGCCGCCGCGCTGGAAATGCCCAGACTGGTGTTGTGAGTGACTTGGCACGCCTGGATCACCGCCTGGATAAACTGCGCCGGATCGCTGACATCCGCGGCAATCCCCACAGGCGTGATGCGCATGGCAGCGCCATTGGTGGTGCCATAGCGCCCGGACTCTTCCGGGGTGTGGCCAGCGAGGATCATGTCGATTGCGCGCTTGGTCGATGGCCCGAGCAAATCCTGCGAGCCCTTGGCGCGCATCACGGCTTCCCAATCGATCAGGCGCTGGGCGAGCACGGTCGGTTCGATCTTGCCTTGGCCTTCCACCAGCAACTCGCCTACCAGGATCGCCTGTTCTGTGTCATCGGTGATGGAGCCGGCCGGCATGTTCGGCGCGATGGGTTGGTCGGCGTCGGCGTCTTCCAGGGCGGTGATGGCACCGAAACGCTGTTGCACCTGCTCTCGGCTCAGGGACTGGGTGGGCATACCCAGGGCGTCGCCCAAGGCCAGACCGTAGAAGGCGCCAAGGGCGCGATTTTCCGAGGTCATTTTGAAGCTCCAAACTGCAGGTGCAGGCGAAAGTGCAGAGGGTCGAGCAGACTTTCGACGTACTCCATGAAGCGCTCACGGCGGTCGTAGGTGGTGCGCGAAGCCTTGAGAAACACGGTGCCGGCTGGGCGACCAAGCAACTCGGCGTCTTCATCGCTGAGAGGCTCTGCGCCGATCCATTGGTCACCTTCGGCGCCGACATAACCGTAAGCGGCCAGGGTAATGGTCAGGGAGTCGTCGATCAGGCCGACACGGTGCAAGCCTTCCAGGCCACCGGCGGCAGGCATCAGCGAGCGCTCAAGGGACACAGCAGTGCCGTCCGTGGTGCGCCGGCGGCGGTCGAGGGCGATGAATTGGTCACTGCCGAATCGGCTGAGCAGGTCGGGACGGGTCACCGCCTCCAAACGCAGGATGTCAGTGATGACCCGTGCGCCGGTATCAGCCAGGGCCTGGGCCCAGCCGCTGCGTTGGTCGAGCACCATGCCGTCGAAGGTGACGATTGAGCCGACGCCGCTCTGGGTGGCGATGTAGTTGCGCCGCTTGAGCTCAGCCAAGGCTTCGCGCAGGGTGCCACGGCTGACCGCAAACTCTTCGGCCAACTGATGCTCGCCCGGCAGCAGGAAACCGTCGGCCATTACTCCGCCCTCGATACGGCGGATGAGCTCGTCGACGACGCGTTTTTTCTTATCAAATCGGACATGTCTAATCATGTACAAATTGATAACCGAAAGCGTCCACCTGCAGCAAGCGAATTATTTCAGAGAGATGAAAAAACCGGCCTCAAGGCTCAAGGCCAATGCGGAAAAACTCCCCGCCGCTCCATACGCCAAGCCAGTTCTGACCGTTGATCGGACGGCTCACCGCCAACTCGACCAATTGATAGAACGCGTTGCGGTGCACGAGGGCTTCGAGGTTGGTGCGCACCCGCAGATAAGGCGCGGGCTCTTGGGTGACCGGGTCGATCACCACCCGCAACGGGTGTTCAAGCCCGGCTTCGACCTGTTCATCGACATTGGTGGTAAAGCGCAATACCTGGCTTTCGCCCTGCCCTTCGACTTCAAGGGTTAGCGCGACAAACGGCGCATCATCGACGGTGATGCCGACCTTTTCCACCGGGGTCACCAGGAAATACTCATCGCCATCGCGGCGGATGATGTTGGAAAACAACTTGACCATCGGCTTACGCCCAATGGGCGTGCCCTGATAGAACCAGGTGCCGTCGCGAGCGATGCGCATGTCGATAGCGCCGCAGAAATCCGGGTTCCACAGATGCACCGGTGCCGGCCCCTTGCCCTTGGGCAGTTGAGCCAACAGATCATTGGCCTTGGCGGAATCGGTCATGGGCTCTCCCTTATCTACGTGCTGGGTTACTGATCACTCATGCCCAGCAGGCCTCGGGCGTACTTCGCCAGAGGGCGGGCAATCAGATCTTCTGGCTTGTTGTCGTGGAACGTCAGTAAACCGCCACGACTGCGAATGCGTGCAGTATCAATCAAATACTGGGTGCTGGTCTCGATCAACATGATCTGGATGACGCCGCTGTCGAGTCCCACGCGGTCCAATGCCTGCTGATCGGTCCACTCATCGGCATTGCCGATACGGTCATCGGCTGCCGCAAAACGGCAATACAGCAGGTAATGTGCACCCGCTCCACGGGCTTCGGCCATGGCCTGTTCCAGGCCTTCAGGCTTGCGGGCGCGGCGCACCATGGGGAAATATTCGACGAAGCCGTTGAAGGCTTCTTCGGCCACCACGTTAGGACGCGGGTAGGCACTGCCCGGCGGTACGAAAGCACCCTGGGCGATAAAGACAAAGGAGTCCGGCTGTATGCGAACTGACGCGGTACGGCGGGTATCACTGTGGTCCAGCAACCCGGCGTCGCTCATCTGATAGCGGGTGCCTTCGGCCATATCGCTGACGGTCATGCAACCACTCAGCGTCAACGACGCCAGCAACAAAACCAGACTACGCATCCCAATCCTCCAAAAGCCGGTGACGGAAAACCGGCGAATGGGCACAAGATGCAGAATCCGCGCCATTCAAGAACAACACACAACAAATGTGCGAGCGGGCCCGCTCCCACAGGGTTCAGCCAGTTTTGGCTAGCCGCCGATGATCTTCATGATCGTCGCACCACCGGAGAAGGCCACTTCCTGTTTATCGCCCAACGCCTTCACCAACAAGCCTTGCAAGGCCGGCAACGCCTGGTGACGCGGTTTGTCCAGCAGGTCGCCGATGTAGTGACGGTTGCTCGACGACAGGCAGCCATGCAACCAGCCGGTGGATGACAGCCGCAGGCGCGAACAGGTACGGCAAAACGGCACGCTTTCGTTGGCGATCACGCCAAAAAAACCCTTGCCTGGCACTTCGTAGCGCACCGCGGTGGCGTCCACCGGCGCATTGGCTTGCAGGTATTCGTGGTGTTCGCCGATCAGGCTGAGCAATTGCTGCAGGCTGACGAATTGTTGCAGGAACGCATTGGAGTCCTTGGCCAGGTGGCCCATGCGCATCAGTTCGATAAAACGCAGCTCGTAGCCGCGTTCCAGGCAGTAGTCGAGCAGCGGCATCACCTGGTCGAGATTCTGCCCGCGCAACGGCACCATATTGACTTTGATTTTGATCCCGGCAGCGCGGGCCTGGTCCATACCGTCCAGCACGGTGGCCAAGTCACCGCCACGGGCGATGCTGCGAAAAGCGTCGGCGTCCAAAGTGTCGAGGGACACGTTGATGCGGCGAATACCGGCGTCCACCAGCAGTGGCAATTTGCGGGCGAGTAGTTGGCCGTTGGTGGTCAGGCTGATATCACTGAGCCCCATCCCGCCCACCGCGCCCATGAAGGCTTCCAGCTTGGGGCTGACCAGCGGCTCGCCGCCGGTGATGCGCAGGCGCTCGATACCCGCCGCTTCGATCAGATAAGCCACGCCACGGGCCATGGCCTCAGCCGAGAGTTCGTCCTGGGCAGCCACCAACCGCTTGCCGTTAGGCACGCAGTAGGTACATGCGTAATTGCAGGCTGAGGTCAGGCTGATCCGCAAATTGCGAAACCGCCTGCCTTGACGATCAACGATCATGGATCACTCCGGCAGAGGATTGTACGGGCGAGCTAAAAGCTGACTTATAAATCAACTTTTAGCAAGGTCCTTGCCTGAGTATATTCCTGGGGTACTGCAACTGGCAGTAATTCATTGCGCCATCACTGTCGGGAATAGCTTAAGTAGCAGGGGTCTCGGCGCTCTTCGGCTCAGCGCCTGGCAGTTCAGCGCTGTGCTTGCGCTTGTTGCCCATGCGCACGCCGATATCCATCAGGAACTGGAAGAAACCTTCCTGATCTTCCAGCACATTGCTCCAGAACGGCGAGTGGTACAGCGCAACCGCGCCGTGCACCAACGCCCAGGCAGCGCAGTAGTGGAAATAAGGCGGCACATCTTCAAGCTTGCCTTCACTGATGCGGCCCTTGATCAGCAAGGTCAGGCGTTCGAAGTTCGAGGCGCGGATCTTGTGCAGCTCCTCGACCATTTCCGGCACCTGATGGCCTTTGACCACCTTCTCTTCCAGGCGGTCGAACAGGCGGTAGCGCTGCGGATCACGCATGCGGAACTCGAAGTAGGCGCGGGACAGGGCTTCCTTGTCCTTGTCCACGTCAGCCGAATGCAGCAGTTCGTTCAAGTCGCGCTCATAGTCGAGCATCAGGCGCAGGTAAATCTCGGCCTTGGATTTGAAGTGCTTGTAGATCGTGCCTTTGCCGATACCCACGGCATCCGCAATCATCTCGACGGTGACACTGTCTTCACCTTGTTCAAGGAATAACTTGAGTGCGGTGTCGAGAATTTCCTGCTCACGGCGGCGAAACTCACGGACCTTACGGGGTTCTTTGTGCATGAGGAAGAGGTCTGCAAAGGTCGAAATAGGGAGGGTTGCGCAGGGCCATGAATACGTGGCGATACGATTTACCCGGTGCGAGGGATTATCCCGACTGAACGGTCGTTGGGCAACGCCTATGTGAACCCGCGACGCACTTTACTTTCAGCACGCCAACGATTTGCTTGATATCAGTCAGAAATAATACGCAACAACTACCCCTGTGCACCTGCGCAATGAGAACTCAAGCGAAGCGCGCGTATTCCAAATCTGTTTAAAAAACGATCAGATGTGACTGGACTGAATCCGATACTGATCAATACTTGAACTGTCGACGTGGCATCTCCCCCAAGTGACGCGTCGACCTGGGTACCGACGGACTGCGTGCCCTTGTTTTACTCCTAATGGTCTTAGCCCGGATTCACCCCCCAGAACCCGGGTTTTTTTTGCCTGCGATTTGCCTGCTCTACCCGGCGACATGGGCCAGCGGGAACAACCGCTTGAAGTTCTCGGTGGTCTGCTCGGCAAAGCGCTCGTACGACTCACCCCGCAGCATTGCCAGGTAATCCGCCACGTCGCGCACATATTCCGGCAGGTTCGGCTTGCCGCGATGGGGGATCGGCGCCAGGTACGGCGAGTCGGTTTCCACCAGCAGGCGGTCGGCAGGCACCTGGCGCGCAACGTCGCGCAAGGCGTCGGCATTGCGGAAGGTGACGATACCGGACAGGGAAATGTAGAAGCCCAGGTCCAGGGCGGCCTTGGCCATGTCCCAGTCTTCGGTGAAACAGTGCAGCACGCCGGCCTGGGGCAACGCCGCTTCGCGCAGCAGGGTCAGCGTGTCGGCGCGGGCGCCGCGGGTGTGGACGATCACCGGCTTGTCGGTTTGCTGCGCGGCGTGCAGGTGCAGGCGAAACGAGGCCTGCTGCAACTCGGCGGCCTCCGGCTCGTAGTGATAGTCCAGGCCGGTTTCGCCAATGGCCACCACACGGGGGTGGTTGAGTTCGCCCAATAGCCAATCGAGGGCCGGCGCTTCACCGGGCTTGAGGTCCAGCGGGTGGATGCCTACCGAGCAATCGACATCGGCATACCGATCGGCCAGTGCTTTGACGTCGGCAGCGTTTTCGGCGCTCACGCCGATGCACAAGAAGTGCCCTACTCCGCGCTGGCGCGCTGCCTCAAGGGCGGAATCGAGGGAGCCGCCGTGCTGGGCAAGGTCGAGGCGATCAAGGTGGCAATGGGAATCTACGAGCATAGGAAGTTACGACTTGAGTCCGGAAAGTTGAGTCACGGAAAGTATGCGGCCAACGATACACCCGTCGGCCACTGAAATTAACGGCGGCCGAGCAGGCCGACCCACTGCACCAGCAGCGCTTCAAGCAACAGCACGCGGTTGAGGTTGGCTTTGCCGAGAACCTTCTGGCGCTGGGCCAGAATCCAGTCCTGAATATTCAGCACCTTGTCTTGCGCGCTTTTCTGCGCGAGGTACTGCACCACCTTGCGCATATCCGGCAGGCCCAAGCCGCTTTCATCCTGGGTCAACTGGTAGCGCAGGATCAGGCTCGACCAGTCGCAGAACCAGTCGAACAGCAACAACAAGGGAATGTCTTTCCAGGCGCCTTCGGCCAGTTGCGTCGCGGACTGCTCTTGCTTGAGCAGCTTTTTGACGCCCTCCACCACCAGCGCGCGCTGCTCGCGCACGCCTTGGGCTTGCAGCTTCACGGCAGCCAGCGGTGAACCGGCGGCCAGGGTCAGCAGCTCGACCCGTTCGTCCTGCGAACACTCAGGCAGCGCCTGGGCCAGCCACTGCAAGCTCAGGGCTTCGCTTGGCAAAGGGCAGGCCTGTTGAACACAGCGGCTGCGAATGGTCGGCAACAAGCGGCTGGACTGATGGCTCACCAGCAACAGCACCGTATCACCCGAGGGTTCTTCCAGGCTCTTGAGCAAGGCGTTGGCGGCGTTGATGTTCATCGCTTCCACCGGCTCGATCAGGACCACCTTGCGCCCGCCCATCTGCGCGGTCTGCACCACAAAGCTGACCAGGTCACGCACCTGGTCGACCTTGATCGCCTTGTCGGCTTCCTCGGGTTCCAGCAAATAGTTATCGGGGTGGCTTCCGGCCTTGAGCAACAGGCAGGATTTGCACTCGCCGCAGGCTTCCAGATTGACCGGGCGCTGGCACAGCAGGCTGGCCATGAGCCGCTCGGCCAATGCGCGCTTGCCGATACCGATCGGCCCGTGCAGCAAATAGGCGTGGGCATGCTGGGCGCGGCCGGCCAATTGTTGCCAGAGACTGTCCTGCCACGGATAGGCTTCAGCCACGGGCGCGCTCCAGGAGTTTGGGTAGCAGAGCGTCAATGGCGTGTTGTACCTGAGCCAGCGGCTGGGCCGCGTCCAGCAGGGAGTAACGCGCCGGCTCAGCCTTGGCGAGCGTGAGGAATGCAGAGCGCACGGCTTCGAAGAACGCATGCCCTTCCAGCTCGAAGCGGTCCAGGCGACCGCGGGCACTGGCACGCGCCATACCGACTTCCACCGGCAGATCGAACAGCAGGGTCAGGTCGGGGCGCAAATCGCCCTGGACGAAGGTTTCCAGTGCAGCGATGCGCTCCAGGGACAAGCCACGGCCACCGCCCTGGTAGGCATAGGTGGAATCGGTAAAACGATCGCAAATCACCACGGCGCCGCGCGCGAGTGCCGGGCGGATCACTTCAGCCAGGTGCTGGGCACGGGCAGCAAACACCAGCAGCAGCTCGGTGTCCGGGTTCATCTGTTCTTCACCTGGAGCCAACAGCACTTCACGAATGCGTTCGGCCAACGGCGTGCCGCCAGGCTCACGGGTCAGCACCACTTCAACACCCTCGGCGCGCAAGCGCTCGGCCAGGTAATCGCGGTTGGTGCTTTTGCCGGCGCCTTCCGGGCCTTCCAGGGTAATAAACAAGCCAGTCACAGGCAGTCCTTAGTCAGAGTCATTGCGGGCTTTGCGGCGCGGCGGTGGCCGGCGCAGGCTCGGTCGGCTTTTCAACCGGCGCTTGAGTCGGCACATCGGCAGGTGGCGCCGGGTCTTCCGATGGTTTCACCACCGGCGCGTGAGTCGGCGCATCGGCCGGAGCCGCCGGGTCTTCCAATGGTTTCACCACCGGCGCCGGGCTGGAGCGATAGTCGGCCCGGCGCTTGAGCTGAAACTCACGCACGGCGGCATTATGCGCATCCAGGTCATCGGAGAAAATATGGCTGCCATCACCGCGGGCGACGAAGTACAGGCTGCTGCCCGACACCGGGTTCAGCGCTGCGTGGATCGCCTCGCGGCCGACCATCGCGATCGGCGTCGGCGGCAGGCCGGCGATCATGTAGGTGTTGTAGGGGTTGGCTTCCTTGAGATGAGCGCGGGTCAGCTTGCCGGTGTAGCGTTCGCCCAGGCCATAGATAACCGTCGGATCGGTCTGCAACAGCATGCCGATCTTCATGCGGCGCACGAATACGCCGGCGATCTGCCCGCGCTCTTCCGGTACGCCGGTCTCTTTCTCTACCAGGGAGGCCATGATCAGCGCTTGGTAAGGGTCGGTGTACGGCGCATCGGCGGCGCGCTTGCTCCACTCCTGGGCAAGGACGTCGTCGAGGCGGTTGTAGGCCTTTTTCAGGAATTCGACATCGGTCATGCCGCGCACGAAGCGATAGGTATCAGGGAAGAATCGCCCTTCAGGGAACACGCCAGCGTGGCCGAGCTTGTCCATCACTTGGCTGTCGCTCAGGCCCGACAAGGTCTGCACGATCTTTTCGTGCTTGGCCAGGGCCGACCGTACCTGACGGAAGTTCCAGCCTTCCACCAGCGTCAGGCTGTATTGCACCACTTCGCCACGCTGCCACAAACCGATCAGGCCTTCAGCGGTCAGGCCAGGCGTCATGCGGTATTCGCCGCTGTGCAGCGGCTGGCCATCGAGGGTGAAGCGCCAGTAAAGGCGTAACCAGAAAGCGCCATCAAGCACACCGTCGGCTTCAAGGCGATTGAAGGTACCCGTCGGGGTCGACCCGGCAGGCACATCGAGCAATTGTTCCTGGGTCAGATTCAGGGGCTGCTTCAAGGCAGAGTCGAGCTTCCAGGCCGAGAAGCCCAGCAGCAAGCCTGCCGAGACCAGGCCGATCTGCAGCAGTAAAACCAGTTTTCGTATCAACTCAAATATCCAATAGCGCGCGAACAATGCCCTGCAGTTTACGGGTGAGCGGCCCAACCGACCAGCTCATCGCAGCGCAACCACGCACCGGCCAAATGCCATAAACGCTGTTGCACACGAAGACTTCGTCAGCCTGCCGCAACTGCTCAAGGCTGATGTCGGCCACGGCCAACGGGATGCCCAGCGCCTGTGCCTGTGCCAGAACCTCCGCGCGCATCACTCCGGCAACGCCACAACGATTCAGATCAGCGGTTAGTAACAAGCCGTTGCGCACTAGAAACAGATTGCTGAAAACGCCCTCAATGACGCGTCCGGACATATCCAGCATCAAGCCTTCGGCATGTTCGGCATCTTGCCACTCAGCGCGGGCGATCACTTGTTCGAGACGATTAAGGTGCTTGAGACCGGCCAGCAACGGCTGCTCGGCCAAGCGAGTAGCACACGGAAACAGGCGGATGCCATCGGTTCCGTGAGCATGGGGATAGGTAGCGGGCGGACTGCCCTGCAAGATACGGCGCACCGGAGCGCCGGGATTGATGCCATACCCGCGCAGGCTGTCGCCACGGGTGAGGATCAACTTGAGTACACCGTCGCCAAGGGCGGCGGCATACGCCAACACTTCGCTGCGGATCAGCGTTTGATCCGCAACCAAGGCGAGGCGCCGGCAACCCTCAGCGAGGCGTTGCAGGTGGCGGTCGAGCAGCACTGGCTGCCCGGCCTTGACGGCAATGGTCTCGAACAGCCCGTCGCCATACGCCAGGCCGCGATCTTTCAGGGGCACGCTGTCCGCTGGCTGACCGTCGACCCAGCTGTGCATCACTCAGCGAACCGGCGGAACACCAGGGAACCGTTAGTGCCACCAAAACCGAACGAGTTGGAAATCGCCACGTCGATCGGCATCGGCTGCGCTTCATGAGGCACGAAGTTCAGGTCGCAGCCTTCGTCCGGCTCATCAAGGTTGATGGTCGGTGGTGCGACCTGGTCCTTGATCGCCATCACGCTGAAGATCGCTTCGACCGCGCCCGCCGCACCCAACAGGTGGCCGGTCATGGACTTGGTGGAACTGACCGCCAACTTGTACGCGTGCTCGCCGAACACCGACTTGATGGCTTCGGCTTCCGCCAAATCGCCGGTCGGGGTCGAGGTGCCGTGGGCGTTGATGTACTGCACCTGGTCAGGGTTGACCTTCGCATCACGCAAGGCGTTGGTGATGCAACGTGCAGCACCGGCACCGTCGGCCGGCGGCGAGGTCATGTGGTAGGCGTCGCCGCTCATACCAAAGCCAATCAGCTCGGCGTAGATCGTGGCACCACGCGCTTTGGCGTGCTCCAGCTCTTCCAGTACCAGCGCACCCGCGCCGTCGGACAGTACAAAGCCGTCACGGCCCTTGTCCCACGGACGGCTGGCCCGGGTCGGCTCATCGTTACGAGTCGACAGCGCACGGGACGCGCCGAAGCCGCCCATGCCCAGCCCGCAGGCGGCCATTTCGGCGCCACCGGCGATCATCACGTCGGCTTCGTCATAGGCAATGTTGCGTGCGGCCATGCCGATGCAGTGCGTGCCTGTGGTGCAAGCCGTGGCGATGGCGTAGTTAGGTCCCTGTGCGCCCAAGTGGATCGACAGGAAACCGGAAATCATATTGATGATCGAGCCCGGCACGAAGAACGGTGAAATTCGACGGGGGCCGGAATCGTGCAAGGTGCGGCTGGTTTCTTCGATATTGGTCAAACCACCAATACCCGAACCCATGGCCACGCCGATGCGCTCACGGTTGGCGTCGGTTACTTCCAGGCCAGCATTACGCACCGCCTGAAAACCGGCTGCCAGGCCGTATTGAATGAACAGGTCGAGTTTGCGGGATTCTTTGATCGAGAGATATTCCTCGACATTGAAGCCCTTTACCGAGCCGCCAAAACGGGTGGAATAGGCAGAAAGGTCCGTGTGTTCGATCAGACCAATACCACTGTGGCCAGCAAGAATGCCCTGCCAACTGCTCGGCACATCCGTACCCAGTGGCGACAACATACCCATACCGGTGACTACGACGCGTCTACGCGACACAGCACTCTCCTTTTTCTTGATGACGACACTTTGCTTCAGAGCTCACTTTGCTTCAGAGCTAAAGAAAAAACCGCACGCCGTTACAGCAGTGCGGTTTTTCCCTAACAGCAAGCGACGACTACAAACTATTACGCCTGGTGGGCAGTAACGTAGTCGATAGCAGCTTGAACGGTAGTGATTTTTTCAGCTTCTTCGTCCGGGATTTCGGTCTCGAATTCCTCTTCCAGAGCCATCACCAGCTCAACGGTGTCAAGGGAATCGGCACCCAGGTCTTCTACGAAGGAAGCAGTGTTGGTCACTTCTTCTTCTTTAACGCCCAGTTGCTCGGCGACGATTTTCTTGACGCGCTCTTCGATGGTGCTCATACCTTGTTTAACTCCTAATGGACAAATTCAGGCAGCTGGCCAGTGGGTAAGTGTATAGAAAGCCTTTTCAGCTTTTCAACTGAAAGCTTCACCCTTGTACCCGGCAGACCACCTGCCTATAAATTAAGTTGCAGCTTTATAACGGATTTTAGACAGCTCGTATGACATTTTTTTGAAGCGATCCGTCACAATTTAACTCATGTACATCCCGCCGTTCACCGGGATTGTAGCCCCAGTCACGTATGCCGCACCGTCGGATGCCAGGAAAGTGACCACATTCGCGATCTCTTGAGCCTGGCCCAGACGGCCCAGCGGAATCTGTGTCAGCAAAGCTTCACGCTGTGCTTCCGGCAGTTCACGGGTCATATCGGTGTCGATGAACCCTGGGGCTACCGAGTTGACCGTAATCGACCGCGAACCGACTTCACGTGCCAATGCACGACTGAAACCTTCCAGACCGGCTTTGGCGGCTGCGTAGTTTACTTGGCCTGCGTTGCCCATGGCACCCACTACAGAGCCAATATTGATAATTCGGCCCCAACGCGCCTTGGTCATGCCGCGCAAAACGCCCTTGGACAGGCGAAACAGACTGTTCAAGTTGGTATCGACCACGTCGTACCACTCGTCGTCTTTCATACGCATCATCAGGTTGTCGCGGGTGATACCAGCGTTGTTTACCAGAATAGCCGGCGCGCCAAATTGTGCAGTGATCTGGGCCAATACAGCAGCAACCGACTCATCACTGGTCACGTTCAGCTCAAGGCCGGTGCCCTGCACGCCGTTTTCCTTCAAGGTGGCGGCGATACGCTCGGCACCCGAAGCGGAAGTAGCGGTGCCGATCACAACAGCACCCTGACGGCCCAGTTCGAGGGCAATCGCCTGGCCAATACCACGGCTGGCGCCGGTAACCAGTGCAACTTTACCTTGCAGACTCATGCAGGCTTCTCCTAATTTCAGGGTTCAGGCCAGCGCCGCACGAGCGGCAGCGAAGGCGTCAGGTGTATTGAGGTTGGCGGTGGATACGCCGTCGGCGCAGCGCTTGTTCAGGCCGGCCAGGACCTTGCCCGGGCCGCACTCAACCAGCTCGGTGGCGCCGTTGGCAGCCAGGGTCTGGACCGACTCGACCCAACGCACTGGCTTGTAGAGCTGCTCCAGCAGGTCGCGCTTGAGGGTGTCGAGGTCGACGGCCACGGCCGCGCTGACGTTCTGCACCAGCGGGATCTGCGGCGCCTGCCAATTGATGGCGGCGATGGACTCGGCAAAACGCTCGGCGGCCGGGCGCATCAGCTCACAGTGGGACGGCACGCTCACCGGCAATGGCAAGGCGCGCTTGGCGCCACGGGCCTTGCAGCCTTCGATGGCACGCTCAACAGCCGCCTTGGCGCCAGCGATCACCACCTGGCCAGGGGAGTTGAAGTTCACTGCGCTGACTACTTCGCCCTGGGCCGCCTCGCTGCAGGCCTCGATCACAACGGCATCGTCCAGACCCAGGATAGCGGCCATGCCGCCCTGCCCGGCCGGAACGGCTTCTTGCATCAACTGACCACGACGCTCGACCAGCTTGACCGCTTCAGCGAGGGTCAGGCTGCCCGCAGCCACCAGAGCGCTGTATTCGCCCAGGCTGTGACCGGCCACGTAAGCCGGGCGCGCGCCGCCTTCCGCCAGCCACAAGCGCCACAGGGCGATCGAAGCGGTCAGGATGGCCGGCTGGGTTTTATCGGTTTGATTGAGTTGCTCTTCCGGCCCCTGCTGGGTCAGTGCCCACAGGTCGTAACCCAGGGCATCGGAAGCTTCCTTGAAGGTTTCTAGGATCAGCGGATGTTGCGCGCCCAGCTCGGCCAACATGCCGAGGGACTGCGAACCCTGCCCTGGAAAGACGAATGCGAGGGATGTAGACATGTAACAAGCCCCTAATGATCTGGTCGTCAAAAATGCGCGCCCCTTCGGTCGGAGCGCACGAAACTGACAAGTTGGATGGTCTATTGAACTGGCCGGTCACATTTAAGCACTCCCAGGCCAATTCGCCTAAGGCAACAGATCCTCAAGACGGCCGCGCAAGCGTTGCGGCAGGTTTTCCTGAATCTCGATCAGCGCTCGCGCAATCGCACTCTGAAAGCCCTGCACACCGGCCGAGCCGTGGCTTTTCACCACAATGCCCTGCAGCCCGAGAAAGCTTGCACCGTTGTGCCGCGCCGGCGCGAGATCAGCCTGCAAGCGGCGCATCAACGGCAGCGCCAGGGCGCCTACCAAACGTGACGCCAGGCTCTGCTTGAACAAGGCCTCGATACGCGTGGCGATCATTGTCGCCAGGCCCTCGCTGGACTTGAGCAGGATATTGCCGACAAACCCGTCACACACCACCACATCCGCCTCGCCCCGGTACAAACCGTCACCTTCGACGAAACCGATGTAATTCAAGCCCCGAGCCCCTTGTAACAGGCTGGCAGCGAGCTTGACCTGTTGGTTGCCCTTGATGTCTTCGGTGCCGATATTCAGCAGGGCCACACGCGGACGAGCCACACCCAGCGCCTCTGCGGCCACCGAGCCCATCACAGCGAACTGAAACAAGTGCTCGGCGCTGCAATCGACGTTTGCACCCAGGTCGAGCAACTGGCAATAGCCTTTCTGCGTGGGAATCGCCGCGACCATCGCCGGCCGATCGATACCGGGCAGCGTCTTGAGCACATGCCGCGACAACGCCATCAACGCTCCGGTGTTGCCGGCACTGACACAGGCTTGCACCTTGCCATCACGCAACAACTCAAGCGCCACCCGCATTGAAGAATCAGGCTTGCCGCGAAGGGCGACCGCTGGCTTTTCATCCATGCTGATGGTTTCGCTGGCCGCTGTAACAGTCAGGCGCGCGCGATCCACCGCCGAATGGCTGGCAATCAATTCTTCAAGAAGGGAGGGTTGACCGACGAGGGTCAGGTGCAGCGAGGGCGTTGCAGACAGGCTGGCGATGCAAGCCTGAACAATGCTGCGGGGACCGAAGTCCCCGCCCATTGCGTCAATCGCGATGACTTGAGCAGACAAGTGATTACTCGTCAGCGCCCTTGTCGATCACTTTACGACCACGGTATACGCCTTCTGGCGATACGTGGTGACGCAGGTGAATTTCACCGGTGGTTTTTTCTACAGACAGAGTGCTCGCCGTCAGGGCATCGTGCGAACGACGCATGTCACGGGCGGAACGGGATTTTTTGTTCTGCTGAACAGCCATAATTGATTAACTCCTAAACGTTTGGGTCACGCTTTAACTGCGCCAATACACTGAACGGGTTGGACCGCGTTACCTCGTCCTCGCTCGGTTCGGCCTCGTCATCGAGACCCTCCGGCTGCTGGCATTCTTCCGGATGATGAGCAGGCACAATGGGCAAGGCGAGCAAAAGCTCCTCCTCGATCAGTGCATGCAGATCCAAAGGATCTTCGCCCAGTTCCAGCACGTCATAACCTTTCGGCAACGACTGGGTATTCGCACCCTCCTTCACCACGGCATAACTGCATTCGCTGTGGATCGGCAGGGTGACCAGCTCAAGACAACGCTGGCAAACCATTTTGACTTCGGTGTCGATAAAGCTGTGGATTACCACAGATTTACGTTCATCTCGTTCAAAAACAAATTTGGCCTGCACCGTACCGACAGTGTCGGAAAGCGGGTCGCAGAGTCTCTCCAAATCGGCCAGCAGCAATTCACCTTGAAGGGAAGTGCCACGATCTGCCAATTTGCGCGGGTCAACGTGAGGTGGAATCGGGTCATTCAACATAGGCGCAGCATTATAGGGATGCACCCAGCCATGTCAAAGGAAATTCAGCCCTGTGCGTCAGCTGGTCGCCCCGCTAGAATCCCTGACTGCCTTGAGGAGACGCTAATGCTGCCTTTATTACTCGCATCCAGCTCGGTTTATCGCCGGGAATTGCTGAGCCGCCTGCACCTGCCGTTCATTTGCAGCTCGCCGGATATCGACGAAAGCCATCGTGCAAATGAGTCCGCGATTGAGCTGGTCAAGCGCCTGGCCGAAGAGAAAGCCCGCGCCCTCGCCGACCGCCATCCCGGACATTTGATTATTGGCTCCGATCAGGTCGCCGCACTGGAAGGCAGGATCATCGGCAAGCCGCATACTTTCGAGAACGCCCGTGAGCAACTGCTTGCCGCCAGCGGCAAGCGTGTGAGCTTCCTGACGGGCCTTGCACTGCTTAACAGCGAGACCGGGCACTGCCAGGTGGACTGCGTGGCATTTACCGTGCACATGCGTGTACTGGACGCCCAGCGCATCGAGCGCTACTTGCGCATTGAGCAGCCCTACGACTGCGCCGGTAGCTTCAAGGCTGAAGGACTGGGTGTGAGCCTGTTTCAAAGCACCGAAGGGGCGGATGCCACCAGCCTCGTCGGCCTGCCACTGATTCGACTGGTGGACATGCTGCTGGCTGAAGGCGTGCAAATCCCTTAAAACCAGCGCAAAACCAAATGTGGGAGGGGGCTTGCTCCCGATTGCGGCGGGTCAGTTACAGATAAGCTGGCTGATCCACTGCTATCGGGAGCAAGCCCCCTCCCACATTTATCGACACAGACCTTGAGATTTCAGCGCAGCGTCGGGCCCTGGAAGCCCATGTACAAGGCCAGTTTCTCTGCCACGCTGGCGCCGAGCTTCTTGGAGAAGCGGTCAAACGGCGACTCCTGAACAGTGAAATCCACCAGCTCTTTCTCGCCAATTACATCCCGCGCCACCGAACTGGCACTGCCCAGGCCATCGATCAAACCCAGCGGCAACGCCTGCTCGCCCGACCACACCAACCCGGAGAACAGCTCCGGATGGTCTTTATCTTTCAGACGATCCCCACGCCCTTGCTTCACGCTCGCAATGAACTGACGGTGGGTCGTGTCGAGCACGCCCTGCCAGAACTGGGTCTCGTCGGCTTTTTGCGGCTGGAACGGGTCCAGGAATGACTTGTGCTCACCCGAGGTGTAGGTGCGACGCTCCACACCCAACTTCTCCATGGTGCCGACAAACCCGTAACCGGCCGCCGTTACACCGATAGAGCCGACCAGACTGGCCTTGTCGGCATAGATCTGGTCAGCGGCGCTGGCGATGTAATAGGCGCCCGAGGCGCCCAGGTCGGAAATCACTGCGTACAGCTTGATGTCCGGATGCAATGCGCGCAGACGCCGAATCTCGTCATACACATAACCCGACTGCACAGGGCTGCCGCCCGGACTGTTGATGCGCAGGATCACGCCTTTGACCTTGGGGTCTTCAAACGCAGCACGCAGGCTGCTGACGATATTGTCGGCGCTGGCGGACTCCTTGTCGGCAATCACCCCGCGAACTTCGATCAAAGCGGTGTAGTTGCTGCCACGGGTGGCGCCTTTCTCGATGTCCATCAGCGGACTGAACAGCGCCAGCATGGCAAGCAGGTAAACAAAGGTCAGCAGCTTGAAGAAAATCCCCCAACGCCTGGAACGGCGCTGCTCCTGGACGCTGGCCAGAAGCGTCTTCTCCAGCAGCTTCCAGCTTTTGTCATCACCGCTCTCGGCCTTTTCGGGCGCTTTCCACTCGTCACTCATGCCATTAACCCCAGCAAAGACTTATTGGGCACGGCTGAGCCAGGCCTGCAGTTCAGAAAAATGATCAATCGTCAGCCTGGGCTCATATTGCTGCAAGGCATCGGCCGCCTGGGCACCATAGCTGACCGCCACGCTGTCCATGCCGGCATTGCGAGCCATCATCAGGTCGAAGGAAGCATCGCCCACCATCAATGCCTGGCGCGGCGCGACGCCGCAATGAGCCAGGATCTGCTCCAGCATCAGAGGATGGGGTTTGCTGGCGGTTTCATCCGCCGCACGGGTGATGTCGAAATAATCTTCAAAGCCATGGGCCTGCAGCACCCGGTCCAGACCGCGACGGGCCTTGCCGGTGGCGACTGCGAGGTGATACCCCTCGGCGCGGAACGCCTCCAGGGATTGCCGCACGCCTTCAAACAACGGCGAAGGCTCAGCTTCCAGCGCGATGTAGTGATCAGCGTAGTGTTGCCGAAACGCTACCAGCTCTTCGTCGCCGATTTGCGGGTACAACGTGCGGATCGCCTCAGGTAAACCCAGGCCGATAATGCCCTTGACGGCCAGATCGCTGCACAGCTCGAAGCCTGAACGGGTCGAGGCCATGTGCATCGCTTCAACAATCCGACCGATGGAGTTACACAGAGTGCCGTCCCAATCGAAGATCAGCAGCTTGTAATCAAGGTGCGACACTCAAACGCTCCACGGTCTTGGCCCACATCTCATCGACCGGTGCCTGCAGCTTCAGCTCACCGCCATCGGGCAACGGCACCGTCAGCATGTAGGCGTGCAGGAACAGGCGCTTGCCGCCCAGGTCGCGAATTTCCTTGGAGAAATCCTCGTCGCCGTACTTGGTGTCGCCCGCAATGCAGTGGCCTGCGTGCAGCGTATGCACGCGAATCTGATGGGTACGACCGGTCACCGGCTTGGCCTCGACCAAGGTGGCGAAGTCGCCGAAGCGGCGCAGCACCTTGAACAGGGTCAGGGCTTCTTTGCCCTCCTCGTCCACTTCGACCATACGCTCGCCGGAGCGCAGGTTGCTCTTCTGCAACGGCGCGCGGACGCTCTTGATGGAACTGGCCCAATTGCCCCGTACCAACGCCATGTAGCGTTTGTCCACGCCATCGCCACGCAGGGCGGTGTGCAGGTGGCGCAACATGCTGCGTTTTTTGGCGATCATCAACAGGCCGGACGTGTCACGGTCAAGGCGATGAACCAGTTCCAGCTCCTTGGCATCCGGACGCAACTGACGAAAGGCCTCGATCACGCCGAACGTCAGGCCGCTGCCACCGTGAACCGCAATGCCGCAGGGCTTGTTGATCACGATCAGTTTGTTGTCTTCGAAGACAATCGAGGCTTCAAGGCGCTGCAACAGGCCTTGGGCCAGTGGCACCGGCTCGTCGCGCTCAGGCACGCGCACGGGCGGCACACGGACGATATCGCCCGCCTGCAGCTTGTACTCGGGCTTGATCCGACCCTTGTTCACGCGCACTTCGCCTTTACGCAAGATGCGGTAGATCAAGGTCTTGGGCACGCCTTTGAGCCTGGCCAGGAGAAAGTTGTCAATGCGTTGGCCGGCATATTCCGGCGAGACCTCAAGCAGCTGGACGCTGGGGGTCTGGGGGGCGGTAGTCGTCATGGCGGCGATGATAACAATTTTTTATGGAATTGAAGCACTTAATCATTGCTGCTATAGTCGCGAACGCCGCCAAAAGCGGCCTGGACAGAGGACTTGCGGCAAATTGCCGGCCCTGACCATCGCAATTCATCAGGACGCGAGGCCGTCCTACGGGGCTTTCGCCACCTTGGAAGGCTCAAGATTGTAACAAGCGCAGGTGACATGAGGCCTGAAGCGAGTGCAGAAAGCAGAGTGAATACTCGCGTTCTGCGCCGATATTTACGGCCAGTTCACAAAGTGCAGTCAGTCTTGAGCCAGACCATGGCGAATACTTCGGAAACAACGCCTGTTAAGAGCTGAGTGAGAGCGCAATCGCCCACACCTAGTCTTGTTTAGCCATGAGCGTGGACTCCCCATTGGAGAACACGGTAAATGCCAACCCGCTGCGGATTCTGCGCGCGGCAGCACCCGAATTATCAGGGATACGTGTAGGGTGGAGATGCACAACCGTCGGACCGTGTAGCACTAGGCTTATATTTAGACGCTTCATCTCGTCCACAGTCGCCGGTTGATTCCTCCTCCTGACCTTAGCTTTTGTTGAAGTGGTGCCTTTGTCACCACCGCTAACAAGCAGGACGCGTCCGTCGCGATACCGGCCCACATTGGCGGGTATTGCTGGACACTGGAGTGGCCAACCACTCTTGACGCACCTGACACCGACCGTGAGAAGTCGTGTGTGCCGAACGCCGTTTCCGGCAGCCCGGAAACCGACGGTACAACATGAAAAGAATGCTGATTAACGCAACTCAACCCGAAGAGTTGCGTGTTGCACTGGTAGATGGCCAACGCCTCTACGACCTGGACATCGAATCCGGTGCACGCGAGCAAAAGAAGGCCAACATCTATAAAGGCCGTATTACTCGCATCGAACCAAGCCTTGAGGCTGCCTTTGTCGATTTCGGCTCCGAGCGCCACGGCTTCCTGCCCCTCAAAGAAATCTCCCGCGAATACTTCAAGAAAGCCCCTGAAGGCCGCGTGAACATCAAGGACGTCCTGAGCGAAGGCCAGGAAGTCATCGTTCAGGTCGAAAAAGAAGAACGTGGCAACAAGGGCGCAGCCCTGACCACGTTCATCAGCCTGGCTGGCCGTTACCTGGTCCTGATGCCGAACAACCCACGTGCCGGCGGCATTTCCCGTCGCATCGAAGGCGAAGAGCGCAACGAGTTGCGTGAAGCGCTGAACGGCCTGGTTGCACCGGCCGACATGGGCTTGATCGTTCGCACTGCCGGCCTTGGCCGCAGCAGCGAAGAAATGCAGTGGGACCTCGACTACCTGCTGCAACTGTGGACCGCTATCAAAGAAGCGTCCCTGGATCGTTCCGCGCCATTCCTGATCTATCAGGAAAGCAACGTGATCATCCGCGCCATCCGCGATTACCTGCGCCAGGACATCGGCGAAGTGCTGATCGACAGCGTTGAAGCCCAGGACGAAGCCCTGACCTTTATCCGCCAGGTGATGCCGCAGTACGCCAGCAAGATCAAGCTGTACGAAGACAGCGTTCCGCTGTTCAACCGTTTTCAGATCGAAAGCCAGATCGAGACCGCCTTCCAGCGCGTCGTCGAACTGCCTTCCGGCGGCTCCATTGTTATCGACCCGACCGAAGCCCTGGTGTCCATCGACATCAACTCGGCGCGCGCTACCAAAGGTAGCGACATCGAAGAAACCGCCCTGCAGACCAACCTGGAAGCGGCTGAAGAAATCGCCCGCCAGCTGCGCCTGCGTGATATCGGCGGCCTGATCGTGATCGACTTCATCGACATGACCCCGGCCAAGAACCAGCGCGCCGTGGAAGAGAAAGTCCGCGAATGCCTGGAAGCTGACCGCGCCCGCGTACAAGTTGGCCGTATCTCGCGCTTCGGCCTGTTGGAAATGTCCCGTCAGCGCCTGCGCCCATCCCTGGGTGAAAGCAGCGGCATCGTCTGCCCGCGTTGCAACGGCACCGGCATCATCCGTGACGTTGAATCGCTGTCCCTGGCGATCCTGCGCCTGATCGAAGAAGAAGCCCTGAAAGACCGCACCGCCGAAGTCCGCGCGCAAGTGCCGATCCCGGTTGCAGCCTTCCTGCTCAACGAAAAACGCAACTCGATCACCAAGATCGAACTGCGCACCCGTGCCCGTATCGTCATCCTGCCGAACGATCACCTCGAAACGCCGCACTTCGAAGTGCAGCGCCTGCGCGATGACAGCCCGGAAGCTCACAGCGGCCAGTCCAGCTACGAAATCGCTGCTGCCGCTGCGGAAGTCGAAGAAGTCCAGCCGGCCGCCGCAACCCGCACACTGGTTCGCCAGGAAGCTGCCGTGAAGACTGCACCGGCGCGTGCCAATGCACCGGTTCCGACCGAAGTGGCTGCACCGGTTGCCGCCCCTGCCGCCATGCCTGAGCCAAGCCTGTTCAAAGGCCTGGTGAAGTCGCTGGTGAGCCTGTTCGCCACCAAAGAAGAGCCTGTGGCTCCGGTTGTGGTTGAAAAACCAGCCGCCGAGCGTCCGGCCCGTAACGAAGAACGTCGCAACGGTCGCCAGCAAAGCCGTAACCGCAACGGTCGCCGTGACGAAGAGCGCAAGCCTCGCGAAGAACGTGCACCGCGTGAAGAGCGCGCGCCACGTGAAGAGCGTGCACCTCGCGAAGCCCGTGAAGAAACCCCAACCGTAGCCCGTGAAGAACGTGCACCGCGTGAAGAGCGCGCGCCACGTGAAGAGCGTGCACCTCGCGAAGCCCGTGAAGAAACCCCAACCGTAGCCCGTGAAGAACGTGCACCGCGTGAAGAGCGCGCACCACGTACTCCGCGCGCACCGCGTGAAGATCGCAAGCCACGTGGCGAACGCGAAGAACGTGTGCGTGAACTGCGCGAGCCGCTGGACGCCGCACCGGCCGTTGCTGCCGAAGCTGCCAGCGAAGAACGTCCGGCTCGCCAGCCGCGTGAAGAACGCGCCCCACGTGAAGAGCGCCAGCCGCGCCCACCGCGTGAAGAGCGTCAACCACGCGCCGAGCAAGCCGCTGCCGCCAGCGAAGAAGATGAAGAAGTGCTGACCGGCGAAGAGCAGTTGCAGGAAGATGGCCAGGACAACGCCGAAGGCGATCGTCCACGCCGCCGCTCCCGTGGCCAGCGTCGTCGCAGCAACCGTCGTGAGCGTCAGCGTGATGCCAATGGCAATGTGATCGAAGGCTCGGAAGAGACCGGCGAGCACACTGAAGCCGCAACCGCAGAACCGACCGGCGCCGAACTGGCTGCCGGCCTGGCTGTGACGGCTGCCGTTGCCAGCACCGTCATCAGCGCACCGGCTGAAGCCCAGGCCTACGAGCAAGCTGAACGCGCTACTGCTGCCGTCGAAGAGACAGCAGTTGTAGAAGCGCCAGTCGCTGAAGCCCCGGCAGTTGAAACCCCTGTCGTCGAAGCAATCACCCCGATCGAAGCCCCAGCGGTTCCGGAAGTGGAAGTTGCGCCGGTTCGCGAAGCCCAACCAGAAGTGGAAGTGGTTGCTGTTGAGCCTGCACCGGTGGTTGAAGCTCAGCCAGTGGTTGAAGCCGCCGTTGAAGCACCGGTTGTCGAAGAAGCTGCCCCGGCAGTGCGTGAAGTTCGCGAAGAACAGACCGCCTTCCAGTGGACTGCCGAGCCAGCCGCACCGGTTGAAGCGCCAACCCCTGCCCCAGTGGCAGAAGAGGCACCGGCCCCGGCTGCCGACGTGGTTGAAGCTGCCCCGGTCGTGGTGCCTGCGCCAGTGGTTGAAGCGCCAGTGGTTGAGCCAGTGGTTGCCGAGGTCGCCGCTCCGGTGGTTGAAGCCGCTCCTGCCAGCGCCCTGACCGATAACGGCCGTGCGCCGAACGACCCACGTGAAGTGCGTCGTCGTCGCAAGGAAGCTGAAGCAGCCGCTGCTGCAGCCGCTGCCGCACCGGCTGCTGCCGAAGTGGTCGAGGCGCCAGCCCCGGTCGTTGAAGCTGTGGTTGAGCACAAGGCCTTGGAAGAAGAGCACGAACCTAAACCCTTCGTCTGATTCCATCCGCCACTAAAAAGCCCCGCCTGAGTGATCAGGCGGGGCTTTTTTATGGGCGATTAACGTGAGTCTTGTGGAGATCCCCCTGTGGGAGCGGGCTTGCTCGCGAAAGCGCTGGATCAGTCACCAGACTCATTGACTGGCACTGCGCATTCGCGAGCAGCCCGCCCCCGCGTTTAGTCCGCGCTGAAACTCAACCTGTGCGGCAGATCCACATCCCAAAGCACGCCACGGTCATGCACCTGAACCTCCACAACCTTCGCGCCGGCCAATAACGGCTTGGCGCCACGGTCACCGACCAGTGCCATCAAGCCCGGCCCAAACGCACGATCAAACGCCACCGGATGCCCATATTCACCCGCATGTACGAGCACGCTGATACCACCCTCCTCCAGCGCGTCAATCACCCGCTCAATACTCGAGGATTGAATAAATGGCATATCCCCCAGCACCACGAGCCAACCCTCCGCTGAACCGCTGGCCGTAACGGCCGCCGCGAGACTGTCACCCATGCCGGCCGAGTGCAGCAGCAACACGTCGCAGCCATGGGCCCGCGCTAGGCGAATCACTTCCAGGCGATCCGGCGAGGTCACGACCCAGCGCTTTACCACGCGCTCAGGCAAATTCACCAGCACCTGTTCGATCACCGGCCGTGTCACGCCATCGCGCCCCAAGCAATCAGCCAGCAATTTATCCTGATCCGCGCCCGCCTCAGCCCGAAAACGACTCCCCTGCCCGGCCGCCAGCACAATCGCTGTGACCGTCATTCAACCGCCATTGGCAGTGGCTTTTTTTGCACTGGCGCCACGCCATTCTTGATCGCGACAATTTCCGCCATCAACGACAACGCAATCTCCGACGGCGTATGGCTGCCGATATGCAAACCGATCGGCCCATGCAATCGTGCGATCGCCTCCGGCGACAAGCCCAGCGCAGCCAGGTACTCGCGGCGCTTTTGGCTATTAAGCCGCGAACCGAGCGCGCCGATATAGAACGCACTGGAATTCAACGCCGTCAGCAACGCCATGTCGTCCAACCGCGGATCGTGGGTCAGGCAGACGATGGCCGTGCGCTCGTCGGTCTGGATATTCAGCACCGCCTCATCGGGCATGCCTGGCACAAAACGGCCATGTTGCTCTTCCCACCCGTGGACGAACTCTTCGCGCGGGTCGCAGATCAACACTTCGAAATCCAGCAACCGCGCCATTTCCGCCACATAACGCGACAGTTGCCCCGCACCGATCAACAACAAGCGCCAGCGTGGGCCGTAAATGGCGCGTAAGCGTTCGCCATCGAAGGTCACCGCATCTGTCTTGCTCGCAGCACTCAAGCTCACCATGCCGGTGGCCAGGTCCAGCTCTCGGGCGACGACTTCATGCGCCTCGCAACGCTCCAGCAGTTCAGCGACCCAACGCCAGTCGTCCACGCGCTCTTCCGTCAGGCGCAACGTACCGCCACAAGGCAGGCCAAAACGCGCCGCCTCATCGCGGGTAACGCCGTAGGTCACCAACTGTACCGGCGGGCCGTCATCCACCAATCGGCCATCCTGCAACCGCGCGATCAAGTCATCCTCGATGCAGCCGCCGGACACCGACCCGATTACCACACCATCGCCGCGCAAGGCCAACATCGCCCCCGGTGGGCGCGGCGCACTGCCCCAGGTCTGGACCACGCTGTACAACATCACTCGCTGCCCGGCGCGGCGCCATTGGAGCACGCTGCGCAGGACATTCAGATCCACGCTATCCATCCAACCTCCGCCGCGTTATTGATGACGTATTGATTGACTGTAAAGCAAAAGATTCCAAAAGTGGCCGGGCACAAACGCAAACGCCCCGAACAAGTCGGGGCGTTTGCGAGTGGCTTCGGCGTCAGTTCACGCCATCAGCCTGTTACTTTACAGCAGCAGGGGCAGGACCTTCGGCCACACCCAGGTCATCTTCTGGACGGGTGTCGGAGATGCCGGTACCGCCGGACGCCAACTCGCTGTGCAGCTTGTCGGTGTCCAGTTCCTTGACCCACTTGGCCACAACGAGGGTGGCAACGGCGTTACCCACCAGGTTGGTCAGTGCGCGGGCTTCAGACATGAAGCGGTCGATACCCAGGATCAGCGCCAGGCCGGCAACCGGCAGGTGACCAACGGCCGACAGGGTCGCAGCCAGCACGATGAAGCCGCTACCGGTCACGCCTGCAGCGCCTTTGGAGGACAGCAGCAGCACCAGCAGCAGGGTGATCTGGTGGGTGATGTCCATGTGGGTGTCGGTCGCCTGGGCGATGAACACGGCAGCCATGGTCAGGTAGATCGAAGTACCGTCGAGGTTGAAGGAGTAGCCAGTCGGAATCACCAGGCCTACTACGGATTTCTTCGCGCCCAGACGCTCCATCTTGATCAGCATGCGTGGCAGTGCGGATTCGGAGGAGGAAGTGCCCAGTACGATCAACAGTTCTTCACGGATGTAGCGAACCAGCTTCAACACGCTGAAACCGTGCGCGCGGCAGATGGCGCCCAGCACCACGACCACGAACAGAATGCAGGTGATGTAGAAGCAGATCATCAACTGGCCCAGTTGCACCAGGGAACCTACACCGTAGGCGCCGATGGTGAACGCCATGGCGCCCAGGGCACCGAGTGGCGCGAGCTTCATGATCATGTTGATGATGTTGAACATCACGTGGGCGAAGCGATCAATGAAATCCAGCACCGGCTTGCCGTACGCACCCAGGCGATGCAGGGCAAAACCGAAGATGACCGAGAACATCAGCACTTGCAGGATGTCGCCGTTGGCGAAGGCGCCGACGATGGTGTTCGGGATCACATTGAGGATGAAGCCAACCACGCTCTGGTCTGCACCGGCAGTCACGTAGGCAGCGACTTTGGACGCGTCCAGGGTAGCGACGTCGATGTGCATGCCGGCACCCGGCTGCACAACGTTGACCACGACCAGGCCGATCAGCAGGGCGATGGTGGAAACAACTTCGAAGTAGAGCAGCGCGTAGCCGCCGGTTTTGCCGACCGATTTCATGCTTTGCATGCCAGCGATGCCGCTGACAACGGTGCAGAAGATGATAGGGGCGATGACCATTTTGATCAGCTTGATGAAGCCGTCACCCAGTGGCTTGAGGGCCACACCGGTCTGCGGGTAGAAGTGACCGAGCAAAATACCGATAACGATTGCAACGATCACCTGAAAATACAGGGATTTGTACAGTGGCTGACGAGTCGTCATTGCAAAGTTCCTCAATCGCACCGTGTGGCAAATATCCGCCATGCCCACGACACTTGAATTGCGAACCCTCCTGCACTGGAGGGATTTGTTGTTTGCGAGGTCTGGTCTGTAGGAACAATCCTGCGCTGTAATCTTTATCGCAAACGCCGTGCCACTTTGCTCAAAATTCCTGAAGGCCTTTAGACATCAGGGCCGGGGGTTTATGTGGGCCCACAGGGGCCACGGGCAACATGGCGGAAATCCGCCCACTCACCCCATCCCGTCCTACAATTTGGCGGATATCCGCCTTGTCGCCCGTCTTGGTGATGACTAACATCCATCACTCCATGGACGAGGCCCTCACATGCGTGAACGTACCATCGCCAGCCACTACGCCCGAGCCGCCCTCGGCGGTGCGCGCCGGGCGGGTTACAACTATTCGGGTTTGTTGCTCCAGATAGGCATTACCCCGGAGTTGCTCACCGAGCCCCGCGCCCGCATCGCCCCGGAACAATTCACCCGGCTGCTGCAAATGCTGTGGCTGGCGCTGGATGACGAATACCTGGGGTTTGCCGAAGGCCCGAGTAAGCGCGGCACCTTCGCCATGATGTGCCACGCGCTGATTCATTGCCGCACCCTGGAGAAGGCTCTGGAACGCGGCTTATTATTTTATAGCCTATTCCCACAGGGTCCGCGCTGGCAGCTGACAAAAGAAGGCGACATGGCCCGCTTGAGCCTGGACGATTCGCAGCTGTGGGACCCGGATCACTTCCTCACTGAATGCCTATTGGTGATCTGGCATCGCTTGGGCAGTTGGTTGATCGGCCAGCGCATCCGGCTGCATCAGGCAACATTCAGCTACGCGATGCCGGCGCATGCCGGCGAATATGATCTGCTCTTCCCCTGCCCTCAGGTGTTCGGTGCGCCGCACAGCAGCCTGGTATTTCCCAGTCGCTACCTGAGCCTGCCGCTGCTGCAGGACGAGCGGACCCTCAAGCACTTTCTTGAGCATTCCCCCGCCGACCTGCTGTCCCGGCCGGATGAAGGCGACAGCCTGAGCAGCCAGTTACGCCGCTTGCTCAGCCGCGACCGCAGCCCTTGGCCAGACCTTGAAGCCGTCGCGCAGCACCTGCATATCAGTGCGCAGACCCTGCGACGGCATTTGCGTGAAGAAGGCACCAGCTTTCAAGCGCTCAAGGATGAGTTGCGGCGAGACATCGCCATCTACCATTTGGGACGAGCAAATTTGTCTTTGCAGGAGATCGCCGAGCAGTTGGGTTTTTCCGAACCGTCGGCGTTTCATCGGGCGTTCAAGAAGTGGACGGGACTGACGCCGGGGGCGTATCGGGCGCAAGAGAGTTAGAGGGGGTTACCTGGGTGGGCCTCATCGCGGCATAGGTATCTACACATCTTTTTTTACGGGTTGAGTGCTTTGGTTGTCGGGGTGTGCTGAGTGCATATCCGTTGTTTGGGTTACGGCTGACATGGGTTCCGCCCTTACGGCGGGTCACTTTTGGAAAAGAGCCCCAAAAGGGCTCTTGCCCCACCACTCGGCACCTCGCCTAGGCTCGGTGTGCCCTCACTCCGGCTTCGGACCGTGGGCCGCCGCCATGGGCCATCCTTGGCCCATCGCGGCTAACCCGGCGTCCTGCCGGGTTACCCACGCTCCAAAGCCTGCGTTCGGCCAGCGTGGTTAACGGGGCGCCTAAGATCAACAGCAGATCAAGATCAAAAGCAGAGCACGGCGGCCTAGTAGCCGACCTGAGTGGTTAGATCAAAAGCGAGCCGAGGCGGCCTGACAGCCGACCTGATCTTGGAGACTAAACTCAGTCAAATGTGGGAGCTGGCTTGTCGGACCGCCGAACCGCTGCGATGGCATCAATTGGGTATGCCTGATGTACCGAGGTGTCTGCATCGCAGGCAAGCCAGCTCCCACAGAAAAGCAGCCCTGTTTTTGATCTGCTTTTGCCCTGCTTTCGCTTCTACCACTCAGGTCGGCTACCAGGCCGCCGTGCTCTGCTTTTGATCTGCTGTTGATCTTGATCTGACAGGCCCCGTTAACCACGATGGCCGAACGCAGGCTTGAATCCGTGGGTAACCCGGCAGGACGCCGGGTTAGCCGCACTGGGCCAGGGATGGCCCATGGCGGCGGCCCACGGATTCAAGCCGGAGTGCGGGCATGCCGAGCCCAGGCGAGGCACAGAGTGGTGGGGCAAAGCGTTTTTTGGTTACTTTTTTAGGGCGTCTGTAAAAAAGTGACCCGCCGTAAGGGCGGAACCCTAAGCCGCCGTTACCGCAGCAACGGATATGTACTCAATCTACCTAACCCCTCAAAGTCTTAAAGCGACACAAAGAGTTGCGTAGATACCTATGCTCATCGCGGGCAAGCCCGACTCCCACCTTTGATGCGTGCATACCTTCAAAATGTGGGCGCTGGCTTGCCTGCGATGAGGCTGGTACAGCCACTGCACATCAAACAGCCGGGAAGTGAATCTTGAACGCCGCACCACCCAATGGCGAATCCCCAAGGGTCAGGCGCGCGCTATAGCTTTCAATGATGTCCTTGACCACCGCCAGGCCGATCCCCTGCCCCGGGTGCTGGCGATCCAGCCGTTCACCCCTTTGCAGAATCCGCGCACGCTGATCAGGCGGTACGCCTGGGCCGTCATCTTCAATGCACAGCTCGATACCTTCGAGATTCTCCACCAGGCTGATGCGCACTTCGCTCAGGCACAGGCGATAAGCGTTTTCCAGCAGGTTGCCGAGCATTTCGAGCAAGGCGCCCTTCTCGATCGGTACATCGCACTCGGGCGGCAAGTCAAAAGACACGGTGACGCGCTTGTCGCGGTAAACCTTATCCAGGGTGTCACACAGGCTTTGCAACACCGGCTCGATACGTACCTGGTGACGCACCAGGCCACTTTTGCGCAAGCTGGCGCGCTGCAGTTGATAGCCAATCTGTTGGCTCATGCGTTCGATCTGCGATTGCAATACCCAGGCCTGACCGCGTTCTTCCGGCCGCTGGGCCATGTCTTCGCTCACCCCCTGCAACACGGCCAGCGGGGTTTTCAGGCTGTGGGCCAAATCGTCAAGGGAGTCGCGGTAACGCGCACGTTGCTCACGCTCGCTGTGCAGCAAACGGTTGAGGGAGCCGGTCAGACGCAGCAGTTCACGGGGGTGTTCTTCGGTAAGGCTTTCGCGGGTGCCGCCTTCGATCTGGTCAAGTTCCTGACTCAGGCGCCGCAGGGCTTGCAAGCCCCAGGTCAGCCCCAGCCACAGCAGGGTCAACAATACGAGCAAGGCCGCGCCAAACCCGAGGTAGAGGTTTTCCTGCAGGCCTTCAAGGGTCAGCTGGTATTCGCGCACCGGTTGCAACGCCACGATACTGAACGCCGCGCTCTTGCCGCCCAGCAGCTTGACCTCGACGTCATACACGAAGAACTCCTGGCCACTGGCCTCGCGAATACGCGCAAACTCGTTGCCGCGCCCGTCATAGCGCGGCTTGTAGTTGATGTTTTCTTCCTGGGTCGCCCGCGAGCGCCAGACCAGATGACCTTCTCGGTCGTAGATATAACCGAGCAGGCGGCTGTCAGTGAGGTTGAAGCGCTCGTCCGGCAACTGCGCCGGCATCAGCAAGCGGTTGTTTTCGACCCGCGCGGCGGATATCAGGGTGGTTACGTCCGACGCCAGGCGCTGCTCGATGGAATCCTGCAGCGCCAGGCTGAACGCGCCTTGCATGGCGGGCAACAAGCCCAGCATAAACAGCACGGCCAGGGTGGTGGCCGCGAGCATCAAGCGCACACGTAACGAGCGAATCAACGGCAGCGCTCATTGAACAGGTAGCCCAGGCCGCGCACGGTGTCGATCGGCTTGAACCCGGCCGGGCCTTCCAGCTTGCGGCGCAGGCGCCCGACCAGCACTTCGATCACATTCGGATCACGCTCGTCGTCATCGGGGTAGAGCTGCTCCATCAAGCGATCCTTGGCCACCACCTGCTGATGGTGACGCATCAAGTATTCGAGAATCCGATACTCGTAGGCGGTCAGCGCCAGCGGTTGCTCATCCAGAGAGGCTTGCTTGCGATTGAGGTCCAGCAGCAGCGGCCCGGCGACGATGGTCGACTGGGTAAACCCGCTGGAGCGGCGCAGCAAGGCGTTCATCCGCGCTTCCAGCTCTTCGAACTGGAACGGCTTGACCACGTAATCGTCGGCGCCGGCGGCCAGGCCCTCGACCTTGTCCTGCCAGTTGCCGCGCGCGGTCAGGATCAGGATCGGGAAGGTCTTAGCCTGACTGCGCAGTTGGCGGATCAGGTCCAGGCCGCCCATGCCGGGCAGGCCCAGGTCGATAATCGCCAGGTCATGGTTGAATTGCCCGGTCTGGTACAGGGCTTCCTCGGCATTGGCCACGGCTTCGACCACATGACCACTGTCAGTCAGGCGGGTGAACAGGTGATGACGCAGCAGCGCCTCATCTTCCACGACCAGCAATTTCATAAGGCTCTCCAAGGCAATTCAACTGTCCGACAGGGGAATATCATAGCGGCCCTGCAAGTCTTGCGGGCGCAGTTTAATGCCATTGTATTGGCCCGTCAGGTGTTCGTAGCCGGTGCGATAAGCGGGTTGAGGCGTGACTTGCCCCAGCGACTGCCCGCATCGTCGAAGCTGACACGCTGGATCAGGTTGCTGGATTTTTTGGTTTTTTCGCTACCAAATGCCGCAAATGCACCGTCCGAAGCCTGGACCCCGGCCGTAGCACTGAGCATGGTTAACGCCAACATCAGCTTTTTGATCGCAGTCATGGTGCTTACCTCTACGCGTTTGGCTGTTGAAGCCAGACTACGCAGGCGCCCCTGAACTCCCCCTGAACGGGCTCTGAACCTGGCCTGAACCGTTGCGGGCTATCCACTGGCGTGGCAACTCGGCAAAATACCGCACATGACGCCCCTACCCGCTTGCTGTACCCCACTCGATGCCCACTGGCCGCTGCCCGTTCCATTACCGGGCACGGTGTTTCTCAGCACTCGATTCGACCCGGCCTTACTGATCGCCGACGACTTCCAGCGCAGTGCCGTGCCACCGCCGGCGAGCATCCAGCGCTCGGTGGCCAAGCGTCAGGCAGAATTCCTCGCCGGCCGCGTGTGCGCCCGCGCGGCGTTGCTACAGCTTGATCAGCTCGATTGCGTGCCGGCCATCGGCGAAGACCGGGCGCCGGTGTGGCCCGGGCATATCAGCGGCTCGATCACCCACAGCACCGGTCATGCGGCGGCGATTGTCGCGCACAAGGCGCAATGGCGCGGGCTGGGGATGGACCTGGAGAATGTGCTGACACTGGAACGGGCGGAACGCCTGGCCGGGGAAATTCTCACTGCCGATGAATTGCAACGCATGGCCGCCTTGCCCCGCGAGCAGATCGCCTTGCTGGTGACGCTGACGTTCTCGGTCAAGGAAAGCCTGTTCAAGGCGCTCTACCCGATCGTGCAAAAGCGCTTCTACTTTGAGCATGCCGAGGTGTTGGAGTGGTCAGCGGCTGGGTATGTGCGGCTGCGGTTGCTGACGGATTTGTCTGCACAGTGGTGCCATGGCACGGAGTTGGAGGGGCAGTTTGTGGTGGACGGGGAGCAGTTGTTGAGCCTGGTCGCTATCCGCGCCTGATCTACCGTTGTCGCAGGCAAGCCAGCGCCCACAGGAGAATGCATTCCAACTGTGGGAGCGGGCTTGCCCGCGATAGCAGTGTCAGGGTTTATCCTGATCCCGCGGCCAACTCAGGCTAAAGCATGCCCCGCCCAAATTATTGCTCTTGCTGATCAACGCCCGCCCGCCGTGCCAATAGATAATCCGTCGCACAATCGACAACCCCAGGCCATGCCCGCCCGACGCACGGGTGCGGCTATCGTCCAGACGCAGGAATGGCGTAAAGATCCGCTCCCAGGCGCTTTCCGGCACGCCAGGCCCGTCGTCTTCCACATCGATGCGACAACGCACCTGGCCCACCTGATAGCTGATCAACACCTGGCCCTGGGCATGGCGCATGGCGTTGCTCACCAGATTTTGCAGGGCCCGGTGCAAGTAGCGCGGCTCGGCGTCGACCCAGGCGTCATCCCAATGTGCCGAAGACAGGCAGATGCCTCGGGCTACGCTGACCTGCGGGCGCAGTGGCGATAATTCGCCGATCACCTGATCCAGTAACGCATTGAGGTCGACCCGCTGGAAATTCAGCGCCGGTGCGCCTTGCTCCAGGCGTGCGTAGGTGAGCATTTCGTCCACCAGGCCGTCCAAGTCCTGGATGTCGCTGTCCATGCCTTCCAGATATTTGCGCCGCGCCTCAGGGGTGGCGGCGTCGCCGATCATCTCCAGACCAAAGCGCAGGCGTGCCACCGGGGTGCGCAGCTCGTGGGAGACCGCGCGCACCAGTTCGCGCTGGATCGCCAGCAATTGCTGCAAGTGCTCGGCCATGCCATTAAAGGCAGCCGCCAAGCGCCCCACCGAGTCGGCACCCCGAGCCGGTACGCGAACCTCGAGGTTGCCTTTGGCAATGCGGGTGGCCGCCGCCTCCAGGCCTTTGAGGCGTCGCTCAAGCTGACGCACCAGTAAATAGACGATCAAGCCAATCAAGGTCAGGCTGATCAGCGCGATCAGGATCAGCCATTGCGGCGGGTAAGGGCTCATTTGATACAGCGGGCCGATTTCCAGTACCCACGGCGTACCGACCATGCCGGCAAACACACGGATTGAATCGCCGCCCTTGCCCAAGGCCATCACCGTATCGCCTTCTGATACCCGGCGGCGCTGGTCGTCGTCCATGTCCGCCGCATCCAGGGTCATGAGGTGCATGTCAAAACCAAAACCCTTGGCTTCCTTGATATCTGCCAGTTTCTGCGGCTGCTCGGCGACAGGGAAGCGCACCAGTTCGTCCGCCAGCAGGTAAATAGTCGCGCGGGCCAGTTGTTCGCTGATCTGCTGGACTTCGCCGGTGAGTACCAGTTGCGACTGCTCACTGACCAGACGCAGCACGCGCGCCGCATGCGGCCCGGTCTGCTCCACCAGCACCTGGCCGCGTTGCAGGCGAGTGCGTTGGCCCAGGTCCAACTGCGCATCGGCCAGCGGGCGCAATTCCAGAGGGATGCCCAACAAACGCTCCCACACCGCCAGGGCGCGCTGGCGCTCGATCGGGCTCATGGGCTGCAGGTTGTCGCCCATCAGCGCAAAAGTGCCGTGGGCCAGGCGCTCACGGTACTGGCCGCTGCGCACTTCATTGAGCAGGTGCAAGGCCAGCACGCCCAGTAATGCGACTAAAATCAGGGCAGCACACATACCGCCGTAGATGCGCAGAAAGATCGAGTTCACAGCGGCATATCGGCGGCGGCTTCGGGGACGAACAGGTAGCCCTTGCTGCGAATGGTCTTGATCAGCCGTGGGTGGATCGGATCGTCGCCGATTTTCGGCCGAATGCGTGAGATACGCACGTCAATGGAGCGGTCCTGGCCGTCGTAGCCAATACCGCGCAGGGCGATAAAGATTTCTTCGCGCGACAGAATGCGCCCGGCATTGGCGACCAGCAGCCACAACAGGTCGAACTCGGCGCTGGTCAACTCGATGCCGCCCTCGTGCAGCCAGGCTTCGCGCAGGGCGTTATCCACCACCAATGGGCCAAATTGCAGGCGGCGCTGGTTTTCCACGGCAGCAGGTTCCGCGGGCTCGCTGCGCCGCAACAAGGCCTGGATACGTGCCAGCAACAAGCGCGGGCGCACGGGTTTACACACATAGTCGTCGGCGCCCATGTCCAGGCCAAGCACCTGGTCCATGTCGTCAGTGCGTGCGGTGAGCATCAAAATCACGCCGTCATAGCGCTCGCGGACTTTGCGGCAGATGCTCAGGCCATCTTCGCCGGGCAGCATCAGGTCGAGGATCACCAGGTCAGGCTGTTCGGCGATGATGCGTGCCGCAGCCTGGGCGCCATCGCTTTCTACCGACACCTGCAAGCCGTTGCTCTCCAGGTATTCACGGGTCAACTCGGCCAATCGCTCGTCGTCCTCGACAATCAATATTTGCCAGGCTTCTTGCTCCACGGGTGATCCTCGTCGCGCTATAGAGAGTCGTCATGAAACTGCGACCGAATGTGGGAGCTGGCTTGCCTGCGATAGCATCAACGCGGTGTAACTGATAGACCGCGGTGATGCTATCGCGGGCAAGCCCGGCTTCCACATTTTGATCTTCACCGGTCATACCCTATTTGTAATGTTGTACGGGCATAACAGCGACTGTAAGTAGGCCGATTGTAGCCACGGGCCAGCCCTCCAGCACAAGCCGGGAAATCCATTCGGTGATCACGTTTTTTTGTGATAGGGTTCGCGCCCCCAAAATTCCAATCGGCTGTTTTTACCTTGGAATATTCAGTGACAAACGGCGCAATCCAGCCGCACTGCGGCCTACACGGGCGTTCCATGTTTCATACACATTTTACCCACAGCGTTATCCACAGGTAGTGCGTTGCTAAGACCCCCAAAACGCATTATCTTGTACCTCGGCGCTAAAAAAACCCTACATGTAGGGTTTCAAGCGAAAAACCAAACACAGATCAGACAAGAAACTCAAGTGCTTTCTTGCTCCCGTTTGGTTGAACCAAAGCATTTTTTGAAAGCCCAAACCGCGCACGCGGATGGCAGCCGTTTTCCAGCCACAAGGGCGAAAAACGGTACGGGTGTTGCAGTGCTTGAAGCGAGCAACTGTCACCCAACAGGAATACGGCGCAGGGTTCTTTAAAGGCCCGAGCCGAAGACTTCGGCATGGAAGCGGCGCGATGAGCTCCCTTCCTCCTGTCCCGAAGTTGTTATGCCAGGCCAAGGCCTGTTGTAAGTGCTTCAGGACGGAACGGTGGGCACCGTGATGGTGCCCAAATAAATATAGAATGTGGAGACAACCCCCCATGCAAACCGACACAACTCGCGAGAACCCGCAGGGCTCCGTGCCGCAGGCCGCTGATTCGAACCTGGATCTGTCCGCCACCGCACCTGGCCAATTGCGCGTGATCAAGCGTAACGGCACTGTCGTTCCTTACACCGATGACAAAATCACCGTCGCCATCACCAAAGCGTTTCTTGCAGTTGAAGGCGGCACCGCTGCTGCCTCGTCGCGCATCCACGACACCGTTGCCCGCCTGACCGAACAAGTCAGCGCAACCTTCAAGCGTCGCATGCCATCGGGCGGCACCATCCACATCGAAGAAATCCAGGACCAGGTCGAACTGGCCCTGATGCGTGCCGGCGAGCAGAAAGTGGCGCGCGACTACGTGATCTACCGTGACGCCCGTTCCAAGGAACGCGCTGTACGCACCCCGGCTGAAGAAGCTGCCGTACAAGCTCACCCGTCGATCCGTATCACCCTGGCTGACGGCACGTTTGCGCCGCTGGACCTGGGCCGCCTGAACACCATCATCACCGAGGCCTGTGAAGGCCTGGAAGAAGTCGACGGTGACCTGATCCAGCGCGAAACCCTGAAAAACCTGTACGACGGCGTGGCCCTGACCGACGTCAACACCGCACTGGTGATGACCGCCCGCACCCTGGTTGAACGTGAGCCGAACTACTCGTTCGTGACCGCGCGCCTGCTGATGGACACCCTGCGTGCCGAAGGCCTGGGCTTCCTCGGCGTCGCCGACAGCGCTACCCACCACGAAATGGCCGACCTGTACGCCAAGGCCCTGCCTGCCTACATCGCCAAGGGTATCGAATTCGAATTGCTGAACCCGATCCTGGCCACCTTCGACCTGGAAAAACTCGGCAAGGCGATCAACCACGAGCGCGACCAGCAGTTCACCTACCTGGGCCTGCAAACCCTGTACGACCGTTACTTCATCCACAAGGACGGTATCCGCTTCGAACTGCCGCAGGTGTTCTTCATGCGCGTGGCCATGGGCCTGGCGATTGAAGAGAAGCACAAAGAAGACCGCGCCATCGAGTTCTACAACCTGTTGTCGTCCTTCGACTACATGTCGTCGACCCCGACCCTGTTCAACGCCGGCACCCTGCGTCCACAGCTGTCCAGCTGCTACCTGACCACCGTGCCGGATGACCTGTCGGGCATCTACCACGCGATCCACGACAACGCCATGTTGTCCAAATTCGCCGGCGGCCTGGGCAACGACTGGACCCCGGTACGAGCCCTGGGTTCGTACATCAAGGGCACCAACGGCAAGTCCCAGGGCGTTGTACCGTTCCTGAAAGTGGTGAACGACACCGCCGTAGCGGTCAACCAGGGCGGCAAGCGCAAAGGCGCTGTCTGTGCCTACCTGGAAACCTGGCACATGGACATTGAAGAGTTCATCGAGCTGCGCAAGAACACCGGTGATGATCGTCGTCGTACCCACGACATGAACACCGCCAACTGGATCCCGGACCTGTTCATGAAGCGCGTCTTCGATGACGGCCCGTGGACCCTGTTCTCGCCATCCGAAGTACCGGACCTGCACGACCTGACCGGCAAGGCCTTCGAAGAGCGTTACGAGTACTACGAAGCCCTGTCCCAGTACCCGGGCAAGATCAAGCTGTTCAAGACCATCCAGGCCAAAGACCTGTGGCGCAAAATGCTCTCCATGCTGTTTGAAACCGGCCACCCGTGGCTGACCTTCAAAGACCCGTGCAACCTGCGCAGCCCGCAGCAGCACGTGGGCGTGGTCCACAGCTCGAACCTGTGCACCGAGATCACCTTGAACACCAACAAGGACGAGATCGCCGTTTGCAACCTGGGCTCGATCAACCTGCCGAACCACATCACCAACGGCAAGCTGGACACCGCCAAGCTGGAACGTACCGTGAACACCGCCGTTCGCATGCTCGATAACGTTATCGACATCAACTACTACTCGGTGCCACAGGCGAAGAACTCCAACTTCAAGCACCGTCCGGTCGGGCTGGGCATCATGGGCTTCCAGGACGCACTGTACCTGCAGCACATTCCTTACGGTTCCGACGCTGCTGTCGAGTTCGCCGACAAGTCGATGGAAGCGGTCAGCTACTACGCGATCCAGGCTTCCTGCGACCTGGCCGATGAGCGCGGTGCCTACGAGACGTTCCAGGGCTCGCTGTGGTCCAAAGGCATCCTGCCGCTGGATTCGCAACAGATCCTGATCGAGCAACGTGGCCAGAAGTACATCGACGTTGACCTGAACGAATCCCTGGACTGGGCACCGGTACGTGCCCGTGTACAGAAAGGCATTCGTAACTCCAACATCATGGCCATCGCGCCGACCGCCACCATCGCCAACATCACTGGCGTGTCGCAGTCGATCGAACCGACTTACCAGAACCTGTATGTGAAATCGAACCTGTCGGGCGAATTCACCGTGATCAACCCGTACCTGGTTCGCGACCTTAAAGCCCGCGACCTGTGGGACTCGGTCATGATCAACGACCTGAAGTACTACGACGGTTCCGTGCAGCAGATCGAACGCATCCCGCAAGAACTCAAAGAGCTCTACGCGACCGCCTTCGAAGTGGACACCAAGTGGATCGTTGACGCTGCCAGCCGTCGTCAGAAGTGGATCGACCAGGCTCAGTCGCTGAACCTGTACATCGCCGGCGCTTCGGGCAAGAAGCTGGACGTGACCTACCGCATGGCTTGGTACCGTGGCCTGAAAACCACTTACTACCTCCGTGCCCTGGCTGCGACCAGCACCGAGAAGTCGACCATCAACACCGGTAAGCTGAACGCTGTTTCCAGCGGCAACCACGGTGATGATTCGGTACTCGCCGCCCCAGCCGGCCCGGCCCCCGTGCCAAAGGCTTGCGCGATTGATGAGCCGGATTGCGAAGCTTGCCAATAAGCTAAGCGAGTGAATAAAGCCCGTTAACCCTATAAGAGGTTAACGGGCTTTTTCGTTTTATTGCAGCGTGAAATGCCGCTTCACCTGCCGCTGTATAGCTATATAAATGCGTACGCCTCCCCGTGATCCTCCCGCTGAGGCCGACCGCCTCGCCCGCCCCATAGCTCTATCTGGCCGCCAATGACCGCCATCGAATGGCCGCCGTAGTTCACAACGCCCAACGCACCGCTGGCAAGCTCATCGCTCGTCGTCTGCCGGTACAGGCCTTTGAGGCCCAGACGATCCAGCCCCTCATTGGCGTGTTCACCGTCGTTCAAGCTCACCAACGCATCCATGTAGCTTCGGCGAGCGTTATGATCGTTACCGTAACCTTGCCCGTTATTACCTTCCATATGAGCCCGCATGGCGCTGGCGGCGTACATGAAGTTGGCGTCGGTCATCATGGCCGGATCGTCCCCCATGAACCGAGCCTGTTGTGCCGCCTGCTGTAATTGCCCCTTGCTCAAATGGAGCTGAAACCCGTCCCGCATCTGCACGTCATAGCCATCGCCTGACGCTTTCACGTCCTTGAAAACATCGGTGGGCTTCTGGCCGAACTTCATCATTGCGCTCTTTATGGCTGAAACAGTGATGCAGTTTCCGTCCGGCCCCTGTTTGAAACCACTCCAGATATTGCCGGTTTCTCTGCCCATACCCGGTTTTTTTGCAGGATTGCTATTGTCAGGCTTGTAGTCAGTGAAATTAGCCCCTTTGGTAAACGGCTTGTTACTCATGGACTCTACGGAGCCAAAATTCTTCGGGTTAACTCTACCGCCACCACCGCCACCGCCCGGCGATGGTTTTGGAGAAGGCGCCGGAGACGGAATCGCCTCTTCCGGAAAAAGATCCGGAAACAGCCTCTTCATCCGCGTGAGCCAATCCTCAAATATTTCTTTTTTCAGCTGCTCGAGGATTTCTTTGAATTTTTCATCTCCGAGCGCTTTCCGCTGTTCATTCAGCTTGTCTCGCAGATCCTTGACGGTCTGGCTCTTGGACGTTTTCTCGGCATCATCAAGCTCTCTGAGAAGCTTACCGACAACATCCTTATTGGCATCTACGTCGTCCTTTTTGTCCTCAGAGCGACTTACGCCCCCCAGGTGCTGCCCTGCCCCACCCACGTCATAACGCACACCCCCAGCCCCATGGCCGGGCACCGATGAATTCCACATACCAAGCCCCTTTTAAAGACAGGATCCAACGCCTTTCGGCTTGATATGTGGAAAGAACGGTGTAGTCAGTTCCAATCAGCGCGTGTCATCTCGCGAACGGGCAGGTGGTGGGAAAAGGGCTAAATGCCAAATGACAGGCAAAAAAAAGCCCCTCGACTGAGGGGCTTTCGCTTCGCTTGCGCGTCAGGGCTACAGCATCAGGTCATCTGAATGATGGTCTGCATGATGGTGCTCTGGGTGGAGATCGTCTTGGCGTTCGCCTGATAGTTGCTCTGGGCCTTGATCAGGTCCACCAGCTCGTTGGTCAGGTTGACGTTGGAGTTCTCCAGGGACTTGGACACGATCGAACCCAGCGTACCGGCTTGCGGGGTGTCGTAACCCGGCTGGCCCGACGCGAAGGTTTCTTTCCAGGCCGTGCCGCCAGCCGGCTGCAGGCCCTGCTCGTTGTTGAAACTGGCCAGGGAAAGCTGGCCGATGGCCTTGCTCTGCTGGTTGCTGAAGGTAGCGAACAGCACGCCGTTACCGTCAATGCTCAGGCCGGTGATCTGGCCGGTGGCGTAGCCATCGGTGACCGGCGGGTTGCGGTATGTGGCCGAGTTGTATTGGGTAATGTTGGCCATGTTAATGGCAATCCCGCCAGGGTTGGCGTTCGCACCGTTTTTGGTCCATACGCCGTTGGTCACGGTGCCCGGCACCCAACCGGTCAGCTGCAAGGTGGTGCTGGACGTAGTACCGGTGATAATCCCGGTGAGTTTGCCGGAACCGTCGAAGCTCAATGTCGATGCGACCGGAGGCGTCGAACCCGTGCCGGTAGGCGCCGAACCGTCAGGGTTACGACCATCGATCAGGGTGTAGGACTTCCAGGTGTTGGAATCCGTTTTGACCACGTACTGCACCATTGGGTGGGCGTTACCCTGGGTGTCATACAAAGTGGTGTTGTACTGGGTGCTGAAGGTGGTGGAATCGGTCGGATCAAACGGCTTGACCGTCTGGTCGATCACCGGCGACGAGGAATTCAGGTTACTGGTGGAATCCACCTTGCTGGAAGCCTTCGGCGGCAGGTTCGACAGGTTCAATTGCAGGTCGGTCAGCGCGCCTTTGACGATGTTGCCATCGCCGTCCGCCGCGTAGCCTTGCAGGCGCGAGGTGCCGGTGTTGTTGGTGATGTAGCCGTCTTTATCCGAGTGGAAGGCACCGTTGCGGGTGTATTCCAGCGAACCGTCGCTGCCCTTCTGCACAAAGAACCCGCCGCCCTGGATCGCCATGTCCAGCAGACCGCCGGTGTTGTTGACGTCGCCCTGGGTGAACTGCTGTGACACTGCCGCCAGGTTCACACCGCTGCCGACACTGTTCTGGCCGGTGCCCAGCTTGGACGCCGCGTAAATGTCCGAAAATTCCGCGCGGGACGATTTGAAACCGGTGGTCGCAACGTTGGCAATGTTGTTGCCGGTTACGTCCAGTTGTTTGTTGGCCGCATAGAGGCCGCTAAGGCCGATGTTAAAAGACATGTTTCTCTCCCTCTGCCGTATTTAGGCGGCTCTATGTACCGATAGTCTGGATTTGCGACAGCTTGACGCTGCCCATACCGCCTGCAAGATTCAGCAGCATTTCGCCGCCGGTCTTGCTCAACGTCACGCTGGTCACCGTTGCCGGCAGCGACGTTAGCAGGGCAACCGCGTCGCCCTTGTCATTCTTGGTGCTGGCCGCGAAGGTGTAAGTCCCGGCTGGCGCGACCTCACCGTTGTCGTTCTTGCCGTCCCAGATAAAACTGGAATCGCCGGCGCTTTGGGCGCCCATGTCGATAGTGCGCACCGCATTGCCGTCCTTGTCGGTGATCTTGACGGAGACGTTGCCTGTCGCCGCCGTCACCGCCACCGAGCCGGTCATGCTCTTGCTGGTATCCACCATGGCCGTGTTGGTCTGGGTGATGATCGAACGCCCGACCAGCGACGACGCCTGCAGCGCTTGCGAGGAGCTGAAGTTGCTGGAGATCGCATTCACCGAGTCGTTCAGGGTGTTAATGCCTTCCAGGCTGCTGAACTGCGCCAGTTGCGCCACGAACGCACCGTTATCCTGAGGCGACAGCGGGTTCTGGTTTTTCAGCTGGGTCACCAGCAGTTGCAGGAACGCATCCTTGCCCAGCGCCTGGTTACCCGTGGCCGCCGAGGCAGCCGAGCTGAGGCTGCTGTTGTCCGTCGCGGTCTTGACCTTGGTGTTGAACAGGTCCTGAACCGCCGTGTTGGGTGTAGAAGTGGTATCAACGATGGCCATTATTTGGCGCCCCTTATCACTGACCCAGGGTCAGGACCTTCTGCATCATGGTTTTGGCGGTATTCATCATTTCCGCGTTGGTCTGGAACGAGCGGCTGGCGGAAATCATATCGGCCATTTCCTCGACCACGTTGACGTTGGGGTAGTACACGTACCCCTTTTCGTTCGCGGCAGGGTGGTTAGGCTCGTAACGGGCTTCCAGGTTGCTCTGGTCTTCGACCACACCGAGTACCTGCACGCCCTGGCCTGCGGCATCCTGATTCTGGAACAGCGAATCGCCGCTACCGCTCTGGCTACCTTGGCCGCCCTGGAACATGGTGGCGAACACCGGGTGACGGGCACGGTAAGTCTGATCAATGCTCGAAGACACGGTCTCGGCGTTGGCGATGTTACTGGCGACGGTGTTCAAACGCGTGGTCTGCGCGCTCATGCCACTGCCGGCAATATTGAAAACACTGGCTAGGGACATGGCTTACTCTCCACGCAGGGCTGACATCAGCCCTTTGAATTTGCTGTTGAGCAGGGTGAAGCTGGCCTGGAAGTTCACCGAGTTCTCGGCGTAGGCCGATTGCTCAAGTTGGGCATCGACGGTGTTCTGATCGATCGACGGTTGCATCGGCGTGCGATACAGCAGCGACTCGTCACCATTGCCCAGGCCTTGCGCTTCAATATGACGGCTGTTGGTCATGTTCAAGGCAAAGGTGCCGTTCTTGGTCTTGTCCTGCTGTGCAGCGAGCACAGCGGAGAAGTCCAGGTCCCGAGCCTTGTAGTTCGGGGTATCGGCGTTGGCAATGTTGTTGGCCAGGACTTCAGCACGCTGGGCGCGGAAGCCCAGGGCTTGTTCGTGGATACCGAGCGCTTTATCGAAGCTGATGCTCATGGCGGAAACCTTTAGGCTGACCTGCTTTTCGTATCTGGGTTATAGCAAGGCGCATGCCAATTCGTTCAAAGCCCCTAATTCAAGGGTTTGCGAGGGGAGCGCCTGCGGCATTGCCAGAAAAGCGGCAACGAACTTCCGCGTTGCGCCAGGAAAGCGGCAACCGTGTTTGCCGCTTTTACGCAGTGGCGGCAAACGAGCATAAACACGGTGAGCCCGTTACCGGAGTTTCTTACCGTCCGTCTGCACTGTCATTTCTAACAGTTGTGAAGCACCGCTTCTTCGAAGCCTTATTGGAGCGGAAATCACTTCACTCAAGGCAGAGGCTCACAACGATGAAGGTACCGCCGCTCGGTTTCACACTGCAAGATTCCGCACAGCCGATTCCAAACCTGAATACCAACCTGCTGGTTGGCAACTGCGCAGAAGTCAGCTGTAATTTCCCCCTGCTGCCCATGGACTTTGTAAATATAAACATGATCAGCAGCATCCTGGGCGGCGACCATAACCAAAGCTTTTCAATTGGCCAAGCCTCACCCTCTCTCACTGCCCTGATACCGCGAGACCGTGTTGAAGCCAATGAGGGCAACAGCGTGCGACTACGGCTGACCATCAGGCGTAACGGGGTCTCCACACCTGCAAATGACGCGACCGTGACCATCAACCGTCGCCCGGTTGTCACGCCGACGCCAGATACAGTCTGGGATTTCAACGACGGCACGCTCCAGGGCTGGGTGCCTCAAGGGAGCTACGTGGGATTACTACGTGTTATCAATAATGAAGTGGTCGCAAACTTGCCCAACAGTGTGCCGGGTGCCTCCCACATCATTACCCGCTCAGTGCCGGTGATCGCAGGGCGCACCTATAATTGCAGCTTCAACGCCCGAACAGACTTGCCCGCTGCCGACGGCTCACGCTTGTATATGACGATGAATGGCAAATCGATCGGCCGCGCGGCACCGCTCCTGCCAGGCTTCACGCTATTAGAAAGCGGGACGTTCATCGCGCCGATTACAGGCAGCGTGCATCTGGGTATTTTCAACGAAGCGGTACCCAGGGGTATTCATCAATTGGCCTTGGACACTATCAGTATCACGCTCATGCCCTGAGTACGGCCAACGAAGTAGCACCGATACGTTGCGCCAATAAAAAACGGGAGGCCTTTTTCGGGCCTCCCGTTTTTTATTGCTTAGACGCCAATCACTTGGCCTGGTAAATGATGCCGGGACTGCACTGCACCATCTGGTAATGATCCGGCAGGCCGTTCAACGCCTCCGACGCACCGAGGAACAGGTAACCGCCGCGCTTGAGCGTGCCGTGAATACGCAGCAGGATGTCCTTCTTCACTTCGGCCGAAAAGTAGATCAGCACGTTGCGGCAAAACACCATGTCGAACTTGCCCAGGCTGGCGTAGCTGTCGAGCAGGTTGAACGAACGAAACTCCACCCGGCTCTTGATCGGCGCCTTCACCGCCCAACGCCCGGCCCCTTTCGGGTCGAAGTGACGTTGCAGGCGCTCCGGGGACAAACCACGGCCCAGGGCCAGGCTGTCGTACTCGCCAGTCTTGCAATTGGTGAGCATGGTGCCGGACAAATCCGTGGCCACAATTTGCGCACCGGCCTTTAATTGCCCCATGTTGGTCCGCTCGAACTCGTCGATGGACATCGAAATCGAATACGGTTCCTGCCCCGAAGAGCAGGCGGCCGACCAGATACGCAGTCGCTGGCCCGGGCTGGCCTTGATGGCCTCCGGCAGCACCTTGTTCTTGAGCACTTCGAAGGGGTAGGTGTCGCGAAACCACAAGGTTTCGTTGGTGGTCATGGCATCGACCACCATTTCCTTGAGCCCACTGCGCGGTTGACCCTGAATGCGCTGAACCAACTCACCCAGGGACTTGATGCCCTGCTGCTCCATCAGTTTGTTGAGACGGCTGGATACCAGGTATTGCTTGTTTTCACCAAGCAATATGCCACAGGCTTTTTCCAGGAAGACCCGGAACTGTTCGAAATCTAAATTACCCGTAGACAAGGATACCGCCTCTTTAATCGTGTGACCGCCAGGAGGAACTCCCCCTAGCCGTGATCTGCTGCCTTGATCCGGTCGACTACCCGGGATGCCAGGTCATCAGGGCGGAATTTGGCCAAAAAGTCATCAGCACCGACCTTCTTGACCATCGCCTGATTGAATACACCCGACAATGAAGTATGCAGGATGATATGCAATTTTTGCATGCGTGGATCGTTACGTATCTCGGCCGTCAGGGTGTAACCGTCCATTTCCGGCATCTCGATGTCGGAAATCATCATCAGGAATTCTTCTTCCGGCTTCTTGCCCTCATCCACCAGCTTGCGCAGGTAATCCAGGGCTTGGCGACCATCGTTGAGCGCCACGACTTCCACACCGACGGTTTGCAGGCAGCGACTCACCTGTTTGCGCGCTACCGAGGAATCATCCACCGTGAGTACACGCAGGGAAATCGCCTTGTGCGCGGTCTCGGCGTCCACTACACCCACCGAGATCGATTCCGAGGTAGGGGCCACTTCGGCGAGGATCTTCTCCACGTCGATGATTTCCACCAACTGGTTATCGACCCGCGTCACCGCCGTGAGGTAGTGATCGCGCCCGGTGCCCTTGGGTGGCGGATGGATCTCCTCCCAGTTCATGTTGACGATGCGCTCCACCGAGCGCACCAGGAAACCCTGGGTCTTGGTGTTGTACTCAGTGATGATCACGAACGGATTCTGGCGATCCTGCAGACCGGCGGAACTTGTGGCCAAGGCCAGGTCAAGAATGGGTATGGTCGCGCCACGAATGTTGGCCACGCCGCACACCACGGGGCTGGATTTGGGCATTATGGTGAGCTTGGGGCACTGCAGCACTTCCCGCACTTTAAACACATTGATGCCGTACAGCTGCTTGCCATCAAGGCGAAAAAGCAACAACTCCAGGCGATTCTGCCCTACCAGCTGTGTGCGCTGGTTTACTGAATCCATTACTCCTGCCATGCCATGACTCCTACGCTAAAACCTGGGGCGATACCTACAGGGCAGCGCGTACCCAACACTAAACGGCACGAGCTTTGCTATTTATTGATTTATGAATCTTAAAACGCCAGTTTCCCGACGCCTTCGCCTCCCACGGTACCGCAGATTGCTCTGCGTCTCGATGGCACTGCTCGCCCTGGGCTCGGGCATCACGGCACGTGCAGATAACGTCACATTGCCTGATCTCCTTATCGGCGTCACTCAAGGCTTTCTTGAGTTCACTGTAGAAGATTATCTGACGACCACCCAGACACCTGGGCGTTATGAAATTCAGGTCAACCCGTTAGACCCGCGCCTGCGCATGCCAATGTGCGACAAGGAATTGACGGCCTCACTGGAAAGCCCCGCCCAGCCCATCGGCCGCGTGACGGTAAAGGTGCGCTGCGAGGGCGCATCGCCCTGGACCGTGTTCGTGCCGGCGCAGGTCAAACTGTTTCGCGATGTAGTGGTGGTCACGCGCCCGCTCAAGCGCACGGGCATCATCGGTTTTGAAGACGTCGCCCTGCGCGAGCGGGATATCAGCCTGATCAATCAGGGCTACCTCACCTCGCTGGATCAGGCCGTCGGGCAGAAACTTACCCGACCAATGGTCACCGACCAGGTCATCACACTGGTTCATCTGGAACAGGCTGAAGTGATTCGCAAGGGTGATCAGGTGGTGATTTCCGCCAGCAGTGGCGGGCTGACCGTCAAAATGCCGGGCGAGGCGCTGTCCAACGGCGGCATGAGCGAACAGATTAGAGTCAAGAACCTCAACTCCAACCGGGTGATAAAGGCGCAAGTGACCGCGCCAGGCCAAGTTGAGGTCGCGTTATAGATCACTGGTGTCAAACGCCAGCTTTTCCTACACTGTGCGTTGGATGTCGGCCTGTACAGGTTTATTGTCAAACGAACCTAAAGTTTGTTCGGGTATGGCCGAAAACATGGCAAGCGTCCAAATACCCAGAGGTTTTTTTTATCATGGTCATTGATTTCAGTCGTTTAAATAACACCCCGGCGTTGCCCGGCAATACGCGCACCAGCGGTGCCAAGGACAGCGTAGAAGCCAAAGCCCAGCCCGTGCCCGTCAAGGCAGAACAGGCCGGCGCCAGCCAGAGTGGGGAATCGGTACACCTGAGCAATGAGGCTCAACAGTTGCAGAAGGTCACTGACTCGCTGCGCGATCAACCGGTTGTCAATAAAGCCCGCGTGGCCGAATTGAAGCAGGCCGTCGCCGATGGCAGCTATAAAGTCGACAGCAACCGTGTAGCCAGCAAGCTGCTTAACTTCGAAGCCGAGCGCTAGGCAAAGGCCTGCGCAGGGCTTTTGGACGCTTAAAACCCAAGGCCAGCCATGCACCACGACGAACATTTGCTTCAACTAATCATTGATGATCTGGCGCCGACGCAACATTTGCTCGAGCTGCTCAAAGAAGAATCCCTGGCCCTGTATGGTCGGGATATGCGCTTGCTGGAAGAAATTCTGGCGCGCAAGCAGTCGCTGATTGTGCTGCTGGAGCAGCATGGCAAGAAGCGCAGCGAAATTCTGATCAGCCTCGGCCTGCCGGCTGATCACGACGGCCTCGCACAGCTCGCCAGCCATTCTTCGGTCGGCGATCAGTTGCTGGCGCAGAGCACCACACTCAATCAATTACTCGCCCAGTGCCAGGAAGCCAACCTGCTCAATGGCCAGTCGATCCAGCTTCAGCAAGCTACGACCGCCAACCAGCTGCGTATACTTCACGGCGGAGAGCCTCCGGCGCTGTACAACGCCCAAGGTTCCACCTCGCGGCTGGTCAAGCCAAGCACCCGCAGCCAAGCCTGACGCCGGTTTACAGCGCGCCCTATCCAAGGCGCGCAACATACTGGCAAAATGCCGGTTCTTGCGTGTAGTCGTACTTTGTCTGGAGATGGAAGAACCGTGTTCAACGCCCTTAACGCGGAAGATGCTCCGCAGCCACCCAAGGTGCTCACCACGCCTCTGGAAATCGCCAGCACGTTGCGGATGCTGCAAGAAAGTCATGATCCGCTGATCATCACCTTCCACGAACGCAGCCAGCGCTTCCAAAGCTACCTGGTGGACGTTGACCGGGACAGCAAGACGCTGGCCCTGGACGAAATGATTCCCCGCGACGGTGAACGCTATCTCGAGAATGGTGAACCCTTTCGTATCGAAGGCTTCCATGACGGTGTGCGGGTCGCTTGGGAAAGCAACGGCACGCTGACCATCAGCGAAAAAGACGGTCATCGCATCTACACCGGCAGCATGCCTGCCGAGGTGGTCTACCATCAGCGCCGCAATGCCTTCCGCGCCGCGTTGAAGCTGGCGCAATTGGTCAGCATCGAGTTGGGCGGCGAAAAGCTCAAGGCACCTATCAGCGGCAAGCTGCTGGATATATCCGCCACTGGCTGCAAGTTGCGCTTTGAAGGTGATATTTCCGAGCGCCTGCAACTGGGCCAGGTCTACGACCGTTTTATCGCCGCCCTGCCCTTCGGCAGCATGACCACTTCCGTCGAGCTGCGTTACCTGCACTTCGAAGACAAGATCAACACCACCTTCGCCGGTGTGCGTTTCCACAACATGAGCGGCCTGGTGCAGCGCCAGGTGGAACGTTTTGTGTACCAGCTGCAGCGCGAAGCGCGGCGGTTCGACAAGGATGACGATCTTTAAGCCTTAACGACCGCGGTAAAAAAACGGGCAGATCCTGATGGGATCTGCCCGTTTTTGCTATCAGGGGCGCGCCCTGCTCAAATCGTGGGGGTGGTCGTCCGGGCCCAGAGGCTCCGGCGGCCCTTCGAAAGCCGGCTCATCCACTGGCGGTTGCGGATCAGTTTCAGGCTCCGGGTCCGGAACGGCGTTCTGCATCTGCTCCTGCACCACCGCCTCGTCCACGCGTGGGTCCAGGCACGCGACCAGCGGCGAGCTGGACATGCTGTCGGGCATCGCCACGTGATGCAGTGGCGCATCGTCCACTTGATGCAGGTTGGTCACCGCTTTTGGCCGGATACGCCACACCAGAATCAACGCACACAGGCTGAAAAACGCATACAGCATGTGACTGCCAAACAGCTTCATGACCACACCGGCCAAGAGCGGCCCGATACTCGCACCGACCCCGTAAGTCACCAGCAACATGGCCGTCAGCGACACTCGGCGATCACCCTCCACATGGTCGTTGGAAAATGCTACCGCCAGCGGGTATAGGCAGAATTGCACCAGCGAACACAAGAACCCTGCCACGAACAGCACTTCCAAAGGCACGTGGGTCATCACGGCCAACGGCAACGCCGCCACCGCCAGGCACAAGGCAAAGCAGCGAATCAACAAAGCTCGGTCATAGCGGTCCGACAACCAGCCCAACGGCCATTGCACCAGCAGCCCCGCGAAAATACAGCTACCCATAAACAGACCGACCTGCTCGGTGGTCAGCCCCTGCTGAGAGGCATAGAGCGGCGCCAAACCGTAGAACGAACCCACGATCAAACCCGCGCCCAACACCGTACTGAGCGACTGCGGCACCCGCTTGATAAAGAAGCGCGGCTCCATCGGAGCAGGATGCAGAGGCGCCGGGTGAATCCGCCGAGTCATGGCCACCGGCACCAGGCACAACGCAAAGCACAGAGCGACCAGCATCAGCAATTCGAGACCGAGCTCGGGGTGCATCACCAGGATCAACTGACCCAACACCAACCCCAGATAGGACGCGATCATATAGCCGCTGAACACCACGCCCCGCTGCTTGGCATCCGCCTGCTCATTGAGCCAACTTTCGATGACCATGTACTGGCACATCATGCCCAGACCCACGATCATCCGCAGCACGATCCAGGCTGGCAGCCAGTTGATCAGGCCATGTCCCAACACCGCCGCGCCGACAATCCCGGCGCAGGTGGCATATGCACGGATGTGCCCGACCCGGGCGATCAGGCGATGCCCGATCTTGCCACCCAGCACCAGGCCAAAGTAGTTGGCGGCCATGAGCGCACCCACCCACAGGCTGTCGACATGGTCGGCCGCCAGGCGCAAGGCAAGGTAAGTACTGAGCAGGCCGGACCCGATCAACATCATCAAGGAGGCGAAATAAAGGGCTCGAAAAGATTTCCAGATTTGGCGCATCGGCGTTCCGAGCGGCTCCTTGCAGTGAGGGACAGGGCTATCGGCATGATAGTCCGGTGTGACCAGGCCCGGACAGGCGATATAGGCTGTTTTCCGGGAATATTTTACTTAATAGCTCAGACGCTGCCTGGCCGGTTGCAAGGTACAAAGGTTGCGATAAATACCCACGCACCTGCTGTGAACGCTGATCACCGGCAAGGTTCGACCGGTGTTCGTCAAGCACGCACAAAAAAGCCCCGCCAGAGCAATCTGTGCGGGGCTTTATGTGCGAGGCTTTTTATACGGGCCACGAATCTGGTGTCCCAGGGCCGGTTCGAACGGCCAACCTTCCCCTTAGGAGGGGGATGCTCTATCCAATTGAGCTACTGGGACAAATGACAGCCATCCGGCCTACGGCGCAGCGACGGACGGCGTGCATGTTAACGGCCGAGGTGGGTTTTGTCATGTCGTCCGTAGGCTTTTTGAGTGTAGGCCGATCCTTGTTCGCAGAATGCCTGCTTCGCCCCGTAACCACGGGCACCCGAGCACCATCGTGCAAAATGCACTCCTCCAAAATGCCATCATTGCAAATTGCAACCTGTCGACCCTTTGAAGTAGACTCAAGCCATTGATTTTATTGAAATAATACATTGGCACGAGACCTGCAATACTTCTCCTACAAGACCCATTCAGCCACGGCGTTAAGCGGAGAACATGACCATGAACAGTGCCCTTCTGTTAGCCCTCAACACCATAGCCCTGGCTGCACTGGTGATGTTCCATTTTCAGTCGACTGGCAGCAACGATCCGGCCCAGATCAGCCAGGCAGTGCCGCACCATCTGCAACAGCGCCCGCAACTGGCGGTGATGACGCCCAACGCGCAATCGCCGGTACGCCTGACCCAAGGCACCCAGGCCGCGCCCGCATCTGAACATTGGGTATTCTGAGGAAACCGCTCGTGACCAAATCCGCCTGGCTACTTTTATGCCTGACCATTGCCGCCGGCATCCTGGGCCTGGGTACCCGCTCGCAAGATGGACAAACGACCGCGTATGTTGCCGCTGGCGTGTTTGCCAGCCTGCTCCTGCTGGCGCTCATCGTGGGCCGCAGAATCAAGTTCGACCCGGTTTTACGCTGACCCCGCCTGCGCCCCACCTCTCCCGACCTTATGTCGCCCCGTCCTAGTAAATTAGCCAATTGCCACTAGTCTTAAAGGTAAGGGCAAATTGCCACTTTGCGATAGGATGTGCGGCCTCAACCCCTGAGCAGACTTGGACTTACGGGAAGTTCCGTTGAAGAATCGCTCGTCGAAAAGTTTTCCAACCAGTCCGCAAAAATGCAAATGAGTGCTGGCATTACGCCTTTAGGCAGTTCAATATTTGTCACAGAATTGACGCCAAGGAACTGTCAAATCTGAGGCATGATGCGATCTCTTTGCAATTCGGGTTGAACTTTGGTCGTGAGCCTTGTCATAACACTCATCTTGCGGCCAATTCCAAAAACCGCTCCCCTGAACTAACCGGTTAAATATATGCGCCCATTGAAACAGGCAATTTATTCCAGCCGTACGGCTGACAAGTTCGTCGTACGTCTGCCAGACGGAATGCGGGAACGCATTGCCGAGGTGGCTCGCAATCATCACCGCAGCATGAACTCCGAAATCATCGCGCGCCTGGAACAGAGCCTTATTCAGGAAGGTGCGCTGGGCGAAGAGTTGAGCATGCGCCTGGACAGCCCAGAGCTGTCACTGCACGAACGCGAACTGCTGCAGCGTTTTCGTCAGCTCTCCCACCGCCAGCAAAATGCTCTCGTCTCGCTTATCGCGCACGACGTTGAGGCGGCCGCAGAAGCCAATTAATCTGCAGTTGAAAGCCGAAGCCAGCCATGTGCTGGCTTTTTTTTGCCTGCGATTTGGGAAAGGAACGTCAGGAAGAGCAAGCAAAGCGGGAGCAGATCTGCTCCCGCTGTAATGGATCAGAGCAGGAAGATGGTCGCCAATCCCAGGAAGATGAAAAACCCTCCACTGTCGGTCATGGCCGTAATCATCACACTCGCACCCATGGCCGGGTCGCGCCCGAGGCGCGCCAGCGTCATGGGGATCAGCACCCCCATCAGCGCAGCCAGCAGCAGGTTGAGGGTCATGGCGGCCGTCATCACGACGCCCAGCGACCAACTGCCATACAGCAAGTAGGCCACCACGCCGATCACGCCGCCCCACACCAAGCCGTTAATCAGCCCCACTACCAACTCTTTGCGCAGCAAGCGCGAGGAATTGGCCGTACTCACCTGGTCCAGTGCCATCGCGCGCACGATCATGGTGATGGTCTGATTACCGGAGTTGCCGCCAATACCGGCCACAATCGGCATCAGCGCCGCCAGGGCCACCAGCTTCTCGATAGAGCCTTCAAACAGCCCGATCACGCGCGAGGCGATGAAGGCCGTGATCAGGTTGATCGCCAGCCAGGCCCAACGGTTATGCAGAGAACGCCAGACCGATGCAAAAATATCTTCCTCTTCACGCAAACCCGCCATGTTGAGGACTTCGGTTTCACTCTCTTCACGAATCAGGTCGACCATTTCATCGATGGTCAAACGGCCTATCAGCTTACCGTTCTTGTCGACCACAGGGGCCGAGATCAAGTCATAGCGCTCAAACGCCTGCGCGGCCTCGTAGGCGTCTTCATCCGGGTGAAAACTCACCGTATCGCTGGCCATCAAATCCGCAACTTTCTTCTCGGGATCATTCACCAGCAGGCGCTTGATCGGCAGCACCCCCTTGAGAATGCCTTCGTAGTCGACCACAAATAATTTGTCAGTATGGCCGGGCAGCTCTTTGAGGCGGCGCAGATAACGCAGTACCACTTCCAGACTGACGTCTTCGCGGATGGTGACCATCTCGAAGTCCATCAGCGCACCGACCTGGTCCTCGTCATAGGACAGCGCAGAGCGCACGCGCTCACGCTGCTGACTGTCGAGGGCCTCCATCAGCTCATGGACGACATCACGAGGCAGCTCAGGGGCCAGGTCAGCCAGTTCGTCGGCGTCCATCTCCCTGGCGGCGGCCAGGAGCTCATGATCGTCCATGTCGGCGATCAGGGTTTCACGGACCGAGTCGGATACTTCGAGGAGGATGTCGCCGTCACGGTCAGCCTTGACCAACTGCCAGAGGGTCAGTCGATCGCCCAGTGGCAAAGCTTCAAGGATATAGGCGACGTCGGCAGAGTGCAGGTCATCGAGCTTGCGTTGCAGCTCGACGAGGTTTTGCCGGTGAACCAGGTTTTCAACGCGGTCGTGGTGCGGACCTTCCTGGCGGTGCGTGAGGTCTTCGACCACGCGCTGACGCTGCAGCAGCTCGATGACTTGAGCCAGGCGATCCTGCAGGCTGTCTTGTGTTTTCTTTACTTCTACTTCGGTCATAGGCGAACTCCACTCCCAGCAGCGGGGCACGCCGGAAGGATCAATCAGTCAATTCATGATTGGTAAAGCGGGGTACTGAGTAACTACTGGGTAAGTCCATGGAGGTATTCCACAAGCCCCGGCGGGGCTGACGGGCGCAATGATACACGCTGCGTGCGCCTTAACGCTAAAAAACTGGAAAGAACAAGCGCTTGCGAGCCAAAACTGAACATCGGCCGCACTTATGAACTGCGACGACACAGCGCGAAGGGAAAACACATGGGACGCAAGAAAAGATGAAGCCCAGGATCAATCCTACACAAACCCCAGACGGCAAAAAGCCCGCACTAGGCGGGCTTTTTGTTTGTATGGTGCACTCGACAGGATTCGAACCTGTGACCGCTCGGTTCGTAGCCGAGTACTCTATCCAGCTGAGCTACGAGTGCAGATTGTGTTTTTAGACCAGATCACAACTGGTTGAAGCCGAATCACCTGCATTACTGCAACTGACTCTTAAATGGTGCACTCGACAGGATTCGAACCTGTGACCGCTCGGTTCGTAGCCGAGTACTCTATCCAGCTGAGCTACGAGTGCATTTGTTGCCGCGCATTATAGGCCGTTCAATCTCTATGTAAAGCTATTTTTTCGAGTAATTTCAACAACTTACCGAAAAAACCAGATTGCAACGTACTAAGCAAATAATGGCGGAGAACGGGGGATTCGAACCCCCGACACCCTTTTGAGGTGTACTCCCTTAGCAGGGGAGCGCCTTCGGCCACTCGGCCAGCTCTCCGCAACACGGGGCGTATATTAACCACGTTCATCCCCGTTTGCAAACATAAAAAACGATAAAAATTAAAGGCTTGGTTCTTCGTCCTTCTCTTTCTTGATCCGCAGGTAGATTTCCTCGCGGTGGACAGCTACCTCTTTCGGAGCGTTAACCCCGATACGTACTTGATTGCCTTTGACGCCGAGCACGGTCACGGTGATTTCGCCATCACCGATAATCAGGCTTTCTGCGCACCGACGAGTCAGAATCAGCATACCTTTCTCCTCACGCATTTCAGTTCAGGAACAACAGTCTGCAAAAAAAAGGCGTTCGACCTACAGCCTGATGGCCATAGCCCTAACGGCCTAAGTATCGTCGAGCGCACGCAAAAGACCATGCGCCCCACAAAAAATGAAAGGCGCGGTAAACCGCGCCTTCCTGGCATCGCATCACTCGCCCGGTCGGGCCGGAGCGTCCAGCTCAAAAGCGGTATGCAGCGCGCGCACAGCCAGCTCCAGGTACTTCTCTTCGATCACCACCGAGACTTTGATTTCCGACGTGGAGATCATCTGGATGTTGATGCTTTCCTTGGCCAGGGCACCGAACATACGGCTGGCAACACCGGCATGGGAACGCATGCCCACACCCACGATCGACACCTTGGCAATCTTGATATCCCCGATCACTTCACGGGCGCCAATCTGGCTCGCAGTGTGCTCCAGGATCTTGTGAGCCGCATCGTACTCGTTGCGGTGCACGGTGAAGGTGAAATCGGTGGTGTTATCGTGCGAAACGTTCTGCACGATCATGTCGACTTCAACATTCGCGTCGCTGATAGGCCCGAGAATCTTGAAGGCCACGCCCGGGGTGTCTGGCACGCCACGGATCGTCAGCTTGGCTTCATCGCGATTGAAAGCGATGCCGGAAATGATCGGCTGTTCCATGGATTCCTCTTCATCAATAGTAATGAGGGTGCCCGGACCCTCTTTGAAGCTGTGCAATACGCGCAGCGGAACGTTGTACTTGCCGGCGAATTCCACCGCGCGGATCTGCAACACCTTGGAACCGAGGCTGGCCATTTCCAGCATCTCTTCAAAGGTGATCTTGTCCAGACGCTGGGCCACGGACACCACACGCGGGTCGGTGGTGTACACGCCGTCCACATCGGTATAGATCTGGCACTCATCAGCCTTGAGGGCTGCTGCCAGCGCCACGCCGGTAGTGTCCGAACCGCCACGACCGAGGGTGGTGATGTTGCCCTGCTCATCCACACCCTGGAAGCCAGCTACAACTACCACGCGCCCGGCTTTCAGATCTGTACGGATTTTCTGATCGTCAATCTGCAGGATGCGCGCCTTGGTATGCGCGCTGTCGGTGAGGATGCGTACCTGGCTGCCAGTGTAGGACACCGCCGGCACACCACGCTTGTTCAGCGCCATGGCCAGCAACGCGATGGTCACCTGCTCACCGGTGGACACGATCACATCCAACTCACGCGGCAGTGGCTGTTGATCACCACTGATTGCCTTGGCCAGTTCGATCAGGCGATTGGTCTCGCCGCTCATGGCCGACAGCACCACCACCAGGTCGTCGCCGGCATCGCGGAATTTCTTAACCTTGTCGGCGACCTGCTCGATTCTTTCGACAGAGCCGACCGAGGTGCCTCCAAATTTCTGTACGATCAAAGCCATTTCTAAGCCGCCTCAGCCCGTAAAGGGGCGCCCAATAAACAAATCGTCCAGCACCTAAGCAAGCCCATGACTAGACCATGGGCTCGTTAACAGTGCCTTAAATGCCAGCCTCGACAAACGGCACGGTCAGGGCCAGGGCCGCGTCCAGGGCACCGGCGTCTACACCACCGCCTTGCGCCATGTCCGGACGACCACCGCCCTTCCCGCCCACTGCCGCGGCGGCTTGCTTCATCAAATCACCGGCCTTGAGTTGGCCAGTCAGGTCCTTGGTTACACCGGCAACCAGAACGACCTTTTCCTCATGGACACCGCCGAGCAGGATCACTGCGCGGCCGAGCTTGTTCTTCAACTGATCGACCAAGGCCAACAGCGCCTTGCCATCCTGACCGTCCAGGCGCACCGCCAAAACTTTCACACCCTTGACGTCCAGGGCGGAAGCCGACAAATCGTCGCCCGCCGCGCTGGCCGCCTTGGCCTGCAACTGCTCCAGCTGTTTCTCCAGCGCACGGTTGCGCTCCAGAACGGCCGACAGCTTGTCGATCAGGTTGTCGCGGCTGCCCTTGACCAGGCCGGCCGCTTCCTTGAGTTGTTCTTCCGCCGCATTGAGGTAGGCCAGGGCCGCAGCGCCGGTCACCGCTTCAATACGACGTACACCGGACGCCACACCGCCTTCGCTGATGATTTTCAGCAGACCGATGTCGCCGGTGCGGTTGGCGTGGATACCGCCACACAGCTCCACGGAGAAACTGCCGCCCATGCTCAGTACGCGCACTTCGTCGCCGTACTTCTCACCAAACAGCGCCATGGCGCCTTTTTTCTTGGCGGTCTCGATATCGGTTTCTTCGGTTTCCACCGGCGTGTTTTTGCGAATTTCAGCGTTGACGATGTCTTCCAGCGCCTTGATCTGCTCAGGCTTGATCGCTTCAAAGTGGCTGAAGTCAAAACGCAGGCGCTGGCTATCGACCAACGACCCCTTCTGCTGCACATGCTCACCCAGCACCTGACGCAACGCGGCGTGCAGCAAGTGAGTGGCCGAATGGTTCAAAGCGGTTGCATGCCGTACGTCGGCATCGACCTGAGTATCGACCGGCGCACCGACCGTCAGGTTGCCCAGTACCAGCACACCGTGATGCAGGAATGCACCGCCGGTCTTGGTGGTATCGCGCACTTCAAAACGGCCCGACGTCGAGCTCAGGAAACCACAATCACCCACCTGGCCACCGGACTCGGCGTAGAACGGCGTCTGGTCGAGGACCACCACCGCTTCCTCGCCTTCATTCAACACGTCGACCGATTTACCGTCTTTATAGAGAGCAACGATCTTGGCCGAACCAACGGTCGCCTGGTAGCCGACGAACTCGGTAGGTACATCAACCTTAACCAAGGTGTTGTAGTCCAGGCCAAAGGAGCTGGCGGAACGGGCGCGTACACGCTGGGCCTCCATCTCACGCTCAAAACCGGCCTCATCGACGGTCAGCTCACGCTCACGGGCGATGTCGGCGGTCAGGTCCATCGGGAAACCATAGGTGTCATACAGCTTGAACACCACGTCGCCCGGCACCACGGTGCCTTTGAGCTCGGCCAGGTCCTGCTCCAGAATCTTCAAGCCATGTTCCAGTGTCTTGGAGAACTGCTCTTCTTCAGCCTTGAGCACGCGCTCGATGTTGGCCTGCTGCTGCTTGAGTTCCGGGAAGGCATCGCCCATCTCGGCCACCAGCGCGGCAACGATTTTGTAGAAGAAGCTACCGGTAGCGCCCAGCTTGTTACCGTGGCGGCAGGCGCGACGGATGATACGGCGCAGCACATAGCCGCGACCTTCGTTCGACGGCAGTACACCGTCAGCGATCAGGAAGCTGCAGGAACGGATATGGTCCGACACCACCTTGAGCGAAGACTGGTTGTCGTTGGCGCAGCCAATGGCCGCCGCCGAAGCGCTCAGCAGGTTGGTGAACAGGTCGATTTCGTAGTTGGAGTGAACGTGCTGCATCACCGCACTGATCCGCTCCAGGCCCATGCCGGTATCGACCGACGGCGCCGGCAGCGGATGCAACACGCCATCGGCGGTGCGGTTGAACTGCATGAACACGTTGTTCCAGATTTCAATGTAACGGTCGCCATCTTCTTCCGGCGAGCCGGGTGGGCCGCCCCAGATGTCGGCGCCGTGATCGTAGAAAATTTCGGTGCAGGGGCCGCACGGGCCGGTGTCGCCCATGGTCCAGAAGTTGTCGGAAGCGTAGGGCGCGCCCTTGTTATCGCCGATGCGGATCATGCGCTCGACCGGTACGCCGACTTCTTTGGTCCAGATGTCATACGCTTCGTCGTCCGTCGCGTAGACGGTGACCCACAGTTTTTCCTTCGGCAGCTTCAACACGCCGGTCAGGAAGGTCCAGGCGAACGTAATCGCATCTTTCTTGAAATAGTCGCCGAAGCTGAAGTTACCCAGCATCTCGAAAAAAGTGTGGTGGCGAGCGGTGTAGCCGACGTTTTCCAGGTCACTGTTCTTGCCGCCGGCGCGTACGCACTTCTGGCTGCTGGTCGCGCGGGTATAAGCGCGCTTTTCCTGGCCCAGGAAGCAGTCCTTGAACTGGTTCATCCCCGCGTTAGTGAACAGCAGGGTTGGGTCGTTGCCTGGGATCAAGGAGCTGGAGGCTACACGGGTGTGACCTTGCTCTTCGAAGAAGCGAAGGAAGGCTTCACGGATTTCTGCGCTTTTCATTAGGTTCTTCCACGGAGTCTGCGGCCAAAGGCCAGTGCGCAACATCATCAGACGGAGCGACGGCAAAGGGCCGCATTATATCGGCCCTTTGCCAGTGGTACAGCGTGTTTATGTGATAGAAACAGTCAATTAGACGGTCTGCACTGTCATTTTCGGGAAAACTCGACAAATGTCTGCACGACCTGCTCGATCTGCGCCCGGCTGACATCCATATGAGTGACCATGCGCAGGCGCGGCGCGGCGCTCAACTTGATTTCGCGCTCAGCAGCAAACGCCTTAAACGCCTGTGCCTGGTCGCCGACCTGCACATACACCATGTTGGTCTGAACCGGCTCCACCGCGTAACCGGCCTTGCGCAACGCCTCACCCAGCCATTGGGCATTGGCGTGGTCGTCGGCCAGGCGCTGCACCTGATGATCCAGCGCATACAGCCCCGCTGCCGCCAGGGAACCGGCCTGACGCATACCGCCGCCGACCATCTTGCGCAGGCGACGCGCCCTGGCGATCAAGGCCGTGGAACCGCACAACACCGAACCCACCGGCGCGCCAAGGCCTTTGGACAAGCACACCGACACGGAATCGAAATGCTGGGCAATCTCCCGCGCCGGCACCCCAAGCTTGACCGCCGCGTTATAAATACGCGCGCCATCCAGATGCAGCGCAAGGCCGTGTTCATGCGTGAACGCTCGCGCCTTCGCCAGGTACTCCAGCGGCAGCACTTTGCCCTGCATGGTGTTTTCCAGGGCCAGCAGACGGGTGCGGGCGAAGTGAAAATCATCGGGCTTGATTGCCGCCAGCACGTGGTCCAGGTCAAGGGAGCCGTCCGCCTGCACCTCCAGCGGCTGCGGCTGGATCGAACCGAGGACGGCCGCGCCGCCGCCTTCATATTTGTAGGTATGGGCTTGTTGCCCGACGATGTATTCCTCGCCGCGCTCACAGTGGGCCATCAACGCCAGCAAGTTGCTCATGGTGCCGGTGGGCACAAACAACGCTGCCTCGAAGCCCAGGCGCTTGGCCAACTCGGCCTCCAAATGGTTGACGCTGGGGTCTTCGCCGTAGACATCGTCGCCACTGACGGCACTGGCCATCGCGTCGAGCATGCCGGGGGTGGGTTGGGTCACGGTGTCGCTACGCAGGTCGATCACAGACATGAAACAAGCCTCTAACGGGTATGTAAGTTCCTTTTATGGATGATTACTGCGGGTAAAGCCACGGAATATCAAGCCCCCGTTAGCGTCAATCGAATACCAACCAAACAAACCGATATAGGTTATCGATAAGGCGATCGTGCAGTTTTTGAAAAACCATGTTAAAAACTCTCCGCCGCCAGGGTTCTGGCGGCAACGTTCTCAGGGCGGGGTGTAATTCCCCACCGGCGGTAATTGCACGCAACGTGCATAGCCCGCGAGCGCTTGGCGCCTTGAACTGCTCACGCAGGACGGCGGCAAGGTCAGCAGACCCGGTGTGATCCCGGGGCCGACGGTCATAGTCCGGATGAAGAGAGAACGGGATTGGCACCTAAGGGCCGCGCGCCGGGTTCATGCTTGCATGACGTGGCTGTTCGTACCCTTAAATCCCATTCGATTCATAACGCCCTGTTTTTTTCTTAAACAGGAGTCAGAACATGCAACCCACCGCAATCGACAGCAAAAGCAAAAACCACCACGGCGAGCGCGTCGCGTTTATCCAGGCCTGCTGGCACAAGGATATTGTCGACCAATCGCGTAAAGGTTTCCTCGCCGAAATGATCGCCCAGGGCTACCAGGAATCGGACATCGATTTCTTCGAAGTCGGCGGCGCCTTTGAAATGCCCCTGCACGCCAAGCTGCTGGCCAAGACCGGCCGTTACGCCGGTATCGTTGCCGCCGCGCTGGTGGTGGACGGCGGGATCTACCGCCACGAATTCGTGGCCCAGTCGGTAGTCAGCGGCCTGATGCAGGTGCAGTTGGAAACCGAAGTGCCGGTGTTCTCGGTGTCCCTGACCCCGCACCATTTCCACGCTGGCAGCGAACACCACACGTTCTTCTACGAGCACTTCGTGCACAAGGGCCAGGAAGCTGCGCGCACCTGCGCCGACACCCTGCACAAGGTCCGCGCGATCCGTCGCAGTGAGCCACGCGCCTTAGCCGTTTAAGCTACACCGCAAAACCAATGTGGGAGCGGGCTTGTGTGGGAGTCGAGCTTGCCCGCGATGCAGTCACCTCGGTGTGTCAGCCACACCGCGGTGATGCTATCGCAGGCAAGCCAGCCCCCACACAAGCCAGCTCCCACATGTAGATCCGGTTAAGCCTTAAGCTCTATGCCAACCCGGCATCCGTGGTCGGCACAATCAATATCCCCGCGCGCAAACCATTCTTCACCTTCGGGTTCGGGAAGATGATGCGAGCACCCTCCTCCTCGATCACCCAACGGGTCTTGGCCACGTCTTCGGCCAGCAGATACCCCTTCGCCAACGGCGAGAAGTTTTCCACATCCGCCGGCAAGTGCAGCAGGAACGCATCGCTGTGCTTGATGACTTCACGGGACACGGCAAACAACTGCAAGCCATCCAGACTCGCGGTCTCGGGCTCGGTGCCCTCGATGATCTGCTTGAGCCGGGTTTCCAGGCGGGACACATCCACACCCTGGTTCTGCCCGAACGGCCGCGCCTTGCCCAGTTCCAGCGTGAAGGCTTCGGCCTCCAGCTGCTCGTAGGTAAACGCCGTGAAGGTGATGGACGTCTTGCTCTGCAGCAGCACCGCCTGCATGCCGGCAGCGCACAGACGGGCCAGTTCGTGGCGCGAATGCTGACGCCCGTCTTTCCACGGGTACAGCGCAAACTGCTCGATCTTCGAGCCGCGAATGGCGGTGTGCAGGTCGTAATGCAGGCGCGAACGGCCGGGCAGGCTGAAAAAGCTGCGGGCCAGTTGCTCTAGCTCGGCGGCGCGCATGGCCTCCGGGCCGATGTTTTGTTCATGACGGCCGTTGAACAGCCGGTTGACGTCCAGTTCCAGGTAACGCTCGCCGCGCCGCATGGCCTCGGGGTTGCCGAACAGGAACAGAATACGGGTGCGGGGCTTGATCTCCCCACGGGCGATGCCATGCAACAGGCGGTCGAGCAGTTCGATCGGCGCCGTTTCGTTGCCATGGATGCCGGATGACAGCAGCACGTCGCTGCCGTTGTCCAGGGCCTGCGGCGGGCGCACTTCAAGTGCGCCCTCGCTGAGCCAGCGCATCTGCACGCCGTCGACAGTCAGTTGAATTTTTTGCGCCGGTTCACGACCGGCGAGGGTCAGTTCAAGCAATTTGCCGAGGGCGAGCATAAGCAGCTTCCTTAGTGGTTGCAGCCTGGGCCGTGGACGTGATCGTCGTCGTCACCTTCGACGTCGGCCGGTTCCATTTCCAGTTGCAGGCTCATCAGGTTGGTGGCCAATGGGCGCATCAGCAGGTTGGCGTACTCGGCGTCGCCTTCTTCCACATCCACACCGATCAGCAACTGGCCACGGCCGTCGTGCTGGATCCAGATTTCCTTGCCCTGCCAGACCACGGCGACGCGGGTGCAGGAGGTTTCCAGCTGGGTGCCATCGGTGTCTTCAAGGATCAGTTTCAGGGTGTCGGTGGTCATAAAATAGTTCTCAGCCCTAGGGTGTAAAAAGAGGTGGCGTTAATTGATCTGGAAAGGATAAACCGAGCCCAGTTTAAGGATTTGCGTCAGTTCATCCAGTGCCGTCCGGCACTCAAGCAGCAACTGCGGGTCAGCCAGGTCGGTTTCACGCAGGCTGTCGCGGTAGTGCTTGTCGACCCATTGGGTCAGTGTTTCGTACAACGGCGCGGTCATGATAACGCCTGGGTTCACCGCCGCCAGTTCAGTTTCGTTCAACGCCACACGCAGCCGCAGGCACGCCGGGCCACCGCCGTTCTGCATGCTTTGCTTGAGGTCGAAGACTTTCACTTCGCGGATCAGCCCACCGGATGCGGTCAGGCCTTGCAGGTACTGCCAGACGCGCTCGTTGGCGCGGCACTCTTCCGGCACGATCAGTAGCATCGAGCCGTCGGCGCGGGTCAGCAACTGGCTGTTGAACAGGTAGGAACGCACCGCGTCTTCGACACTGACTTGAGCGCGAGGCACGCACACCGACTGGAAGTTGCCGCCCAGCTTGCCCAACTTGCCTTGCAGTTCGCCCAGCATCTGTTCGGTATTGAGGAAGGCATCCTCGTGATAGAACAGCACCTCGCCGTTGCCCACGGCGATCACATCGTTATGGAACACGCCGGCATCGATCACCGCCGGGTTCTGCTGGGCGTAGACCACGCCGTCATCCTTCAAGCCGTGCAGGCGTGCGACGGCCTGGGAGGCTTCGAGTGTCTGGCGCGCCGGGTATTTCTGCGGGGCCGGGTAACGGGTGTCGAACGCACTGCGGCCGAACACGAAGAACTCGACACCGGCTTCGCCATAGTCACGGCAGAAGCGCGTGTGGTTGGCCGCGCCTTCGTCGCCGAACTGCGCCACCGCCGGCAACGCGGCGTGGTGGGCAAAGTGCTTCTGGTCGGCAAACATCGCCCCCAACACACGGCTGGTGGTCGGGTGTTCGATGCTGCGGTGGTATTTGCAGTTGAGGTTGGCGGCGGTGAAATGCACGCGGCCATCCGCTGTATCGGCACTCGGGCTGACAGTGGCGGCGTTGGCCACCCACATGCTCGACGCCGAGCAACTGGCAACCAGCAGCGGCATGGCGTGCTTGGCTGCTTGCTGGATTACCTGGGCGTCGGTACCGCTGAAACCGAGGTTACGCAAGGCCGCCACGTCAGGTCGTTCCTGCGGCGCCAGCACCCCTTGCACAAAGCCCATGTCCATCAGGGCTTTCATTTTCTGCAGGCCCTGCAACGCCGCTTCCTTCGGGTTCGAAGACTGCTGGCTGTTGCTCTGGGACGCGACGTTGCCGTAGGACAAACCGCCGTAGTTATGGGTCGGCCCCACTAGACCGTCAAAATTGACTTCATAGGATTTCATCGGCGAGGCTCCACGAACATCTGTTTTTATAGGCATCTGGTGCAGATCTATAGCTGTAAACCCATTCAACTGTGGGAGCTGGCTTGCCTGCGATCCAGGCTACTCGGTCTTTCAGTAAAACCGAGGTGACGCTATCGCAGGCAAGCCAGCTCCCACATTTAGATCAGTGTCAGCTTCACTTCAGCGTTATACCTGGCGTCAGCGTGGCTGGAACCACCAGGCTTGGCGTTTCCAGGGACGCCACCGGGTACGCGCAATAATCCGCTGCGTAATAGGCACTGGCGCGGTGGTTGCCCGAGGCCCCTACCCCACCGAACGGCGCGGTGCTGGCGGCGCCGGTCAGCTGTTTGTTCCAGTTGACGATACCGGCACGGCTTTCCAGCCAGAACTGCTGGTAACGCGCTTCGGAATCCGACAACAAGCCAGCGGCCAGGCCGTACTGGGTGTTGTTGGCCTCGGCAATCGCCGCGGCAAAATCAGCGTAGCGGATCACCTGCAACAGTGGGCCGAACAGCTCTTCATCTTCGCGCTCGGTCACACCGGTCACGTCGATGATGCCTGGGGTCAGCAACGCGGCCTGATCCTGCGGCTGAGTCATTTCCAGCAGTGCCACAGCACCATTGGCCAACATCAGTTCCTGGGCGTCCATCAAGGCTTTCGCCGCACCAAGGGAAATCACCGAGCCCATGAATGGCGCTGGCTGCTGGTCGAATGCGCCCACTTCAATCGTCGCGCTGACCGCCACCAGACGCGCCAGCAACGCATCGCCCCAGGCGCCTTCCGGCACCAGCAAGCGGCGTGCACAGGTGCAACGCTGGCCAGCAGAAATAAACGCCGACTGGATGATGGTGTAGACCGCCGCATCCACGTCGGCCACTTCGTCGACCACCAGCGGGTTGTTGCCGCCCATTTCCAGGGCCAGGATCTTGTCCGGGCGCCCGGAGAACTGCTGGTGCAGGTGGTTGCCGGTGCGGCTCGAACCGGTGAAGAACAAACCGTCGATACCCGGGTTGGCCGCCAGCGCGATGCCGGTTTCCCGCGCACCTTGCAGCAGGTTCAGCACACCTGCCGGCAAACCGGCTTCGATCCAGCACTGCACGGTCAGCTCGGCGACTTTAGGGGTCAGCTCGCTCGGCTTGAACAGCACGGTGTTACCCGCCAGCAGCGCCGGGACGATATGCCCGTTCGGCAAGTGGCCCGGGAAGTTATAAGGGCCGAACACCGCCACCACGCCGTGGGGTTTGTGGCGCAATACGGCGGTGGCGTCGCCCAGGGGGCCGCTCTTTTCGCCGGTACGTTCACGGTAGCTTTGCACCGAGATCGCAATCTTGTTGGCCATGCTGGTGACTTCGGTGGCCGATTCCCACAGTGGCTTGCCGGTTTCCTCACCGATGCAACGGGCGATTTCATCGGCACGGCTTTTCAGCGTGACGGCGAAGGTTTCCAGCACGCTGATGCGTTCTTCCAACGGGCGCCGGGCCCAGCCCGGGAATGCCTGGCGCGCAGCCTGCACGGCGGACTCGACCTGCTCGGCGGTGGCGCCATTGCCGGCCCACAGCACCTGCTGGGTCACCGGGTTGCGCGATTCAAACAGTTCACCCTGGCCGGTCAGCCAAGTACCTGCGATATACAGCGAATTCATTACTTGGACTCCCGGGCAGCAGACAACGGAACAGCACGCACTTGATCACCCACCACCAGTTGCAGGCGTTTGGCGGTCAACGGATCGACCACCAGGGTGCCTGCCGCCAGACGGGCTGGTGCGGCGGTAATGCGGCACTCCTCGCGCTTGCGGTTATGGATCAGGAACGGCGTGGCGTCGTCCCCCGGCGTGCCGATGGCCAACACCAGTGACTGGCTGTCGCGCACCGCACGGATTTTGCTGGTCTCACATTCCACCGCCGGGCCGGCGTCGAAGATATCGACATAGCCCTGGTAGCTGAAACCTTCGCTCTTGAGCATGCTCAGCGCGGGCTCGGTATCGGGGTGGACCTTGCCGATCACATTGCGCGCGTCTTCGGAAAGGAAGCAGCTGTACAGCGGAAACTTCGGCATCAGCTCGGCGATAAACGCCTTATTGCCCACGCCGGTCAGGTAGTCGGCCTGGCTGAATTCCATCTTGAAGAAGTGCCGGCCCAGGCTTTCCCAGAACGGCGAACGCCCGGCTTCGTTGGACACGCCGCGCATCTCGGCAATGATCTTGTTGCCGAACAGCTGCGGGAATTCAGCGATAAACAGCATGCGCGCCTTGGCCAGCATGCGGCCGTTGAGGCCGTTGCGGTAATCGGCATGCAGGAACAACGAGCACAACTCGGAATTGCCGGTGAGGTCGTTGGCCAGAAACAGTGTCGGAATCTCACGGTAGATGTTCAGCTCCTGGGAAGCGCTGACGGTCAGCCCCACCCGGAAGTTATACCAAGGCTCACGCAGGCCGACGGCACCGGCGATGGCAGAAATACCCACCACGCGGCCTTCGTCGTTTTCCAGCACGAACAGGTAATCGGCATCACCCCGCCCGGCTTCGCCGCGAAAGGTTTTTTCCGCCCAGCCAACCCGGTGGGTCAGGCGCTCTTCGTTGGCCGGCAAGGTGGTGAGGCCGGTGCCGGTGCTGCGCGCCAGATCAATCAGGGCCGGTAAATCGCTGCTGCGTACGGGACGAACGATCATGCTATCTCCTCAAACAGGCCGCTGTTGCCAGCCACCCGCGAAACTCTGTGTTTAAACCGCAACCAGACGCACGCTGGCACCTTCACCGACGCCAAGGGCCTCAGCGGTGTCCAGGTCCAGGGTCACCGGTTTGCCGGGCGCGTAGTCCAGGTCCAGCATCACCGCGCGGTAATCCTGCAACTGCGCGTTGCTCACCAGGTACTGGCGGCCGACACCCTTGAGCATCTCGCCGATCTTCACCGGCACCACGCGGCTCTGCGCGATCGAACGAATACCCGAAACCCGCGCGTGCAGCGTCGGGCCGCCGTCGAAGATGTCGATGTAATGGTCGGTCTCGAAGCCTTCGCGCATCAGGATGTCGAAGGTGATCTGCGCACGCGGGTGCACCTGGCCCATGGCTTCCTGCGCTGCGTCCGGCAGCAGCGGCACGTAGATCGGATAATGCGGCATCAGCTCGGCGAGGAACGTGCGGCTTTTCAGCCCGCACAGGCGCTCGGCGGCGGCGTAGTTGAGGTCGAAGAAGTTGCGGCCAATGGCGTCCCAGAACGGCGAGTCGCCGTTCTCGTCGCTGTAGCCGACAATCTCGGTCACCACCGAGTCGGCAAAGCGCTCGGGGTGGCTGGCGACGAACAACAGGCGACCACGGGAATTGAGTTCCGACCACGCTGAACCGACCAGCTCCGGCACCACGTAGAAACTGGTGAGCAAGCTGTTGCCGGTGAGGTCGTGGCACTGGGAAAGCACGTGAATCTTGTTGTGAATTTTCAGCTCGCGGGAGGCGTGCACGAAGGTTTCGTTACGGAAGCTGTAGAACGGCTCCGAGTAACCGGCCGACGCGACGATGGCCGAGCAGCCGGCGAGCTTGCCGGTGTCGGTGTCTTCGAGCACGAAGAAGTAGCTCTCTTCACCGTTGAAACTGACCTCGGCCGCGAAGGACGCTTCGCTGGCGGCGATCTTGTCGCTCAGGCGTTCCACATCATCCGGCAAGGAGGTGACACCAATCGGGCTGTCCGCAGCCAGACGCTGTACCTCGCCCAGATCAGCCATTTGCGCGGGGCGCATCACCAGCATGGTGTCACTCCTTAACTCGAAAAACTCACAGGAAAAAATGCCAGGCACGAATTTGAAACCAGCGAAGGACAAGTGTGGGAGCGGGCTTGATCGCGAATGCGGTGGTTCAGTCACCTGAAATGTTGAATGACACACCGCTTTCGCGAGCAAGCCCGCTCCCACATTGGATCTTCACGGCTCCAATCAAGAGGCCCGGCACAAAAATTTAGGTTCGATGCCCAATCGATTGAGCACCGAACGGCGTATCAAGCTTGCGTCAACGTCTTCACAGCACGTTCAAAACGGTCCAGGCCTTCCTGGATGTCTGCGTCGTCCACCACCAGGCTCGGGGCGAAACGCACCACGTCGGGGCCGGCTTGCAGGATCATCAGGTTTTGTTTTTCGGCCGCGTTGAACACGTCCTTGGCCTTGCCTTTGAAGGCATCGCTGAGCACACAACCTATCAGCAGGCCCAGGCCGCGCACTTCGGTGAAGATGCCGTATTGCTTGCCGATCTGCTCCAGGCGCGCCTTGAACAGGTCGTGCTTGGCGTTCACACCGGCCAGCACTTCTGGGGTGTTGATCACGTCGATCACTGCTTCCGCCACTGCACAGGCCAGCGGGTTGCCGCCGTAGGTGGTGCCGTGAGTGCCGACCACCAGGTGCTTGGCCAGGTCTTCACGGGTGAGCATCGCCGCAATCGGGAAACCGCCGCCCAGACTCTTGGCGCTGGTGAGGATGTCCGGCACCACGCCGTAGTGCTGATAGGCGAACAGGTGGCCACTGCGGCCCATGCCGGTTTGCACTTCGTCGAACACCAGCAGCGCGTTGTTCGCGTCGCACAGCTCGCGGGCGCCTTGCAGGTAAGCCAGTTCGGCCGGCAATACGCCGCCTTCGCCCTGGACCGGTTCCAGCACCACGGCGCAGGTCTTGTCCGACACAGCGGCTTTCAGCGCCGCCAGGTCGTTATAAGGAACGTGGGTGATGCCGGTGATTTTAGGCCCGAAACCATCGGAGTACTTCGACTGGCCACCGACGTTAACGGTGAACAGGGTGCGCCCGTGGAAGCTGTTCAGCGCAGCGATGATCTCGTACTTCTCAGTACCGAAACGGTCGAACGCGACGCGACGGGCCAGCTTGAAGGCGGCCTCGTTGGCTTCGGCGCCGGAGTTGCAGAAGAACACCCGCTCGGCAAAGGTGGCGTCGATCAGCTTATGCGCCAGGCGCAGGGCCGGCTCATTGGTGAAGACGTTGGACACGTGCCACAGCTTGTTGGCCTGTTCGGTCAGCGCACCGACCAGCGCCGGGTGGGCGTGGCCCAATACGTTAACCGCGATGCCGCCGGCAAAGTCGATCAGCTCGCGGCCCGCCTGGTCCCATACGCGCGAACCTGCGCCACGCACGGGGATGAAGGCGGCAGGTGCGTAGTTGGGAACCATGACCTGGTCGAAATCGGCACGTTGCACCGGGGCTTGCTCAACGGACATCGGAGTCTCCTGAAGAGGAACGCCTGCCTGGAACTGGCGGGCGATGCAGGGATTGTAAGGACAGTTTTCAGTGCGGCCTTGCCGCCAAGCGACAACTTCTTATAGCGCCAACCCCGGTTTTACGCGGGTTTACGGCAATGCGACAAATAGCGTCGCAATGGCGCAGTGTAAACCAGCGGCAGATTTTTCGGCACAACGCCCCGGGACCAGAACAACCCATGCCTATTGCAATAACCCAATAACGCCGCCGCACCATCGCTTGCCGATTTACTGGCGCTCTTTTATGACGCTCAAGGATTGGCAACATGCTCGACTCTGCACAACAAACGCCGCAAGCCACCCTATCGAACCAACCTGATAGCCACTACCAACCGCTGCAAAACGCCGTGCCGCGCTGGCTGGGCGAAACCTCCCCGCGCCACCGCCAAGCCTTGAGCAGCAACGTTGCGCGCCTGCCTCAATCCGTGCGCGATGCGAGCCCGGGCAACCGCGCTGAACTCAAACGCCTGGCCAGCGCCCACTGGGACGCCCAGAACACGGTCGAACACGCCCTGGCCAATGTGTTCGATGCCCCAGACTTTGCCGAGCCAATCCTCACCCTGGCACTGAAGACACGGTTCGACCTGGACCTGGACGTCAAAAACACCTTCCTGCGCCTCTACATTCCGCAGACGATTCCCGGCTTCCCGATCCGTTCGGGCGCGGCGCGCACCTGGACGGTGTCGTTGCTGGACGCCGTGTTGCACAACTTTGAACCCGAGGAAACCCAGGCAGATGCCTATGAAGCGGAGTCGTCCTTCATCACTCGCCCCGACGCCAGGGGCCATTTCGACACGTTGCCGGCCATCAAGCGCGCACTGTCCATCAGCGCCTTTGCCCAGCTCTGCCGCGATCTGGACATCGGCGCACTGTACGCCACCTACCTGCGCGAACAGCTCGGCCTGAACGAGCCCGTCGCCAAGGCCGTCGTGCGCAGCAAGGTTGAACACAGCCAGAAAACCGAATTACAGACTGCACTGCAGTGGGCCTTGATCACCGGTGACATCCAGCCGGATTATTTGCGCCTGATCCAGGGCCTGCTCGATGGCCTGGCCGGCATGCGCCTGGACGGCCAGGCGCTGCACTACCACGACCTGAGCCTGATGGGCGCGGACTTGCCCGGCATCATCGTGTTTGCCCCCAACCTGGAGACCACCCGCTCAGCGGCGCGTGTCGTGGCCTACATACCTGGCGACCCCGATCACCCGATCAAGGAATACCCCTCCTCCCAGGCGATGCAAAAAGAGCTGGTGCGCCAACTGCGCGACGTACGCTATCAACAGTTCTTCAGCCGTTTTGTGGCCCATGATCAGCGCGGTTTTTTCTTTGCCAACCTGGGCCAGTTGCTGAACAAGGTGACCTGGCACCCTTACGTCCAGGGCAGCAGCCTGCCGACCTGGCGGGAGACGCCCACAAATAATCCACGGCTGCGCTTTGTTGCGACACCACGCAGCGGCGACCTCAAGCGCCATCAGTACCAGCGCAAACTCAATCAACTCCTCAACGACGGTCGTACCACCGCAATCGCCACGGCAACCGTCGACCGCAATGCCCGATGGGCGCGGTGGGATTCATGGGTCAACGTCGCGTCGTCAATCCTGGAAGCCGCCGCGCTGATCATCGCGCCGTTTGTGCCGTTTGCCGGCGAATTGATGATGGGCTATATGGCCTATCAACTGCTCGACGAGGTGTTCGAAGGGATCATCGACTGGAGCGAAGGCGTGGGCAGTGAGGCCGTCGAGCATCTGGTGGGCGCGGTTGAAGCGCTGCTGCAATTGGGGGCCTTCGCCGTCGGCAGCACCATTGCCCTCAGCGAGTTCCGCAGGGTTTTACCCAAGCGCCTGGTCGCCTTCATCGACCGGCTTAAACCGGTAACGCTCGCCAATGGCCGCACGCTCTACTGGAAACCCGACCTTACGGTTTACGAACAGCCGATCAGCGTGCCTCCCGGAACCTATCGTGACAAGGCAGGCCTGTTCCAGCATCGCCAGCAAAGCCTGTTGCCCGTGGGCACCGGGGTCTATGCCGTGGAAAAAGCCCCGGCCTCCAGGTCCCTGCTCATCGAGCACCCTTCGCGTCCCGACGCCTACCGTCCAACCGTGCATCACAACGGCCATGGCGCCTGGCACACAGAGCTGGAGCAACCGCTGCAATGGGACCGGCAAACGCTGCTTCGCCGTCTGGGGTACAGCGTGGAAGGCATCAGCGAAGCAGACCAGGCGCTGGCACTGAACATCAGCGGCGTTGACGAAAACGCGCTACGCAAAATGCACGTCAACAGCGAGACGCCCCCCGCCCTGCTCACGGATGCCTTGGACCGCTTGCGGCTCGACCGGGAGATTCAAACGCTGATCGACCGGCTTGATAGCGACGACCCCCAGGCATACGGCAAGGTGGACCCTCAGACCAACCTGCAGTTACTGACCAGCTACGGCTACTGGCCTGAAACCCGGCGCCTGCAATTTATCGATACCCAAGGGAAAACCGCCTGGACGTTTGGCGACACCTCACTGCCCGCCATCCAAATACCCGAAAGCCTGTTGAACAATGGCGGTCTGCTCAAGGCAATACTCACCCAACTGCCACCTGAGGAGGCCGCCCGTGCGTTTGGCGCAGCGGTGGGTGATTCGCGCCTGAGCCTGGACACACGCACCGCTTATCTGCGAAAAAAACTCGCGGCCATTGCCGAGGAAAAGCGCGTTTCCTTGTTCGAATCACATTACGCAACCCTGCAAGCCACCCGCAACCCGCGGGCACAACGCCTCATGGACGCCGCCCCAGACCTGCCCGCCAGCGTTGCGGAGAAACTGCTGGAGCGCGCCACCGCACAGGAACTGGAAGAACTCGATAACCAACGCACGCCACCGCGCCTGACCCAGCTTGCGCGCAACGCCCTCGAAGAGGTACGCCTGAGCCGGGCGTATGAAGGGCTGCATTTTGGCGGCGAGAGCCTGGACACCCAACGTGCGGCCCTGCACTCGCTGCCCTCACTGCCGGGCTGGTCAAACCAGGTGCGCCTGGAGCTCAGGGACTACTCCGCCACCGGCAACCTGCGCGACCAGGTCGGCGCTGCCGAGGCGCCGATTGTGCGTACGTTGGTGCGTAGCGAAACCGGCGAATACACGCTCCACGACACCCTCGGTACGCTCAACGCCCCCACCGATTTTTACTCGGCCCTTCTCAGTGCGCTGCCCGACAGCCAACGCCAGGCCCTTCAGGTGGATGTCGGTGAAGGTTCACGCCTGCGCCAGCGCATTCGCCAACACCCCGTGGCGCGCAATCAACTGCGCGAACTGCTCAGCGCAGACCCAGTCCGTAAACCGACGTATGACCCGACCGTCATGAAGCTTCTGGGCGGCATGGATGGCTATGAGGCCCAGACGCCTTACGGTGAGGGCCCGCCGCCGCTGGCGGCGCAGGTACGCGAGCTGTTTCCCGCACTTGACGATGCCCAGGTAGAGACCACACTGGCCTACCTGCAAACGCAACCCGGCGGCGCCAGCAATGAACTTGCGCGCCTGCAAGAGGAACGCCGGATGTTGCGCCAAAACCTGCAAACCTGGCAGGAAGCCATCCCCACCATCGACCCCGAAACCCAGCGTGTCATGACCCCTGAGCGACGCGATTACGAGGAAAGAACGCGCCGCCTGGTAGCCGAACAATTGGAAGAGTGCTGGCGCAGGGAAGCCGAACGCGACGAGTACTTCATGGACCCCAATGCCAACGGTTATAGCCTCAGACTTCAGGCCGAAGGGTTAGCCGACCTGCCGGATCCGGGCTCAACGTTGAACCATGTCTCACTGCTGTCTATAACCGGCAGCCACCGCCTACTGGGCGTCGATAGTTTTTTGCAGGGTTTCCCTCGGCTGCGCCATCTGGAACTCAGGGCCATCCCATTGGGAGACGTGCCGCCACAGATCAGCACGTTCTCCACGTTGAACAGCCTGATCCTGAACGACTGCGACATTACGCTCACCCCGCAAAGCCACATCCGCTTGAGCGCAATGCAAGCCTTGAACACGCTGGACCTGCACAACAATCCCCTGGGGCTGATACCCCATGTCCAGGCCATGCCGGAACTGATCCATCTGGACTTGTCGGCCACCGGCATCGACCGCTTGCCCAACGGCGTGCTTGATCGCCCTCAGATGCAGGCGGTTATGCTGAATGACAATGAAATGACCGAGCTCCCCCCGGCCCTATTCAGCGTGACGCCCGAAACCGCAAGAAAGTTCGACCTTTCCGGCAACCCGCTTTCACGGCAGACACTGGACCAGATCAAGACCTACTGCCAGACCCACGGCGAGTCTTTCAGCGCCCAAGCCCCCAATACAGAACGTGCCAGAGTCATGAGCCTGTACCCGACCTTTTCGGACGCCGAAGCTGATCTCGCGATCTTCCGCCTGCCCGGCGACATGGACGCCGTTGCCCCGGCATTGACCCTGCTTGAAGCCGAGTACGCTCAACTGGGCACCGACCTTCAACAATGGGCCCTGAACGTACCTGACCGCCATCCCGTCCTCGGCATCCTGCTAGATGATCAGACCATCGCCCAGGAGCAACTGGCGCGCCAGCGCGTCAAGACCTTGCTGGAAGAGGCTTGGCGTCGTGAAAGCGAGGTGGACCAGGAAAGCCTGTCGGATGACCTGACCCATTCAGTGACCATCGAAACATCAATCATAGGCCGCCTGCCGGAACTGAACGCCTCGTTCGATCATGTCACCAACCTTGAAATCGACGGCAATGGCGTGACTAACGGTGTCGATGGCACTTTGCGCTGCTTCACCAAACTGGAAACACTGACACTCAGCCATTGCAGGCTCGGAAAGTTGCCGGTGGCCTTGGCCCGCATGCCGAAGCTCTCCACCCTGAACCTTGAAGAATGCGGGATCACCTTGGCCGCGCCGGACATCAACCTGCTGGGCGAAATGACCCAACTCGAGTACCTGAGCCTGACCAGTAACCCGCTGAGCCTGGCACCTGACATCAGTAACCTGCATCAGTTGAGCGCGCTTCATCTACGCAACACCGGGATAAACCAGGTGCCCCGCGGGCTGTTCAGCCTTCCGGAACTGGAGACGCTGGACCTGAGCGACAACCTGATCAGCGACATTCCCGCCGATCTGCTGGAAGCGACCACGGCCTATGGCCAGGATTGCGATTTCAGCCGCAACCCATTGTCGCCACAAAGCCTGAATTATCTGAGGCAGCACTACGCGCGCACCGGCATTGATTTTCAGGTAGATGCCGCCACCGTGGATGAGCAAGGCGTGCCCATCGTCGTAGTGGGGCCGCAGCCGATGGAAGAATGATCAGCCGCGCTCGGAAGGCACCGACGATAATTCGAACGGGCTGCTGCTGCGCCGCTGGTTGCGGTCTTCACGCGGGGTGGCACCGAAGAAGTTGCGGTAGGCGCTGGAGAAGTGCGGCCCCGAGGAGAAGCCGCACGACAGGCCGATCTGGATGATCGACTTGCTGGTTTGCATGAGCATCTGGCGCGCCTTGTTCAGGCGCAGTTCCAGGTAGTACTGGCTGGGGACGCGATTGAGGTATTGCTTGAAGATCCGCTCCAGTTGTCGTCGCGACACGCACACATGCTGGGCGATTTCGTCGGTGGTCAGCGGTTCTTCGATGTTGGCTTCCATCAACAACACCGCCTGGGTCAGCTTTGGATGGCTGGAGCCCAGGCGGTTTTGCAGCGGAATGCGCTGGCGCTCGCCGCCTTCGCGGATGCGCTCCACCACCAGCTCTTCGGAGACCGCACCGGCCAGCTCGGCGCCGTGATCACGGGCCAGCACCGCCAGCAGCAGGTCGAGCACCGACATGCCGCCGCAGGCGGTCAAGCGGTCACGGTCCCAGTCGAACAGATGGCTGGTGGCAATGACCTTGGGGAAACGCTCGGCAAAATCGTCCTGCCAACGCCAGTGCACGGCGGCGCGATAACCATCCAGCAAGCCGAGCTGCGCCAATGGATACACACCGGCCGACAGGCCACCGATCACACAACCGGCGCGCACCAACTGCTTGAGCGCGGTGCTCAGTTGCGAAGCAATGACGGTGGGCGGCTCATCCGCCAGCAGGAACAGTTTCTGGAAGCCTTCAAGCTTGCCGGCCCACGGCTCACCGGGTAATTGCCAAGCGCCATCGGTGCGCGGTTCCGCCAGCAAAAAAGACAGTTCGTACACCACGTCCGGATGCACCCGCTGAGCAACGCGCAAAGCCTCCTCAGCCAGCGAAAGCGTCAGGGCTTTTGTGCTGGGCCAAATCAGGAAACCAATTCGATGGGCGGTCATGGAGGGCTATCCGAAGCGAGTAACAGTAATGGAGACAAAGGCCAATGCTAGCCCGTAAACGAACACAAATCTCAAAACATATGGAGATCCAATGTGGGAGCTGGCTCGCCTGCGATAGCGGTGCATCAGAAACAGATGTGCCAACTGATCCACCGCTATCGCAGGCAAGCCAGCTCCCACAAGGAATTGGGGCCTATCTCAAGACTGCGAAGCATGCACTACTTCAGTGCACAAAAGCAGTCTTGACTATTTCAAGCTGCCCGAAAGGAACTGCTGCAAACGCTCGGACTGCGGGTTAACCAGCACTTCGCGCGGGTTGCCGCGCTCTTCGACGATGCCTTTGTGCAGGAACACCAGTTGGTTCGACACTTCACGGGCAAAGCCCATTTCGTGGGTCACCACCACCATGGTGCGGCCTTCCTGGGCCAGGTCCTGCATCACCTTGAGCACTTCGCCAACCAGCTCGGGGTCGAGGGCCGAGGTGGGTTCGTCGAACAGCATCACCTCAGGCTCCATCGCCAAGGCACGGGCAATCGCCACGCGCTGCTGCTCACCGCCGGACATGTGGCCCGGGAACGCATCCTTGCGATGGCCCACGCCGACTTTGGCCAGGTAGTGCTCGGCCTTTTCACGGGCGTCTTTTTTCGACATGCCCAACACATGCACCGGCGCTTCCATCACGTTTTCAAGCGCGGTCATGTGCGACCACAGGTTGAAATGCTGGAACACCATCGACAGGCGCGAACGCATGCGTTGCAGTTGCTTGGGGTCGGCGGCCTTCATGGCGCCGTCCTTGTTGGCCACCAATTTCAGCTCTTCGTTATTGAGCAGAATCTTGCCGGCGTGGGGTTGCTCCAGCAGGTTGATGCAGCGCAAAAAGGTACTTTTGCCCGAACCACTGGAACCGATGATGCTGATCACATCGCCGGCCGCGGCGGCCAGGGACACACCTTTGAGCACTTCATGACTGCCATAGCGTTTATGCAGGTCTTGGACTTCAAGTTTGTACATGCGGTCGGTTCTCACAAAAACAGGTGGTCAGTCGTTGAGCAAGCGCCCGTGACGCAGCGCATCGCGCCCCGCCACCTTGGCCAGCCAGAAACCCGCTTGGGCATAACGTAGCCGTTCAACGGCAAACAACACCCCTGAGGTGCCCGCGCAGACAATGCTGACGCGGTCGGTCAGGGGATCAATCACTTCAAAAATCGGCTCGCCGGTATCGACCCAGTCACCGGCTTTACGCAGGTAACTGATCACGCCGGCGTGGGGCGCAAACAACAACTCGGTGCCTTCGAAGGGCAAGCCTTCGCAGGGTTCGTGTTGCGGCGCAGGCCATTCGCCCTTGATCAGGCCTTGTTCTGCGAGGAACGCGAGAATGCCTTCAGCGTGGAAGATGGCTTCGTCGCGACCGGTGTCGGCCTGGCCGCCCAATTCCAGGGTCGTCGCCAAACACGCCAGCGGAATCTGCGCCTCGGGGAACGCCCGGGACAGACGCAACCACGGCAACGAGCAGGCTTCATCAAACGAGCTGCCGCCGGAATCTTCCGCCAGCAGGCCGACTTTCACATTCAAGTGCGCCGACAGCGAACGCCACTGCGGCCAATGCTGGGGCAGCGCGTACATGTGCAGCGCGGCGTCGGCGTCGCAATGCAGGTCGAGGACGATATCGGCAGTGCACGCGTGGCTCAGCAGTACCCGTTGCATGCCTTGCAGCTGGCTGCTCGGCTCGGGCAACGCGTCGAGCGCATCGGTCATCGCCTGGCGGATCAAGCGCACGTTGGCATGCGGATCATCGCCCAACGCGCCCTTGAGCAACTCGACAACCGGCGCGCTCAGCTCGACAAAATCGCGATTGAAATTCTTGCCGCTGCCAATCTCGAAACGCCCCTGGTGGCTGCCTTGCAGCAACTGGCCCAGGCCCATCGGGTTGGCCACCGGCACCAGCTCGATCACGCCATTGAGCGCGCCTTGCTGTTCCAGTTCGGTGAGGCGCTTTTTCAGCTCCCACGCCGCGCGCATCCCCGGCAATTCATCGGCATGCAGGCTGGCCTGGATATAGGCCTTGCGCTCGCCACTGCCAAAACGAAACACGCTCAGTTGGCGCTCGCAGCCCAGGTGACCCCAGGGCAACAGGTGATCGATACGTTCCATATCAATGCTTCCTTGGAGCCAGGTAGCTCAGCCAGCGGCCTTCGGCCAACTTGAACAGGCGTACCAGGATAAAGGTCAGGCACAGGTAGAACACGCCGGCCGTGATATAGGCTTCGAACGGCAGGTAGAACTGGGCGTTCACCGTGCGCGCGGCACCCGTGATGTCGATCAAGGTGACGATGGAGGCCAGGCTGGTGGTCTGCAGCATCATGATCACTTCGTTGCTGTACTGCGGCAGCGCACGGCGCAGGGCCGACGGCAGCAGGATGCGGCGGTACAGCTTGTAGCGCGACATGCCCATGGCCTTGGCCGCTTCGATCTCGCCATTGGGCGTGGCCTTGAGGCTACCGGCAATGATCTCGGCGGTGTAGGCACTGGTGTTGATCGCAAAGGCCAGGCACGCGCAGAAGGTGGCGCTGGACAGCAGCGGCCACAGGAAACTTTCGCGTACGGCCTCGAACTGCGCCAACCCGTAGTAGATCAAAAACAGCTGCACCAGCATCGGCGTGCCGCGGATCACGTAGGTGTAGAGCCAGGCAGCGCCATTGACGATCGGCTGCTTGGACACGCGCATCAAGCCCAGGGGCAAGGCGGCGAGCAGGCCAAAGAACAAGGAGATGGCGAGCAATTTCAGGGTGGTCACCAAGCCGCCGAGGTACAGCGGCATGGCATCCCAAATGACGTTGTAGTCGAAGATCATAGATCAGCCGCCCTTACGCCTACCGAGTAGCGCTTCTCAAGATAGCGCAGCGCCAACAACGACACGCTGGTAATCACCAGGTACATCGCCGCCACTGCGAGGAAGAAGGTAAAAGGCTCGCGGGTGGCATCTGCCGCCTGCTTGGCCTTGAACATCATGTCTTGCAGGCCCACCACCGAAATCAACGCAGTGGCCTTGGTCAATACCAGCCAGTTGTTGGTGAAACCGGGGATCGCCAGCCGAATCATCTGCGGCACCATCACCCGGAAAAACACCTGGAAGCTGCTCATGCCATACGCAAGGCCGGCCTCGGCCTGGCCCTTGGGAATGGCCATGAAGGCGCCACGGAAGGTTTCCGAGAGGTAGGCGCCAAAGATGAAACCCAGGGTGCCGATACCGGCGGCCAAGGGGTTCAAGTCGATATAGTCGTCATAGCCAAGCAGCGGCGCGACGCGGTTCAGCAAGTCCTGACCACCGTAGAAAATCAGCAGGATCAGCACCAGGTCGGGGATCCCGCGGATCACCGTGGAGTACAAGTCACCCAGCCAGGCCAACCAGCGCACCGGCGACAGGCGTAACGCGACCCCGATCAGACCCAGAACAATGGCCAAGGCCATGGACGACAAGGCGAGCTGAAGCGTCAACCATGCGCCATCGAGGATGACGGCCCCGTAGCCTTTCAACATGATTCAGGTCCTCGAAAAGGGGGATGAAAAAATGGCGCAAACCGCAGGAATTCTGTTGCTTGCGCCATTCTGGACAGACAGCTGCGTCGAGTTACTTAGGGTCAGCGCCGTAAATATCGAAGTCGAAGTACTTGTCCTGGATTTTCTTGTATTCGCCGTTGGCACGGATCGCCGCGATGGCCGCGTTGATCTTGTCCAGCTCAGCCTTGTCGCCTTTGCGTACAGCGATGCCGATGCCGTCGCCGAAGTACTTGGCGTCGGTGAACTGTGGGCCCACGAACGCGTAGCCTTTACCGGCCGGAGTTTTCAGGAAACCGTCTTGCAGCAAGGTAGCGTCAGCCACGGTGCCATCAAGGCGACCGGCTTCCACGTCCAGGTAGATTTCGTTCTGCGAGCTGTAAGGAACAACCGTGACGCCTTTAGGGGCCAGGACTTCCTTGGCGAAGCGATCATGGATCGAACCGCGCTGCACGCCGATTTTCTTGCCTTTCAATTCATCCAGGCTGTCGCTGACCGTGGTGCCTTCCTTCATCACCAGCTGCGCTGGGCTCAGGTAATAGCGGTTGGTGAAGTCCACGGACTTCTTGCGGTCTTCAGTGATGGACATGGACGACAGGATCGCATCGATCTTGCGCACTTTCAGTGCCGGGATCAGGCCGTCGAACTCTTGCTCGACCCACACACACTTGACCTTCATCTCGGCGCACAGGGCGTTGCCGATGTCGTAGTCAAAACCGACGATGCTGCCATCCGGCGCCTTCGAGGCAAACGGAGGGTAAGCCGCTTCGATACCAATCTTCAGGGGCTTTTCATCAGCGAAGGCCTGCATGGACAGCACGGACAGCGCCAGGGCGCCCAACAGCACAAGTTTCTTCATCTTGGGACTCCATCGGTATAGGGCAAAAAAGCAGTATGAGCCGTGGCCCACGATGCGACTTAAGTGAAACCGAATAGCGGTGCTGCGTCCTACCCCGTTTCAACACTGGAGACGACGAGCGAGTGATCGGCATTCTAACGACAGGCCGGAAGCCGATATTTCCTCAATGCGACAACAATTTACAGAAGCACTGAGAAAGCGGTTCCAGCACATTGACAGCCTCTGAATTTTATGCAGAGACAAAAGATATTAAACCTGTTGATGCTGCAAATTGCGGGCCTATTATTCGCAAACCCTTCTAGCACGGCAAGTCTGGCGTTTAATCTTATTTCCTGAGGTGTCTAAAACGCGGTTTTTAGGGGCGCGGGCGTAGCACTTTGCCCCAGGTTTGAGCCTGGGGTTACACATTTAGGCTTCTCGGTAACATTCAGAAACGTCCTACGAGAGAAGTCGATATTTATTGGCTTGAGGGTGATGCAGGTCTGTCAGCCCACCACTTCAGCCAGCTTGAAATACCGTCCAAATGTGGGAGCGGGCTTGCTCGCGAATGCGGTGTATCAGTTAGCAGATGTATAGCTGACCCACCGCATTCGCGAGCAAGCCCGCTCCCACAGGTGATTTGCATCGGTTTTCAGAACCCACAAAAAAGCCCCACCCGGCTTACGCCGAATGGGGCTTTGTACCACCCACCTCGCCTTACGCGACGTTCATGGTCTTGTGCGTCTCAATCAAATGCGCCACCACACCCGGGTCCGCCAGGGTGGAGATATCCCCCAACCCGTCGTACTCAGCCGTGGCAATCTTGCGCAGGATACGGCGCATGATTTTCCCCGAGCGCGTCTTCGGCAAGCCCGGCGCCCACTGGATCACGTCCGGCGAAGCAATCGGCCCGATCTCTTTGCGCACCCAGTTTTTCAGCTCCAGGCGCAGTGCCTCATTTGGCTCTTCGCCGTTTTTCAGGGTGACATACACATAGATGCCCTGGCCCTTGATGTCATGCGGCACACCCACCACCGCCGCTTCGGCGACTTTAGGGTGAGCAACCATGGCACTTTCAATTTCGGCGGTGCCCATGCGGTGGCCGGACACGTTCAACACGTCATCCACACGACCGGTGATCCACCAGTAGCCATCTTCATCGCGACGGGCGCCGTCACCGGTGAAGTACATGCCACGGAACGTCTTGAAGTAGGTGTCGACGAAACGGTCATGGTCGCCGTACAGCGTGCGCGCCTGGCCTGGCCACGAATCGAGGATCACCAGGTTGCCTTCGGCAGCGCCCTCGATGATGTTGCCCAGGTTGTCCACCAGCGCCGGCACCACGCCGAAGAACGGCCGTGCAGCAGAACCCGGCTTGAGGGCGTGAGCACCCGGCAGCGGGCTCATCAGGGTGGCGCCGGTTTCGGTCTGCCACCAGGTGTCGACGATCGGGCAACGGGATTGGCCGACGTTCTTGTAGTACCAGTCCCACGCTTCAGGGTTAATGGGCTCACCCACCGAACCGAGCAAGCGCAGGCTGCTGCCATCTACACCTTCGCAGGCGGCAGTGCCGGAAGCCATCATCGCGCGGATCGCGGTTGGCGCGGTGTACAGGATATTGACCTTGTGCTTGTCGACGATCTTGCCAACACGGGTGATATCCGGGTAGTTCGGCACGCCTTCGAACAGCAGCGTGGTCGCGCCATTGGCCAGCGGGCCGTAGACGATATAGGTGTGGCCGGTGACCCAACCGACGTCAGCGGTGCACCAGTAGACTTCGCCCGGGCGGTAATCGAACACGCGCTCGTGGGTCAGGGCTGCGTACAGCAAATAGCCGCCAGTGGTGTGCTGCACGCCTTTAGGCTTGCCGGTGGAGCCGGAGGTGTAGAGGATGAACAGCGCTTCTTCGGCGCCCATCTCTTTCGGCGCACACACGGTGCCCGCCACTTTCATCAAATCTTCGTACCAGATGTCGCGATGCTGGTTCCACTTGATGTTGCCATTGGTGCGCTTGCACACAATGACCTTCTGGATGCTGCTGGTTTCCGGGTTGGTCAGGGCGTCGTCGACGTTGGCCTTCAACGGAATTTTCTTACCTGCACGAATGCCTTCATCGGCGGTGATAACTACCTTCGACTTACAGTCGATGATGCGACCGGCCAGCGCCTCAGGCGAGAAACCGCCGAACACCACGGAGTGAATCGCACCGATGCGGGTACAGGCCAACATGGCGACCACGGCTTCGGGGATCATCGGCATATAGATAGTCACTACATCGCCGCGGTGCACGTCCTGGCCACGCAGGGCGTTGGCGAACTTGCAGACTTCTTCATGCAGCTCGCGATAAGTGATGGTGCGGCTTTCGGCAGGGTCGTCGCCCTCCCAGATGATCGCTGCCTGATCGCCACGCTCGGCGAGGTGACGGTCCAGGCAGTTGTAGGAAACGTTCAGGGTGCCATCGGCAAACCATTTGATGTCGACGTGGTGGTCGTCGAAAGAGGTCTGCTTCACCACGGTGAAAGGCTTGACCCAGTCAAGGCGCTTGGCTTGCTCGCGCCAGAAGCCATCGGGGTTGACCACCGACTGCTGGTACATGGCCTTGTAGGTTGCCTCGTCGGTCAGCGTGTTGGCTGCTACTTCGGGGCGAACGGGGTACAGGGAAGCCGCACTCATCTTTCTTACCTCGGTGACATAGTTGTTGTTGTATGGCCCCTGTTGTAGCCGGGGTGGGCCTATAGAACCATTCGACGATGGTAGTAACAAGACCCTACAAAATACCCAGCTATCCCCATTTATGGCTCTGGCCCGCGGCCTGCGTGGCTTTGGCGCTGCATGAAAAAACCTTTACCACGGGATTGTTACAAAAACCGCCAATAGTGTTTATCAAAAGCACGGGTATATGAATATAACCCGCACGCCTAAAATCAGCTCCGCCAACACGGCACTGTGATTAACAACGTAACAGCCCCCACGAAGGCAACGTTAATCCGAACTCACCCACCCTAAGTTACACACGCGGCCTCATAAGGGCCCCGTGACCCCTTTCGCCCCGAAGAAGGTAAAAAGAGAAATGAAAGCTTTAGTAGTGATGGCCCTCAGCAGCTTGTGCGCAACCGCCGCCCTGGCCGACGAAGCCCCGACTGAGCTGGCTGGCCAGAACACCCCGATTGTTGAAGACTACACGTACAGCACGCACTTGGATGTGGCCAAAGTATTGTCAATGAGCACGGTTCCGGAAGTCTGCCAAGTTGTACCGGTACAAATGGAATATGAAGACTCACAAGGTCAACGCCATATTCTTAATTACCAGGTAATGGGCAACGGTTGCTCTAACGGATAACAACTTCTTATAAAGGCGTTAAACCCTGATCTTATTCGCCGCAAGAAATCGTTCTTGCGGCAAAGAGCCAGCTGACACACCTGGGTCCAAATGTGGGAGCGGGCTTGCTCGCGAAGGCGATACCCGCCACACCAACACCTCAAAACCCTGCACCCTTCCCAGCATTTTTACTCCCCGGAAGCCCAGTTCCCCCGCCCTACAAAAAACATCCCACCGCCCGTCAAAAAAATCCTAGCCCAGCAAAGCCTTGCAAACACACGCCTTGGCCGAAAACCACACCATTTTGGCGCTCTGTCGTGACCATCCGCCGCAACACAAAGCCGAATTTTTCCCTATAATGCGCGGGTAAATCGGGCCTGCAATATCCCTTTACACCGGGATGAAGAGCCAGACCTGAGGCCTCCGCAGGAGCATGCATCTGTCGCTCCCCCCTCAAGCCTCACGCAGAGCACCCGTTCACCCAATTGCGTTTAATGCCTGCGCCAGCGGTTGCAACAAACGATTCCTTAAGATCCACCGCGGCCCGAGGGCCGTGTGAACACCCAACCATCCGGTTTCACACGGGCACCTTTGAGCCCTCACGCAGGAGACGACACGTCATGCTGAGCTGGGACGAATTCGACAAAGAAGAAGAAGGCGAAGTAGCCGCTAAAGGCGCCAACGCCGGCCACGCCACCGAAGCCAACATGGACCGCCTCGACGGTGCCGGCGCCGCCGCCGCCATCGAAGCCCGCGCCGTCACCGCCAGTGACTCCGCCGCTATCGTGCGCGCCAAGGCCGCCCTGGACAAACTCGACGTCGCCGAAGGCCTCGCCGAGCTGGAAGGCTCCGCCGCCCGCGTCGCCGTTGACGAAAAGCGCATGATCAACTGCCGCGCCGACCTCAACCAACTCGTGCCATTCAAGTACGACTGGGCCTGGCAAAAGTACCTCGACGGCTGCGCCAACCACTGGATGCCGCAAGAGGTCAACATGACCGCCGACATCGCCCTGTGGAAAAACCCCGAAGGCCTGACCGACGACGAACGCCGCATCGTCATGCGTAACCTCGGCTTCTTCTCCACTGCCGATTCGTTGGTCGCGAACAACCTGGTCCTGGCCGTGTACCGCCTGATCACCAACCCGGAGTGCCGCCAGTACATCCTGCGCCAGGCCTTCGAAGAAGCGATCCACACCCACGCCTACCAGTACTGCATCGAATCGCTGGCCATGGATGAAGGCGAGATCTTCAACATGTACCACGAGATCCCATCGGTGGCTAAAAAAGCCGCCTGGGGCCTCAAGTACACCCGTTCGATCTCCGATCCGAAGTTCGAAACCGGCACCGTCGAAACCGACAAAGAACTGCTGCGCAACCTGGTCGCCTACTACTGCGTCCTCGAAGGCATCTTCTTCTACTGCGGCTTCACCCAGATCCTGTCCATGGGCCGCCGCAACAAAATGACCGGCGTGGCCGAGCAGTTCCAGTACATCCTGCGCGACGAGTCGATGCACCTGAACTTCGGTATCGACGTGATCAACCAGATCAAAATCGAAAACCCACACTTGTGGGATGCTGAGATGAAGGAAGAAGCGACCCAGATGATCCTGCAGGGGACTCAGCTGGAGATCGAGTACGCACGTGACACCATGCCTCGCGGCGTACTGGGCATGAATGCGGCGATGATGGAGGATTACCTCAAGTTCATCGCGAACCGTCGTCTGTCGCAGATTGGGTTGAAGGAAGAGTACCCAGGCACGACTAACCCGTTCCCGTGGATGAGCGAGATTATGGACTTGAAGAAAGAGAAGAATTTCTTCGAAACTCGGGTGATCGAGTATCAAACCGGCGGCGCGTTGAGCTGGGATTAACTCCTAAGCCGGCAACATCAAGAAGCCCTGACATGTTCAGGGCTTTTTTATGCCCAGTGAACTGTATAGGAGCCTTCTTACACCAAGATCATCCACAGAAGGGTTGATACGAATTTCGAGGCTGAATAGTCTCGTCATCCGGTGCCTAAGAAACGCCCAACGTAGAAGCTAGCCTCACTTACACAGCCCAAAATCCGTATGGCCTATCATGCGGAACAAATGCTGTATTGAGGTCAAGCAAGTTGGAGTTTCTTAAATCCGCTCTCTACGTTGGGTTCGCGCCCTTCCGTAAATCACGTAGAGATCATAGAAAATGCCTAGCCGATATCTGCTCGACTTGCCTAGCGCCACGAGTTTGGTCACATCTGAACCTTCTATTGCCGTCGTGTTCACCCACCATAATCTTCAATTACACGCTCTCCTTCTAGAAAACCAAGCGTGGTTCTGCGCGCGTGACCTTGGGCGTTTGATGGGGTGGTATCTCGATGAGCGGACTACTCGCAAGCTCGATGACGATCAACGAAGAACCTTAAACCTGCTGTTCCACGGTCAACCGGAACAAATGCTGATGATCAGTGAATCCGGTGCCTACGCGCTGCTGGTCTATCACTACACACCTGGGAATCGCCTACTGCGTAGTTGGCTCACTCATGAAGTCGTTCCAACTTTACGGGACGAGCGTCAGCCACGCACGATGGAGCGGCCGTTGTTGAGCATGTTGGATTGGCCGGAGATGTCGTTGAATCTGTTGCATTGGCAGGATGAAGGCTGGATTAGGCTTCGAGATATGCCGTATTTGTTGGTGAATCGGACCTATCGGAGAGAATCAGCAAAGACTGCGTGGTGGCGCAAACTCATTCAACCTTTCCGAATGATGCAGCGACTTTACCAAATTCGACGACAACCACATCCGACCGATTCGTAGGAAATTTCGTAGACGCCATAATGGCTACTCAGTATCGTCCGAGGGTTTTCTACCCTCGGCGGCTGTATGGATATTGCGAAAGACAAAACGGACTGGAGCGACGCGGAGTTGGCAGCGGCGGTCGAGGCGTACTTGAAGATGCTGGCCTGGGAAAAGAGCGGCCAGTCTTTCAACAAAGCGCTCGAAAACCGCCGTCTTCGTGAAGGCCCGGTGGCAGGTCGTGCGAAAGGATCGATTGAATTTCGCATGCAAAATATATCCACCGTGCTTGTGCGCATGGGCTGGGACCGTATTGAAGGTTACAAGCCCGCAAAGAACGTGGGTACGGGCGTAGAGCAACGCATCCGCCAAGCGCTTGCCGCGCAGGGTGTATTCGAATCCGAAGACGCAGCCCAAACGGCAGATGAGCAAACGCTTATTCGCCGCGCAACTAAACTGCAATATCAACCTTTCCCCAAGCTGCCGGATGGCATTGCAGAGCCGCAGAAAGTATCGACCGTCAGCACTGCGTTTGTCCGCGACCCAAAGGTACGCGCCTGGGTACTCAAAGAAGCCAAGGGGATTTGCGAAGGCTGCGGCTCTAACGCGCCTTTCGAGGTCGACGGTTTGCCATTTCTTGAAGTACATCACGTCAAGCACCTCGCCCAGAAGGGTTCGGATCGCACGACCAATGCTGTAGCCTTGTGCCCCAATTGCCATCAGCGTTGTCACCGGTCGAGTGACCGGGATGCTTTCACCGAGACGCTTTACGCCAAGATAGGAAGATTGGCACGGGAGTAAACTCCTGCTGTCACACCTGATGCACGCTTAAAAAATACTAGATAGGACCGAGGCCACCGTGAACCCAGACATGCTCGAAGCCGGCCCCGTAGACGCCAAAGTACTCTCCGTCTTTGACTTCGACGGCACCCTGACCCATCACGACAGTTTCGTGCCATTCCTCAAGTTTGCCTTCGGCACCGGCGAGTTCTACGGCCGGATGGCGAAGCTGGCGGTGCCTGGGCTGCGCTTTTTGCTGCGGCAGATCAGCCGGGATGAGTTGAAGGCGCAGTTGATCCGCACCTTTATGACCGGTGTGGAGAAGGCGTGGGTTCAGCAGCAGGCTGAGGCGTATTGCCAGCGCTATTGGACCAAGCTGATGCGCCCCAAGGGCTTACAGTCGGTGGAAGATGAGCTGAAGTCCGGGGCGGTGGTGACCTTATGTTCGGCGTCGCCGGCGTTGGTGTTGCAGCCGTTTGCGAATCGGCTGGGGATCAAGTTGATCGGCACTGAGCTCGAGGTGGTCGACGGGGTGTTGACGGGCAAGCTCACGGGGAATAATTGCCGCTGTGAGAACAAGGTGCTGCGGCTTGAGGCGGTGTATGGGGATTTGGGCGAGTATCGGCTGCGGGCCTGGGGCGATACGCGTGGGGATCGGGAGTTGTTGGCGGCGGCGCAGGATGCGCATTTTCGGCATTTTCATTCGAAGAAAAAGCAGGGCAAGTCGCAGCGGTGATGCGGCTGGATGGGGTCGGCAGGTGGACCGAGTCGATCCCATCGCTGCCTCGCTGGGGCTCGAGAGCTCCCACATTTTGAGCGGTGCCAGATGGATAGCGCACTAGCATGGGGTGCTGGGGGGCGATGCAGATGGATGGGTTCGGCAGGTAGACCGCGGTGATCCGTTCGCAGCCTCGCTGGGGCTCGACAGCTCCCACATTTGAGCTTTGTCAGCCTGTTGATCGGTGTTCGGCGGGGGTTATGTCGCGGCCTTGAGGTCTACGCCCAGGGCTGTTGCGAAGGCTTTTACCATCGGGCTTCTTGGCGCGTTGTGGCGCAGGATCAGGTTGAACGCGGTGCTCAGGTGAACCTGTTCCGGGCACAGTGCGCGCAGGCGCCCTTCCCTGACCAGTGGCGCGGCGTAGTGTTCCGGCAGGAAGCCGAGGAAGCGGCCGGTGAGGATCAGGATGGCGACGGCTTCAACCTGTGAGGCCGAAGCGGACTGGCTGTCGTAGGTGACGAAGTTGGCCTTGTCGCGGTGGATCGCATACCGGTGGTTGACCACTTCGTATTGGCGCAGCACTTCCGGCGTAATGTCGCTCGCGCTGAACAGTGGGTGTCCTACGGCGCAGTAGGCGTGGGCTTTTTCTTCGTATAGTGGGAAGTAATCGAATTCTTCGCGGCGTTGGTACACCGGCACGATGCCGACGATCAGCCGCCCTTCCACCACGCCGCGTTCAACTTCGTCCAGTTGCGAGGCCTGTAGGCGCAATCTAATTTTCGGCGATTCGCTATACAGTTTCCCCAGCGCGGTAATCAGCGGCGAATTAACATCGGAGACGGTGTTATCAATAACGCCGACACTAAGGTCACCAATAAGCTCGTTTTGTGCCGAACTAAGCTTGTCGCGAAAACTGTCCACCGAGGTAAATAACTCGATGGAAGCCTGATACACCAACTTGCCTTCTTCGGTCAGGCCAAACCCTTCGCGGCCCCGTGTGCACAGGCGCATGCCGATACGGATTTCGAGGTCGGAGATCTGTTTGCTGATGGCCGCCAGGCCCACGTTCAGCTCGTTTTGCGCGGCGCTGAAGCCGCCGGCTTCGACCACGGCCATGAACACGCGCAGCAATTTGAAGTCCAGCCCGCTCAGTTGCAGCGGCGGTCGTGTGCCGGGTTTTGGCGGCATGTTTCCAGAAGTGGAAAGTGGGGTTTCCATAATACGCGTTGACCTCAAGTGCCATATTCAACAGGCTTCAACCCAATCCTTGAACATAGCCAGGCGGCGATAATGAACATAAACATCCGCCCTTGGCAACCTTGAATATAGCGGGTTGAACAGCACACAGAGGCTGATTTAACACCTCGCAAAACCTGACACTACGATCAGGACTTTTTACTTTTTGACTGCCTCCGACTCTTCTAAAAACAAGCGTGAGGAACACCCATGTCCCAGCCCACCGACCGCCTTTGGGGCGCTCGTTTCAAGACCGGTCCGTCTGCTGCACTGGCCGCGTTGTCGCGTTGCCCTGAGCGCTATTTCCGCCTGACGCCCTACGACCTGGCCGGTTCCCGTGCCCATGCCCGTGAGTTGCAGCGCGCCGGTTTGCTGGATGAGTCGGAGACCCTGCGCACCCTGGAGGCCCTGGACCGTATCGGTGAGGACTTCGCCGCTGGGCGCCTGCATCCAACCCTGGATGACGAGGACGTACACACCTTTATCGAACGCGTTTTGACCGAGCGCCTGGGCGCCTTGGGCGGCAAGCTGCGCGCCGGGCGTTCACGCAACGACCAAACGGCCAACGACCTGCGCCTTTTCCTACGTGACCATGCGCGCACCATCACCACTGAGGTGCTGGGTTTGCAGCAGGCGCTGGTGGAGCAGGCTGAGCAGCACGTCGACAGCATTTGCCCAGGCTTCACTCACTTGCAGCAGGCGCAACCGATTGTGTTTGCCCACCACTTGTTGGCGCACGCGCAGTCGATGTTGCGTGATGTGCAGCGCCTGGTGGATTGGGATGCGCGCACGGCGTTGTCGCCGTTGGGTGCTGCCGCAATGGCAGGCTCGGCGATTGCGCGCCAGCCCGAGCATTCGGCCAAGGAAATGGGCTACACCGGGCCGTGCGAAAACTCGATCGACGCCGTCGCCAGCCGTGACCATGTGGCGGAGTTTCTGTTTGTGGCGGGCATGCTCGGAGTGAACATTTCACGCCTGTCGGAGGAGTTTTGCTTGTGGTCGTCGCGCCAGTTTCGCTGGGTTGTATTGGACGATGCCTATGCCACAGGCAGCTCGATCATGCCGCAGAAAAAGAACCCGGACATTGCCGAACTGGCGCGGGGCAAGGCTGGGCGCTTGATTGGCAACCTGACCGGGTTGATGTCGACGCTCAAGTCGTTGCCGCTCTCGTACAACCGCGATTTGAGTGAAGACAAACACAGCGTGTTGGACAGCGTCGACACCTTGCTGCTGGTGCTGCCGGCGATGGCCGGGATGGTCGCAACGATGAAGGTGCAGGTGGAAGAGCTGCGGCGCCAGGCGCCGATGGGCTTCACCTTGGCGACCGAGGTGGCGGATTGGCTGGCCACGCGCGGTGTGCCGTTCAAGGAGGCGCATGAGATTACCGGCGCCTTGGTGCAGGCCTGTGAGAAGCATGAGATTGAATTGTGGGAAGCCTCGCCGGCGATGTTGGCGGAGGTGGATGCTCGGTTGCTGCCCGAAGTGCGTGACTGCTTGACCCTGGAGGCAGCGATTGCGGCGCGCAGTGGTTGGGGTGGGACGGCGCCGGAGCGGGTTCGCGAGCAGATTGGGCGGTTGAAGGTGGCGTTGGCTGAGCAGCAAAAGTGGGCTGAGAGTTATCAGGGGTTTCGGATTTAAGTCTGGCCATGTGTGGTGAGCTCACTGGCGCTATCGCAGGCAAGCCAGCTCCCACATTTGGACCGCGTACAGCAGTTAGAGCGTTATTAGTTTTGGAGTAACACCATGAACCAAACCCCGGCGGAGCGCTTGGAAGCCGAGCGCAAGTTGTCCGAGAACCAGTTCGATATCACGCAGTACGAGCACGTGCCGCGTCGCTATTACGGGCGGATGTTTTTTGCCACGTTGATCGTGATCGCCCTGGCCGCGTTGTTGCGCGCATTTGCCAATGGCCAGATCGAATGGTCCTACATCGGGCAGTTCCTCACGTCTGAGGCCATCCTGTGGGGCCTGGTCAACACCATCGTCATGTCGATTCTGGCGATGGCGCTGGGTGTGGTGATCGGGGTGATCACGGCGATCATGCGCATGTCGGCCAACCCGATCCTGCGGTATGTGGCCATCACCTACACCTGGCTGTTTCGCGGTACGCCGCTGATTTTGCAACTGCTGCTGTGGTTCAACCTGGCGCTGATTTTCCCGGTGATCGCGATTCCGGGCCTGTTCAGCATCGACACCGTCGACCTGATGACGCCGTTCGTGGCCGCCCTGCTCGGCCTCAGTATCAACCAGGGCGCCTACACCGCCGAAGTGGTGCGCGCCGGCTTGCTGTCGGTCGACACCGGCCAGTACGAGGCGGCCAAGTCCATCGGCATGCCGAGCTTGCAAGCCCTGCGTAGGGTGATTCTGCCGCAGGCCATGCGGGTGATCATTCCGCCGGTAGGCAACGAGTTCATCAGCATGGTGAAAATGACCAGCCTGGCCAGCGTGATCCAGTATTCGGAGCTGTTGCACAACGCGCAAAACATCTACTACGCCAACGCCCGGGTCATGGAGCTGCTGATTGTGGCCGGCATTTGGTACCTGGCGGTGGTGACTGTTCTTTCATTTGGTCAAAGCCGCCTCGAGCGTCGTTTTGCCCGCGGCGCAGGCAAGCGTTCGTAAGCCTGGGTTGAGGAGATTTGCCCCATGAGAAGCATCGTCAAGGCCGTCAACCTGAACAAGTATTACGACGAGTATCACGCGCTGCGCGACATCAATATCGAGGTCGAGCAAGGCGAAGTGATGTGCATCATCGGCCCGTCCGGCTCAGGTAAAAGCACGCTGTTGCGCTGTGTGAACCAGCTGGAAAAAATCGACAAGGGCGGCCTGTGGGTCGACGGCGAACTGGTGGGTTACCGCGTCGTCGGCAACAAGCTGCATGAGATGAACGAATCACAGATCGCCCGCCAGCGCCTGGCGACCGGCATGGTGTTCCAACGCTTCAATTTGTTCCCGCACATGACCGTGCTGCAGAACATCATCGAAGGCCCGGTGCAGGTGCTCAAGCGCTCGCCCAAGGAAGCCATCGAAGATGCGCTGGAGTTGCTGGCCCGCGTTGGCCTGGCGGACAAGCGCAATGCCTACCCGGTGGAATTGTCCGGCGGCCAGCAACAGCGTGTAGCCATTGCCCGTGCGTTGGCCATGCGCCCCAAGTTGATGTTGTTTGACGAACCCACGTCAGCCCTCGACCCGGAGCTGGTAGGCGAAGTGCTGTCGGTGATGCGCGATTTGGCCACCAGCGGCATGACCATGATTGTGGTCACCCATGAGTTGGGCTTTGCCCGCGAAGTCTCCAACCGCATGGTGTTTATGGACGCCGGCCAGATTGTGGAAGCCGGCAGCCCCGAAGAAATTCTAATAAGCCCACAAAACCCGCGTACCCAAAGCTTTATTTCTGCCGTTCGCACTTAACTAAAAAACTAACGAGAACGCCCCCATGAAAACATTGTTTATCCCAACGTTGCTCGCAGGCCTGATGGCTTCCACCTGTGTATTGGCGGCATTGCCGGCAGCAATCAAGGAAAAAGGCGAGATCAGCGCGGCCATCGTGCCGAACTACCCGCCGATGGACTTCAAGGACACCGCCACCAACAAGCTCACCGGCCTGGATTTCGACCTGGGCAACGCCCTGGCCGAACGCCTGGGCGTGAAGATCAAGTGGCAGGAAACCGGCTTCGAGCAAATGCTCAGCGGCCTGACCACCAAGCGCGTGGACATCGTGCTGTCGGGCATGAGCGACACCGCCGAACGCCAAAAGGCTGTGACCTTCATCGACTACTTCACCAGCGGCCCGCAGCTGTACACCCTGGCCAAGCGTGAAGACCTCAAGGCATTGACTGACCTGTGCGGTAAAAAAGTCGGCACCAGCCGCCGTACTACCTGGCCGTCGGAAATTGCCGCATGGAGCAAGGAAAACTGCGAAGCGGCGGGTAAGCCGGCCATCGTGGTGATCGGCACTGAAGGCTCGGCGGATGCACGGGCGCAGTTGCAGCAGAACCGCCTGGATGCGGCGATGCAGGGCAGCGAGACGATTCCTTATTTGATGTCGCTGGACAAGGGCAAGTACAAGCCGGTGGGCCTGGCGATTTCCAAGCAGTTCACGGGGCTGGGGATTGAGAAGAGCAACACCGAATTGGTCACGGCGATCAGTGAAGCGTTGCAGGGTATGATTGAGGATGGGACGTACGGCAAGATCCTGAAGAAATGGGACCTGGAGCAGGGTGCGGTCGAGAAAATCAGCATCAACGCCGGCCAGTAAACACCACAAACTCCTGTGGGAGCTGGCTTGCCTGCGATAGCAGTGGATCAGCTTGCATCTACATCGCCTGACTCACCGCCATCGCGGGCAAGCCCGGCTCCCACAGGGGATCTCCATTGAGCTTTAGAACAGTGCTCGGCTCGGCTGCGCATTTATGACAAGGACATCCGCCCCACCGTGGCCACCTACTCCCTGGTAATCCGCCGCCTGATGATCTGCTCGGTGACCATCGTGGTCAGCCGCGCCATGACCAGTCCCTTGCTGGCCTTGCTGCTGAGTACCCGACTGGGTCTCAATCAACAGGACATCGGCCTGCTGATGGGCATCGCTGTGTTCATCGCCACACTGCTCGGCCTCTACGGCGGCTACATCATCGACCGCCTGGAAAAGCGCAAGCTGCTGATCCTGGCCATGCTCTCCAGCTCCATCGGTTTTCTGTTGCTGACCTTTGCCAGCAACCTCTACCTCACCACCCTGACCCTGGTCATCACCGAAGCCGCGTCGGCATTATTCCTGATCGGCTCCAAGGCCATCATCAGCGAGAACCTGCCCGTCGGGGATCGCGCCAAGGTATTTTCACTGCGCTACACACTGACCAACGTCGGCTACGCCACCGGCCCGATGGTCGGCGTGGTGATCGCCGGCCACATGCAACTGGCGCCGTTCCTGATCGCCAGCGCCATTGCGTTTGGCAGCCTGTTCCTGATGATCGGCATCCCGCCCACCCAACGGGACGACAGCAACAAACCCTTAAGTTTTCTGACCACCCTGCGCACGTTGCGCAGCGACCGCACGCTGATCCTGTTCACCAGCGGCAGTTTGTTGAGCACCATTGTCCACGGGCGCTACACCCTTTATCTGTCGCAGTTTTTGCTGGTGGCCTACAAGCCGGCCGAGGCGCTGAAGATTCTGTCGGCGGTGCTGGCCTGCAATGCCATTACCGTAATTTTGATGCAGTACCAGATCGGCCGCTTCCTCAAGCGCGAACAACTGCGCTACTGGATCGTGCTGGGCACCCTGCTGTTCATTGCCGGGCTGATCGGCTTCAGCCAGGCGCACAGCTTGCTCACGTGGTGCCTGGCGATGTTCGTGTTCACCTTGGGCGAGATGATCATCTACCCCTCGGAGTTCCTGTTTATCGACACCATCGCCCCGGATGCCCTGCGCGGCAGCTACTACGGCGCGCAAAATCTGGCCGCATTTGGCGGGGCGATGAGCCCGGTGATTTGCGGTTATCTACTGATCAATGCGGCACCCGTCAGCATGTTTTATGCCCTCGGCGCACTGACCGCCGTGGGCGGCACCTTGTGTTTCCTGAGTGGACGGCGTGTAGCCAGCACGCCTCATATCTAAATGTGGGAGCACGCCCGCTCCCACACTTTTGATCTCCTTAAAGGCGAAGTTTTGCGTAATATCCAGCAATTCATCTCACGGACCCGAGCCCCATGAAATTCGACACGGCCTACAGCCTGAGTCTCGATGACAAGCTGTCGATCTACGACGTACGAGACCTGAATTTCGACGAAACGGCCGACTTCGATTCCGACAAGGACCGTTTCCTGTGCCCCAACGATGAATGCCGCGCGGCATTTGATACGGGCAATACGTTGAGCACATTCAACGCGAAAAACGTCAATTACCTGCGCACACCGCACTTCAAGAACAAGACCAGCACCCGGCATATCGACGGCTGCCGCTATGCCAGCACGCACAAGACCGCCGCCGGCGAAAGTGACGACGAGCGCGAGGACAATTTCCCATCGGAATTTGTGCTGACACGGCGTCAGTACGAACGTAAAACGCCACGGGTTGGGTCCGAGGCCAGCGCCCCACAAGAGCCAACGAAAGCGCCTTCAACCCGCTCAGAACCATCCCACAGCGCCAGCGATTCAACCCCGGACAAAACCAGCGTATTCGCCCACCCGGTGGAATGCTACGTGTCGAACATCGACGACAAGGACAGGCTCAAGGCCATGCCGCTGAAGATCGGCGAGCACACCGCGACCTACTGGACGTTTTTCAAGAAAGTCGAATACCTGCAGGACAACAACGGCCTGATCTACTGGGGCAGGATCAAGGCGATCAAGGACTACACCAGCAGCTTTCGCATCGACTTCGAAAAGAAGGTGTGGCTCGACAAGAAGCCCTACTCGGTCAATGTCTACCTGAGCAAAAAACTCATCGAGAACTACCGCAAGCGCAAGGTGTTCCTTGAGCAGATCAAGGCGGCGGTGGACAGTGAGCGGCCGCTGTACTGCTTCTTCTACGGCGTAACGCCGGCGTTGAAACAGGTGCCCAGCAAGAAGAACCCCGAGCAGACGTTCGGGGTGTTCAGCGCGAATATCGAAAACCTCGATCACCTGATCATTCGGGAGGCGCCAGGGGTGGAATGAGGGATAGCTGAAACGCTATAAAAAAATCCAGTTGATGAGCGGTCAAAACAACTGTACAAAAACACAGTATAGTTTGCCCTCCCCCGTCGAATCCTGGAGAAACCCCATGTCCTCTCTGGCAATGAGCTCTTTAGTAGAACAACAGATCGTCCTGCATCAATTCACCGCCAAGCACAGCGTGCAGGCCCGCGCGATGCTGGGCTGGAGCCGGGAAGACCTGGCCCGCCAGGCCGGGCTGGCGGTGGAAGCGGTTCAACGCTTTGAAAGCCAGGCCGATGCGGCTGATGAAACCCGCTTGGCATTGGCATTTCGGCTGGAGGCTGAAGGGCTGGTGTTTTTCCCGGGGTTTGCGCCGGGGTGGGGCATGAGTGCACGCAGGTTTGACCGCCCCCAGGCCGAGCCCAGCGCACAAGGCATCATTTCGCGGCTGATGGGCTCAACAGCGGCATCAATTGATTCACCAACGCCGCAACCGAATGGTGCGTAGAGTCCAGCCGGATCACCGGGCAGGTCAATGGTTTCAGCCAGCTTTCATGCCGACGCAGGCTGCGTAGGCTGTGGTTGCCGTCATCGTAACGGGCAGCCCAGGCGAGGAAAGCCACACTGTTTTCATGGCGGCTGCCTCCCGCCAGCACCCTGTCGCCGTAGCGTTGCACTTCACGCAGGCGCAGGCGGCTCAGGCGTATTTGCGGGTCCACACGCAGGAATACCACATGCGTGAACTGCGGGATCATGGCATCGCCCCAGCCGCACAGTGAGCCGGACACCACCCAGCCCTCGAGGTCGGCACTCTGTTCCACCAGCAGTCGGGTGCGTTCATCCCTCAGCCGAGCGACGGTGAAGGGCTCCGAGGTTTGCTGCCAGTAGAAGTCGTCGGAGTCAAAATAAGCGACATTCAGGCGTTCGGCCAAAGCCCTTCCCAAGCTTGTGGTACCGGCACCCGCCGCGCCGAGGATGTGGACTCTGTAGGTCATGGCTTCCCTCAATGGCATTGAGTGTCATCACTCAGGCTTGCCGCGCCCGGCGCAACATTTAAAGCCCAGGTTTCGCGCTGATTTGAGCCGCCTGCTCGATGCCAGTCTAAGAACTGCAGCCCCTAAGACGTTAAGACCCTCGCCATTCATATCGTAGGAGAGTTCAGCGCGCCACGTAGTTGCTACGGATGGCCTGACACGCAAGCGCTCATCTGTCGAAACGCGCACAGCAGCGTGGGCAGCGCATCACGCGCCCACCGGGCGCCATAAACCCAGAGTTTGGCGCCCTCTTCCAAAGGTTCGCACAGCGAGGGATACCCGTTTGTACAAGCCCCGTGAAACGCGGCGCTCTGCTCGTCAGATACCAAAGCGTCCAGGCGATGCGCTGTCACCAGCTCATCAATTTCATTAGAACGCTGCTGGCTGAATTGAAGGTTGTAATTCTCACGTCTGGCGTCCACCGGCACCAATTGCGCACCGGCCTGACGCAGAACCTCAAAGGCACGGCGCAAAGCCGCGCTGTGTTCGACGGGTTCGCGTTGGTCGCCGCACACATACCGATCAGCAAACCCGATGCGCCACCCCGACAGCATTTGGGAAGGCGTGAAGGTGGTGTTGTTCAGCACCAGGGGGACCTCCACCATCACCGGCCCGGTGGGGTCGACATCACTCACGGCGATGAGGGATAAGGCAGGGTCCCGCACGGCTCGCATGAGTGGCGCCAGGGTGTTATAGCCAGGAATGGGCGCGACGCCCCTGGAGTGCTCGGCAGCGAAGACGATACCCGCCAGGTTCGCTTTATCGGGGTGAGAATGAACGGGCACATGCGCCGAGCTAATCTCTTCGCCAGTCAATGGCTCCAGGTGACAGGGCATACCCAATTGCCAATGCGTCCTACAATCTTTTTCCATCAAAACCTGCACCCCGGGAATAACTTTCCCGGGATGATCGCACTCCCATCTGGCGTTTGTCGCAGGGCGGAAACACCCTGAAAAGACCTTTTTTAAAAGCCCCTTGCCTCAGCCCGCAGCGTGCTCTTGCGCGCCTTGAGTTTCTACGTCCAACCACCAGGCATGCCCGCGTTCGGGCTGGTTCAAGCTGAACGCCTGCCCCATCGCCGGCGTGGTAATCGACACGTTGCGCTCCCAGGCCAGGGCCATGATGCGGTCGAACGGTTCGTGCCAGGCGTGAAACGCCAGGTCAAAGGTGCCATTGTGAATCGGTAGCAGCCAGCGGCCCTTGAGGTCGATATGGGCTTGCAGGGTCTGTTCCGGCTGCATGTGCACGTGGGGCCAGTCGACGTTGTAAGCGCCTGTTTCCATCAACGTCAGGTCAAACGGGCCGTATTGTTCGCCGATACGTTTGAAGCCATCGAAGTAACCCGTGTCGCCGCTGAAAAAGATCCGCCGCGCGCCGTCGATCATTACCCAGGAACACCACAGGGTCTGGTTGCCATCAAACAGGCCGCGCCCAGAAAAATGCTGCGCCGGCGAGGCGATAAACCGAATGCCATCGACCTCGGTGCCTTCCCACCAATCCAGTTGCCGGACTTTGCTGGCATCCACGCCCCATTTGACCAGAAGGTCGCCCACGCCTAACGGCGCGAGAAAGTAACGGGTTTTGTCGGCGAGTTGGACCACGGCGTTGCGGTCAAGGTGGTCGTAATGATTGTGGGAAAGAATCACCGCCTCCAGCGGCGGCAAGTCTTCAAGGCTGATAGGCGGCTGGTGGAAGCGCTTGGGGCCGGCCCAACTGAACGGTGAGGCACGTTCGGCGAACACCGGGTCGGTGACCCAGAATTTACCGCGCATTTTCAGCAGTACGGTGGAGTGCCCCAGGCGGAACACGCTGTGATCGGGAGCGGCCAACAGCAGCTCACGCGTCAAGGCTTGCACCGGGATCTTGCCCACCGGGCGCGTACTGCGCGGCTTGTTGAACAGCATGTTCCAGAAAATACGCAACGTCTTGCCAAAGCCGCCATGCTGAACCGGGGCGTCGTTGCTGAAATTTCCTTGCGCCTGCTCGGCAGGCTTGAGCGCCGCAGGCGCTGGGTCGAGACGGGTTGATATCGTGGCCATTGCAGAGTGACTCCTACGGTCCGCTCATGAACTACACTGCACAGTGTAGTTTCTAGATTGCAACAAAACGCGAAGCAAGTAAACTGCCGAGTGTAATTTCCTCTAAGAGCCGAACGCCCCCCATGACTGCTCCCCTGCGCCTCACCGACCGTAAACGCGAAGCCATCGTGGCAGCTGCCATCGCCGAGTTTCGGGCTAACGGGTTCGAGGTCACCAGCATGGACAAAATCGCCGCCACTGCAGGTGTTTCCAAGCGCACGGTGTACAACCACTTCCCCAGCAAGGAAGAGTTGTTCGCAGAAATCCTCCACCAATTGTGGGCCAGCAGCGTTGCGCAGTTGGACGTGAGCTACGCCAGCGACCGACCGCTGCGCGATCAATTGCGCGGGTTACTGCAAGCGAAGGTGCAGATGATGTCGGACACCAATTTCCTCGACCTCGCCCGTGTCGCGATTGCCGCCACTATCCATTCCCCGGAACGCGCGCAAGACATGGTCAACCGCCTGAGCAAACGCGAAGAAGGCTTCACCCAATGGGTACGTGCCGCACAGGACGATGGCCGACTTTCCTGCACCGACCCGGCCTTCGCTGCCCACCAGATACAAAGTCTGCTCAAAGCCTTCGCCTTTTGGCCCCAAATCACCCTGGGCCAACCTGTCCTGGATGCCGCCAGCCAGGCCAACGTGATCGAATCGGCTATCGATCTGTTCCTGGCGGGTTATGAAGTCAGCGCTTCCCGCCCGCAGTAAAACCCGATTGCATGAACCACATTCCAGGCTCTTTTTGCGTATTCACCGGTTGTGCCGCGCAAATGGCTTGGAAGGACACTGATTATTCCCACTCGAATAACTGACAATATTCACACTTATTATTCGAGCAACGGCTCTAACCGCTGACGCACGCTGTTGCATCTGCACAAAAGAGCTGACCCGGAACACTATGGAAAACAGATTAGGCAAAGGGCTGTCATTTGCCAGACGTATCTACAAGCCAAGAATCATCGGCCTGGGGGTTGGTTGTATCAGTGTCGTCGGCGCTCTTTACCCTCTGGCGATGCCAGGCTGGGTCTGGGCGTTCCTGCTATTCAATGGTGTTGCCTGGGCACATGTGGCGTACCAACTGTCCGTTCACTCGCCGTTTCCGTACCAAGCCGAACAGCGCAACCTGCTTTATGACTCGTTGTTCGTCGGCTTCTGGGCCGCCGCCGCCCAGTTCAGCCCTCTGACGGCCGTGACCATTATGTCAATGATGACCATGAACAACGTCGCCGCCGGCGGCAAGCGCCTGTTTCTGCGCGGGCTGCTGGCACAGGCCGCCGGCGTCGGCATGGCGTGGGGCTTGTTCGGCATCAAGTTCAACCCCAGCGTCAGCCTCATCCAGGTCTACACCTGCCTGCCGATGTTGGCGCTCTACCCGGTGGCCATCGGCATGGTCTGCTATCAGTTGGCGATCAAGCTGTCGGAACACAAGCGCGCCCTCAGCGCCCAGAGCCGCATCGACAGCCTGACCGGCCTGCTCAACCATGGTTCGTGGAAAGACCTGCTGAACCTCAAGTTCCATAAGTGCCAGCAGCAACACGGCCAAGCCACGATCGCCCTGATCGATATCGATCACTTCAAACAGATCAATGACACCTACGGCCATATCGTCGGGGATGCGGTATTGCGTCAGTTGAGCCAGAAATTACGCCTGCATCTGCGACAAAACGACTTGGCTGGCCGTTATGGCGGCGATGAGTTCTGTGTGATTCTTCCGCAAATGCCGCTTGAAGAAGCGGCGCAGGTCATGGAACAGATACGCGAACTATTTAGTAACTATCGTAATCCGCAGATCCCTGAGCTGCGCGTGAGCCTGAGTATCGGCCTGGCAGACTTCCGCCCTGTCTACAGCGATGCCGCCATGTGGCTCAACGCCGCGGATCGCGCGCTGTACGCGGCCAAGGACACAGGCCGTAACCGGGTTACTGTCAGCGACTACGTCATCGCTCATTCAGCCTAAGTTGTCATATAACATCTCGTCTGAATCTTCTGTCAGCACCCCACGGCGATAGCATAATGCCTCCATTGGTCGCCTGCCCCATGATGGTCCTGCACGGGCAGCGAACTTCTTGGCAGGCTTATCACTCTGAGTCCGTTGTTCAACCCCCTCTGTCAGCATCAGGAAGCTGACAATGAGCAAGTCAACCGTAAGGCCCAGGGCCGTACGGGGTCAGGCGCACATTCATGGATACTTTAGACGCGTGCTTCCCCGAGCCCTCGAACATGCTATTCAACGCCCATAAAAAAACCATCAGTACCCTGCAACACACCAACGCCCAGCAAGCCAGCATGCTGGATGCCATCGAACGCTCCATGGCAGTGATCGAATTCGACCTGCAGGGCGTCGTGCTGCGGGCCAATGACAATTTCCTCAAGACCATGGGCTACCGCGCCGAACAGATCGTGGGCCAGCCCCACCGAATGTTCTGCACGCCCGCCTTCGCCCGCAGCGCCGAGTACAACCAGTTGTGGACGCAATTGCGCAATGGCCAATTTCAGTCCGGCACCTTCGAACGGGTGGCTGGCAGCGGACAGTCGGTGTGGCTGGAGGCCAGCTACAACCCGGTGCGCAATGACACGGGCCAGGTGATCAAAGTGGTGAAGTACGCCATGGACGTCACACCGCGCCTGCAAACCGAAAGCGAAGCCAACGCCAAACTGGGCGCCATCGACCGCGCCATGGCGGTGATCGAGTTCAACCTCGACGGCACCATCATCACGGCCAACGGAAACTTCCTGCGGCGCATGGGTTACACCCTGTCGCAGATCCAGGGCCAGCATCACCGCGTATTCTGCAAACCGGAGCTGGCGAATAGCTCGGCATACAGCGAGTTCTGGAAACGTTTGAACCAGGGCGAGTTGTTCAGCGGCCAGTTCGAGCGCATTGATAAAAACGGCCAGACCGTGTGGCTCGAAGCCAACTACAACCCGGTCTACGACGCCAGCGGGCGCCTGTGCAAAGTGGTCAAATTCGCCTCCGACGTCACCGCCAGGGTGCAACAGCATGCCGCCGACGCCGCGAGCGCCAACCAGGCGTACCACATCTCCATGAACACCCGGGACATTGCCGAAAAAGGCGCCGACGTGATTCAGCAAACCGCCAGCGGCATGCGCGCGATCGCTGCCGACATTGACGGTTCCTCGCAACTGATCGCCAAGCTGGGCGAGCGTTCGCAACAAATCACCGCCATCGTCAACACCATTCGCGGGATTGCCGACCAGACCAACTTGCTGGCGCTGAACGCGGCCATCGAAGCGGCGCGCGCCGGTGAGCAAGGCCGTGGCTTTGCCGTGGTGGCCGATGAAGTACGGCAATTGGCGGCACGTACCAGCGGCTCGACGGCGGAAATTTCCAGCATGATCGCGATGATCCAGGACGAAACCCGCCAAGCCATCGAGAGCATGGACAGCACCCGCGACCGTGCGGCGCTTGGGGTCGACCTGGCCAACCGTGCAGGCACGGTCATCCTGCAAATTCGCGAGGGCACTACCGAGGCGGTGCAAGCGGTGAGCGCGTTTGCCAACGAGCGGGGCAATCACTGACCGGTTCTTCATGTGCCTGGCTGGGGGCTCGGTCTATAGTGCTTGCTTGTCTTAACGCTTAGGATTCGAGCCCGCCATGACCCCAGACGTCACGCCCCCTGCAAAGCCGCAAGCTGCGCCCGTCGACCACTTGCGTTTCCACCGAGGCCACGCCCACCTGGCGACGACCTTCGGCAACGACACCTTCGCCCTGAAGGCCGAAGCCTTCGCGCGCTTCTTTGGTACCCCGACGTTCCTCGGCGCGCAAACCGTGATCGTCCTGGTGTGGATCGTGCTGAACATCACCGGCATCACCCAATTCGACGTGTACCCGTTCATCCTGCTCAACCTGGCTTTCAGCCTGCAAGCCGCCTATGCCGCGCCGTTGATCCTGCTGGCCCAGACGCGTCAGGCCGCCCGCGACAAAGCCCAGTCCGACGCAGACGCGCAACACCGCGAAGCCATCGCCATCGCCAACACCGAACGCCAGGCCCAGGCCGAACAGACCACCCAGCAACTGCTGGATTTGCTGGAACAGAACACGCGGCTGACGGAAATGACCAAGAAGCTCACCGAGCGTATTGAGACCCTGACGTGCGAAATGCATGAACACTTTGTGCGAAAACCCTAACGACGCGACCAGCGCACATGCCGTCCCAACTCATCAAACAACGCGACCACCGAACGCAGCGCCCGGCAATCCGGGCGCGTCAACAACCACAGCGCCGTGTCACGTCCCGCCAGAGTGGGGCCCAGGGGCTGCAAACCATCCGCCAGTAGAAAATCCGGCAGCGCAGCCACCCCCAGGCCCGCGCGCACCAGTTCGGTGACCGACAACATGCTGTTGCAGCGATAACTGGGGCGCACACCCGGCAGGTGCTCGCGGCGCCAGGCGACGGTGGGGTGGTCAGGCAGGAAGTCATCCGGTGCGATCCAAGCCAAATCGGCCAGCTCCCGCCCTTCGTGCCGCCGCACGAAATCCGCACTGGCGCACACCTGATAGGCCACCGTGCCCAGGCAACGGCCGACAAGATGTTCCGGCGGTGTCTTGGTCAGGCGCAGGGCGATATCCGCATCGCGACGGCTGAGGTTGGCAAAATCGTTGGAGGTGCTCAGTTCCAGCGTCAACGCCGGGTAATCGGGCATGAACCGCGCCAACGCCGGCAACAGCAGGCCTTGCAACACCGAGTCGGTGCAGGTCAGGCGCACGGTACCGCTGATCACTTCACCGCCCTGCTCCACCCCAATGCGCGCCGCCTCCAACGCTTGTTCTGCATGCTCGGCCTGCTGCGCCAGATTGCTGGCCAAGCTGGTGGGCAGGTAGCCGGCGCGGCTTTTCTCAAACAAGGTCTGGCCCAGCGCCGCTTCCAATCGCCGCACCGCGCGGAACACCGTGGACACATCCACCCGCAACAGTGCCGCCGCCCGTGCCAGGGTGCCGCGGCGAACCAGGGCGAGGATCAGCGACAGGTCGGAGTAGTCAATTTGATAGTGCGTGGCTGCATTGAGCATATGGGCAAACGCCAATTTTGATTGCGTGAGCGCCAATCTATAGTGTGACCCAGGACACAACAAGCCATGGGACGTACACGATGAAAGCCACAACCTTGCACCTCGCCCTGATCGGCGATTACAACCCCGACGTGATTGCACACCAGGCGATACCCGTGGCGCTGCAACAAGCAGCCGACACCTTGGGCTTGAGCGTTCACGTGCAATGGCTCGATACCGACTCGATCACCCCCACCCGCGAACTGCATGGCTTTGACGGCTTCTGGTGTGTGCCCGCCAGCCCCTACCGCGACACCGACGGCGCATTGCGCGCGATCCGTTTTGCCCGCGAGCAACGGCGCCCTTTCCTCGGCACTTGCGGTGGTTTTCAACACGCGGTGCTGGAATATGCCCGCCACGTGCTGGGATGGGCGGATGCGGAACATGGCGAGCTGGCGCCCGAGGCCAAGCGCGCGGTGATAACGCCACTGAGCTGCACGCTGGTTGAGGCCACCGACACTGTGCGTCTGGCCCCCTACACCCGCATCGCCGAGGCCTACGGTACGCTGGATATCCACGAAGGCTATCGCTGCCGCTACGGCGTGAACCCGGACTTCGCCAGTGCCTTGCTCGAAGGCGACTTGATCCCCTGCGGCCATGACTCGGCGGGTGATTTGCGCGCCGTAGAACTGCTGGACCACCCGTTTTTCGTCGCCACCCTGTTCCAGCCGGAACGCGCAGCACTCAAGGGCGTCACTCCGCCGTTGGCGCTTGCCTTGCTCAAGGCCTGCCAGGCTGTGTACCGATGATCGCCAACACGCCCGCTGCCCCCTATTACGCGGTGATTTTCAGCTCATTGCGCACCGAGGGTGATCAAGGCTACGGCCAGGCGGCTACCCGCATGCGGGAACTCGCGCGCGAACAACCGGGATTTCTGGGGGTGGAATCGGCACGTGAAGACGGCTTGGGGATCACCGTGTCCTACTGGAACAGCGAGGCGGCGATCCTGGCCTGGAAACAGCAAGCCGAACATCGCGCCGTGCGCGAGCAAGGGCGCTCCACCTGGTACTCGGCGTGTCACACGCGTGTGTGCAAGGTGGAGCGAGCGTACCTGTTTGAGCGTTGAAAATGTGCCCCCTGTGGGAGCTGGCTTGCCTGCGATGGCGGTGTGTCAGCCAACCGATGTAGAGGCTGACCCACCGCGATCGCAGGCAAGCCAGCTCCCACCTTTGATCTTCAACGTCTGTAGAGAAGCGTTCGCTTAGCTGACCAAACTGCGCAATGCGCTGATCTGCGGGATTTCCACCCGGCGCATGTACACGCGCAATGGCTCGCTGATGTTAATGCGGTCGTCAATGTTTTGGTCCAGCAACAACTGAAGGCGTTCGCGCGACAGGGTCATGGTGTCGTCGGCGGCGGGTAGCCAGACAAACTCAGCGGTGGGAATGATGCCGTCATCGGCCACATCCATGCCAAAAGAGTCTTCGCTGAAACGCACGATGTACTGGCCGGTTTTGCGATTAAGGCCGACAAAACCATGGAGGTGGTCGGCCGCCTGGCAGATAAGTTCGGACGTGATGCGCATGGTAAACCTCACTGAAAAGTCCCACTGGGACTGGAAAGATGGTTTACACGCGTGGCAGAAAATACCGCCCTCTAATGGGGCAGCTTGGGCCAAGAATACTGCAATGCACCACAAAAAAACCCAGAAAAATGGCCACTGCGCACGTTAATGTCGGTTTGGTGATAGCGCCTTTCGCAATCAATTGTTAAAAAGGACGCCTTCTCAAAGTTACCTCCACGAAAGGACTTCGCATATGCCTGTCACGTTTTCCAAGAGCGCCTTGCTGCTCGCTCTGATGCTCGGCCTTGGCCAGGCACAGGCTGCCGACCCGATCAGCCCGGCTGAATTGGCGACAAACGAAGGCATTCCGTACCCGGCCGTCATCGCCCACCGTGGCGCTTCCTACGACGCCCCCGAATCAACCGCCGCTTCCTACAAGCTCGCACGCGACCTGGGTGCCGACTACCTGGAAATGGACCTGCAACGCAGCAAGGACGGCGTGCTGTTCGCCCTGCACGACAACAACCTGCAGCGCACCACCGACGTGGCCACCAAATTCCCGGAGCGCAAAGACGCTACCGCCAACGAATTCACCTGGGCTGAATTACGCACCCTGGACGCCGGCAGCTGGTTCAACGCCGCCTACCCGGACCGCGCCCGCCCGGCGTTCGTTGGCTTGAAAATCCAGAGCCTGGACGAAATCATCAAGATCGCCGAAGGCAACCCGCAGCACAAACCCGGCCTGTACATTGAGACCAAGGAGCCCAAGCAATTCCCGGGCATCGAAGCCGACCTGAAAAACAAGCTGCTGGACAAGGGCTGGTTGAGCTCCGCCGGCTCCAAGCTGGGCAAGAGCAACACGGGTGTGGGCCAGGGCAAAGGCCGTGTGGTGCTGCAAACGTTTGAAAAAGACAGCTTGAAAGAGCTGCAGAAAGAAATGCCCAACACCCCGAAAATCCTGTTGCTGTGGGTGGGCCCAGGCAGCATCGAGCCGAAATCCGCGCAGACCTTCGCTGAATCCGGCGAGCCGACCAAAGCTGCTTACTACGCCAAGCAAGAGCCGAAAGACGCGGCCGAGTTCGAAAAATGGGTCGATGAAGCCAAGAGCCTCGGCGCCATCGGCACTGGCCCTTCGGCCGAGCTGACCAACCATGGCGACCAGAGCTACACCGACCTGGTGAAGCCTGAGATGAACAAGCTGACCCACGACAAGGGCCTGCTGGTGCACGTCTATACCGTCGATGAGCCGGTGGACTTCGAAAAAGTGATGAAAGCCGGCGTCGATGGCGTTTTCACCAACCGCGCCGCCGAACTGCTGAAGTTCTACAAGCGCTGGCCGTCCTCGAGTGTGCAGGATTTGCTGAAGGACAACGGCTACTGAGTGAGTCGGGCCTTGGTGTCAGTGCGCCATTAAGGATGAGTTAAGTTGCGCCGGTTAATCTGGCGCCACTTAAACAGCTCACCCAGAAGGACATACACCATGAAAACCCTGACCGCCCTGTTCGCCGCAACCGCCCTGACCCTGACTGCCGGCCTGGCCCAGGCTGACGTTCGTCCGGATCACATTGAAGGCCTGCTCAAGTCCGGCGCCGTCATGCCGTTTGAGAAACTCAATGCCGCCGCCGTGGCCACCCACGCCGGAGCGAGCATCACCGACACTGAGCTGGACCACAAAAACGGTGTACTGGTTTACGAAGTTGACCTGACCGACACTGCTGGCAAGCGCTTTGAAGTGAAGCTCGACGCCAAGACCGGCGCCGTGCTGGAAAACAAGCAAGACACCTGAGTCAACTGCCAAAAAAACCGCGCCACGTTTAACGTGGCGCGGTTTTTTTATGGGCGCTCGCCAAGTGATCAGTGATCATGACTGGCCTGGGGTTATACATCGTCGAGCAGAACGCCCAGGCCCACGGCGGTGAACTGAGCGTGTCCACCTAGCAGAGCACGGTGTTCAGCTTCAGCCTGCCGCCCCTCTTATCAGGCGCCCAGACGCGCCGTCACTTGATTGAGCTCGGCCGACAACCCTCGCAGGTTCTGGCTGGCCGCTTCAGTGCGCTGCACATTGTCCATGTTCGCCGTGGCCACAGTGGTGATTTGAGTGATATTGCGCGAGATATCTTCGGCCACCGAGGTCTGCTCCTCGGCTGCCGTGGCGATTTGGCGATTCATGTCACGGATCGCCTCTACGGCCAGCGTGATGTGATTGAGCATCGCACCGGCCTGGGAGACTTTTTCCACACTCTCATCGCTGCACGACTGGCCACTGACAATCGCCTCGGCCGCATCCACCGCGCCGGTTTGCACCGCGTGGATAATCTGGTTGATCTCAATGATCGACGCCGCCGTGCGTTGCGCCAGGCTGCGCACCTCATCGGCCACCACCGCAAACCCACGGCCCGCTTCGCCTGCCCGCGCCGCTTCAATGGCGGCGTTGAGTGCGAGCAGGTTGGTCTGCTCGGCGATGCCGCGGATCACTTCCAGCACTTTGCCAATGCGTACGCTGTCGGTTTCCAGGCGACGGATGATGGTGCCGGTGTTGAGGATTTCATTGCGCATCTGGCCAATGGTGGCGATGGTGACCTTCATCACTTCGCCACCTTCGCGGGCCGAATGATCCGCCTCATCGGCGGCGCGCGAGGCACTGGCCGCGTGGCGTGCAACCTCTTGGGCGGTGGCTGACATCTCGGTCATGGCGGTGGCCACCTGGTCGGTGCGGTTGAATTGTTCATGGGTACCGTTCGCCATCTGTCCGGCGATCGAACTCAACTCGCCGCTGGCACTCACCAGGTCAGTGGCGCTGCGCTGCAAGCGGTTGAAGGTTTCGGCGAGGAAGTCACGCAGCGTATTGGCAGCGGCGGCCAGATGGCCCAGTTCATCCTGACGGCGACTGGCGACACGTTCGGCAAAACGACCGTGGCTCAGTTGGGTCACGTAGTCGATCAGGCCGCGAATCGGCAGGATCAGGTTGCGGTTGATCAGCCACAAGCTGAACAGACCGATCACCACACCCGACAGCAACATGATTGCCAGCCCCACCATCACCGTGCGTTCGGTATAGGCGCTGATGGCTTGGGCCTGCTGGCTGCCCTGCGCGCGCAGGTCACTGACCAGGGTGCTCATCTGGTCGCTGGTGGCGCGGTCCACACCTTTGACAGCGTTGTCGCCGGCGGTCGGGTCGGCACCGGCAGCCATGTAGGCATCACGCCCCTTCTGGTAAGCCACACCCAACTGCAAGTGTTCCTGGCGCAGGCTGTCAATGCGCCGGCTCAGGCCGGGGTCATTCTGAGTCTGGCTGACCAGCCGAGTGAGAATGCCCTGCACATCGCGTTGCCGGTCCTGGAACTGGCCCCAGTATTTTTCCAGGTCCTGGGGCTGTTTGCCGCGCAGCAATACGTTTTTCCACTCCTGCACTTGCACCTTGAATTGCAGGTTGGCTTCGTCAATCAATTGAGAGGTGAGCAAGGGCCCATCGATCAGGCTGCGATAACTTTGCACGCCGTTAGAGAGGAAGTTGAAACAAGCCAGTGCGATCAACAAAATCGCCAGCAGACTGCCGCTGAGCAGCGACAAAATTTGTGCTCTCAAGGAAGTGCGCAAAATATTCATGGGGGGATGCCTCAGAACAAGGAAAAAGGTGCAAGCACGCCATAACGTCCCTGTCATCAAGACTTAGCCCATTTGCAGCGGGCCTTAAGCCTTGAGTCGGCCGTTCTAGAGGCTTCTTGAACGATTTCTGACAGGTGGTCAACAAAATGTCATTTCAACGAAATAAACCGCAAACCGTCACAATTTTGTCAAATTTCCTTGCAATGATTCGCCCACGCGAACCTGTGAAACGTCCTACAGGCGCTTTCTCTGCGAGCCTCCATGAACCACAGCATCGACCACGGCCATCAGGATCCCGATCTGTTTGGCCTGCTTTACGGTTTTCGTTTTCGCCCCGGTGAAAAAGGTGAGCAGATTGACTCAGCCACCGCGCTGGCGGCGTTGAAAGCGCCGCAAGACCCGGAAGAGTTCCTCTGGCTGCACCTGAACCTGGCTCACGCGGCGTGCGAGCGCTGGATGAAGGCCAACCTGGCATTGCCGGATGAGTTTTTCGAAGCCCTGCACGAAGGCTCGCGCTCCACCCGTATCGAGCATGTCGACTCGGCCCTGCTGGCGGTGGTCAACGACGTGGTGTTCAACTTCAGCAGCATGGTCTCCTCGGATATCTCCACGCTGTGGGTGTGCGCCCGCAGCCGCTTGCTGGTGAGTGCGCGCCTGCAACCGTTGCACTCGGTGGATAAATTGCGCTCTTCGGTGAAGGCCGGTGAACGCTTCCGTTCGCCGCTGGAATTGTTGGTGCATTTGTTGCGCGACCAGGGCGAAGTGCTGACGCAGATCGTGCGTAAAACCAGCCTCAGCGTCGACCAAATCGAAGACCAGTTGCTGTCCTCACGCCTCTCCACCAACCGCGCCGAACTCGGTGCTGCGCGCCGCGTGCTGGTGCGCCTGCAACGCCTGCTGGCGTTGGAACCGGGGTCGCTGCTGCGCCTGCTCAATCGCCCGCCGCAGTGGCTGCAAAAAGAAGACGTGAAGGAATTGCGCAAATCTACCGAGGAATTTGCACTGATCATCAACGACCTGATGGCCTTGGGTGAGCGCATCAAGCTGTTGCAGGAAGAGATCGCCGCCAACCTCAACGAGCAAAGCAACCGCACGCTGTTCACCCTCACGGTGGTGACGGTGCTGGCGCTGCCGATCAATATCATTGCCGGTTTTTTCGGCATGAACGTGGGGGGCGTGCCGCTGTCGACTGACCCGGAAGGGTTTTGGATTCTGGTGGCGTTGGTGGCAACGTTTACCTTGATTGCCGGGCGCTGGGCGTTCCGCAAACGCAAAGATTACTGACCCCCATCTCGACCTGAAAGGGGATCAAGTGTGGGAGCTGGCTTGCCTGCGATAGCGGAGTTTCAGTCGACAGATATATTGACTGAACCACCGTCATCGCAGCATAGGTATCTACACATCTTTTTTTACGGGTTGAGTGCTGTGGTTGTCGGGGGGCGCTGAGTACATATCCGTTGTTTGGGTCACGGCTGCTTA